>SFFS01000274.1 GCA_004557805.1 Clostridiales bacterium | reverse complement strand
TTGCAATCGCGTCCACATTTTCGCCCAGCGTGAACGGGCCGGTCTGGCCGATGAACTGCTCATAGAACTCCGGCTCCTGCGCCTTCGCGCCCAGGCCGGCAGTCTCTGCAAATTTGTCGTCGCCGATGACGATATCGGCAATCTTGCCGTCCGCGTCAAGACCGATTTCGACATGCACATCGCCGCCGAAGCCCTTCGCAGTGGCGCTGCGAACGTCCAGCGAGGAATCGATCGTGCGCGCCTCAGCGGGAGCCGCCGGAGCTGCCGCCGGTTCCACGGCCGGAGCCGCCACGACTTCTTCGCCCGTGGCCGCGGCCATGGCCGTGTTCACCGCGTTGACAACCGCGTTGGACGTGATCGTCGCGCCCGCGATAGCGTCGATATCCTGGCCCAGCACCAGCTGGCCGGTCTTGCCGATGAACTGGCTCTTGAACTCGTCGTCCTGCGCCTTGCCGCCCAGGCCCGGAGTTTCAGCAAACTTGTCGTCGCCAACGACGATATCCGTGATGGTGTTCGTATCGTCCAGCGTGATTTCAACGTACACATCGCCGCCGAAGCCGGCCGCCGTCGCCGCAAAGCGTCCGTCGCCCAGCGCCACCGCGCCGCCGTTGCCCGAATCCAGCTCAAAGCCGGCATACGGCGCAATCGCTTCCACCGCCTGGTTCACGCCGCGCACAACCGCCTTGGAGGTGATCGTCGCCGCCGTGATCGCGTCGATTTCCTGCGCGTCGGTGTCATTCTCTTCGCCGTCGTTGAGCATCACGGGCGCCGTCTTGCCCGCGAACTGGTTCATGAACTTCGGTTCCTTGGACTTCGCGCCCAGGCCCGCCGTCTCGGAGAAGCTCGAACCGCCGACCTTGATGCCGGTCAGTTCAGGCGCGTCCGCCTGCGTGCCCACGGTGATTTCCACCGGGCCGCCAAAGCCCGTCACCGTCACCTGCGCCACGTAACCGACGGCCTCGCCGTCTTTCGTTCCGCGGTACAGCGAATCGACGCCCTCCGCCTCCAACGCTTCGAACGCATCCGCGTCCGGCACAAGCGTCTTGCGCGCCGCTTCCGCGTCTGCAACCGCCTGCTGCTCGATGACGTCTTCCGTCACCTCGTTGGTCAGCGCCAGGCAGAATGCCGCGACCACCGCAATGATCGTCAGCACAATCCATGCCGCCAGCTTCCTCTTTTTCATTTGCCATCCCTCCTACGCATTGCCTCAGGGCAGGGCCTTCCGAGCATGCGCTCCGCGAGAGCGTAATCGCCCTCCCGGATAGCCCGCCGAATTGCCGTGCTGGATATTACTTCGCCGCCGTCGAGCCGCACGGGTCCAACGACGGTAAGGCCGATGTGAAGTTCCGCGCAGAGCGCGGAAAGCATATCCGTTCCGCACTCGCCCAGATAACCGAAACGGTGGTCGTATCCGGCCACCACATGCCGGGCGTTCAGCCCTGCGATCAGTCGATTTTCCAGGAAATCGCGCGCGTGCATGGTGCGCATTTCCTCGTTGAATTCGCTGATCGCCGCCGCGTCCAGCCCCGCCTCCTGAAACAGCCGCAGCTTTTCCGGAAGCGTCGTCAGTTCGAGATGATCCCGTTCGGGATGCAGCGCCTTCGCGGGCATCTGGCTGAAGGTATGAACGCACGAGGCGAGCCCCTCGCGCCGGCCGATTTCAATCGCCGTATCGATCAGCTTCCGATGCCCCAGGTGTACGCCGTCGAAAAAGCCCAAACAGACGACGGACGGCCTTTCGAGGCGTTCGCCCTTGTCCATCCAGACCACTTCAAACGCGTTGTTCAACCGTGAATCCACTCCCCCGTCACACGCAAAAAGCCCGCCCGGAAAACCGGACAGCTTCAGCATCGTTCATCGTATTCACGAATTCATATAATGATACCATTTCGCTAAATTTCGTGTCAAGATAATCGGAAGCAAAAAGTGTGTTAAAACAAAGACTTTTCAGACGTCCGGCAGGTCTCCCTGCGGCAGATTTCCGCCGCCTTCCAGTTCGATCATCACGCGGTTGGGCAGGCACACGATCTGGCTGCCGAGCGCGCGGAAAAATCTGTTTTTCGCGCTCACGCTTCCCTGCTGCACGCACAGCTGGTTTTCGCAGCTGGAATAATCCATATGCACGCTGCCGTCCCGGATTACGATCACGTTCACGCTGTCCAAGCTGCTGAAGATTCTGGAAAGGAGGCTGACCGTCAGTGACTGACAACATCATTCTTCGCACGGAGGACCTCCACAAGAGCTTTGGCAAGCTGGAGGTATTGAAGGGCATTTCCACCACCATCCGCAAGGGCGAGGTGGTGTCCATCATCGGGCCGTCGGGCGGCGGCAAGTCCACGTTCCTGCGGTGCCTGAACCTGCTGGAGGAGCCCACCAGCGGCAAGGTGTACTTCAAGGAGGAGGACATCACCGACAAGAAGG
>SFFS01000052.1 GCA_004557805.1 Clostridiales bacterium | reverse complement strand
TGCTTTTCCCAAAGCCCCGCCTGCGTCGATTTTCCGGTCTGCGAGGGTGCGGAGAACATGATCCCCCTGCCCTGCCAGTCGATCAGCGAGCAATGCAGGATCAGTCCGCCGAAGGGCAGGATCGTCTTTTCGACCGAAAGCGCATTGCCCAGGCCGGTATAGTCGAGCCAGTTATCCGGAATATAGACGTTCGCCTCGTCCCACCGGCCGATCTTCTGCTCGAACCACATCCGGCGCGGATCGCCCGCCTGCATGGCCACGCATTTATAAATGGCGTCGCCCGACATGTACAGGCTGTTCATGCTGTCCTCGCTGACGAGGGTCATTTCCGCCTCCGGCGGCACCGGCCGCGTTTCCGGAGGATACGGCAGGAAATGATAGAGCAGATCGGGCTTGCCCGCCTCGCAGGCAAACGGCTCGAAGTTGATCATTCTCGGCGCGCCGGGCGCCTTTTCAACGTCAATGGCGATATGGATCCCAGCCACACAATAATGCCACATATGCACGTCTCCCCATAAAAATTGCATTTTATTATAACAATATCTGTCATAATCCGCAAGGCGCAATTTTTGCATATTCCGCGCCCGGCGCGGAAAAACTGTTTTCCGAAGCTCAAAGAAAAAAGGAGGGATACTCATGTCGGAAATGAACAAGCCGAACAAGTCCATCCAGTGCGGAGTCTGCTCCTGCCAGTTCCATGACAAGAGCGACTATTGCAGCCTCGCCAAGATTCGCGTGGACGCCATTCCCGGTCAGTCCAGCGGCAAGGCCGAGGATGAGAGCATGTGCGGAAGCTACCGCTGCCGCTGCCACGAATAATGCAGCCGGCTGCGCACGGACGCACGAGATGGGCCGAGCGGATTGACCGCCTCGGCCTTTCCCTGTTTGTTATGGCGGCGTTCAGCTGCCTTTTCTTCGCGCTCTGGCGGGAAGCGGCGCCCGCCTTTCTGGCTTCGGGCGCGCTGAGCGCGCTCCTGCTGCCTCCGCTGCTGCGCCGGGAAACGCGCGCCGCACAGTCGCGCCGCAGCCGGCAATGCCGCGCCCTCCGCGCGGAGGCCGCCCTCGACGCGCTGCTGCTGCTCGCCCCCGGCGATGCGGCGGCGCAGGCCGCGCGCTGGCTGCAAAGCGAGTATCCGCTCAAGCCCGCCGCGCCCTCCGACGGCTGCGTTCCCTGCCGCCTGCACGAAAAAAGCGCCGTCGTGTTCTTCCTGCAAAAAACCGTCCGCGCCGAAACGGACGATCTGCTTCCACTGCTGCGCCGCGCAAAAGCGGAAGCCGCGCCGCTCTGTCTCATCTGCGCCGCGTGCGATTTTTCCGACGCGGCGCGCGCGTTCGCGGAAACGGCCGATCCGCGCGCTATCCTCTTCGATCGCCGTCTCACCGCCGCGCTGGCTCAGCGCGCGCTTCCCGAACCTCCGCTAACACCGCCCCGCTGCCGCCCGCGCCTTCGTCCCTCGCTCTTCTCCGCCGTGCTTCGCCGTTCCGCCTGCCCGCGCTATGCTCTCGTTCTTCTTCTGACCGCGCTCGGCTTTGCCCGCACGCGCCAACTCCCCTACCTTGTCTGTTCCGCCGCATGCGCGCTCCTGCTGATCTTCAGCCTCGCCCAGCCGCGAAAGCGCAGGTTTCCGGAGGTAGGGTGAGAAAAGGAACGCAGGGGGAAAACCTTCTTCCTTTAGGAAAAGGAAGAAGGTTTTCCCCCTGACCCCCTTTCCCAGAAGGAAACCGCTTGGGGTTTCTGAAAGTACAAGCTCAACTTTTCCGTTTGAAAAGCAAAGAGGGCTTTCCTCGCCCCCCTTTCTCAGAAGGGAACCACTTAGGGTTTCAGAAAGTACAACCCCTGCTTTCCTCCGCCAAAACGGCTTTCTCTGGGGAGAGCGCGAGAGGGGTATCTCTTTCTCCTGATTAGACTCCCCGTCCCTCAATTCCCTTGTATTTTATTCATTATCACCAATATCATCTTTTAATTTTCTCACAAATCACCACATTTCTTCACGTATTCCCACCGCCATCTGTGGTAAATTCTGTGGTAAAACTCAGAAAAGATCCGTAATTGTCTCCAGCCGGGCAAAGCTGGCCTTCTTCCTGTCGGTATTCGATTCGTTATACACGTCCATCGTCGTAGAAATATTCGCGTGCCCCATAATTTCCTGAATCAGCTTCAGATCGTTCTCGCGCTCACACAGGCGCGTGCAGAACGTATGGCGCAGCTGATGCGCGCTGAATCTGGGAAGCACGTTCGGCTCCCGCCCCTCCGCCGCAGCCATTCTTTCTTCCTGCTGATTGTAGTCGGCCACAATCCTGGCGATGGCGTGGTTCACGCGATTCGGAGTGAGCACCCGCCCAAAGCAATTCTGCCAGATAAATCCGCAGTACCCATCCACAATATCCTGGCAAAAACCGTTTTCCTGCTGCCGCATGTATTCATTTTGAAGCTCGCGGCGAACGTTCTGGAACATCGGGATCAGCCGGACGCCTTTGCGGGTCTTGGGTGTGGTGATGTGAAACCCCACTCTGCCGCTGTCCAGCATGCGATAAATCAGGTTGTGGTTGATGGAAATGACGTTCTCCTTCCAGAGTACGTCCTCCCAGCGAAGACCCAGCATTTCGCCGATTCGGCAGCCCGTTCCGAGCAGGCAGGTGAACAGCGGATTCCAGCGCCTGAAAACGTCGCTTGTTTCCACATGGGCCATGAAGGCTCGCTGCTGTTCTTCCGTGAGGGCATGGCGCTTGGGCTGTTCCCAATCGTTTGATCGCTTCAGATCGGCCATAATGCCCTCCATCGGGTTCGTCCGGATCACTCCGTCCCGTATGGCGACGACGAAGACAGGATGCAGAATGTTGTAGACAATCCGCGTGCTGTTTACCTTGAAGTCTCTTTCGTGGATGAGGCTGTTAAAGAATTTCTTCATGGTGCTATACTTGATGGATGCGATTTTCATCGCGCCTATCTCATCCCGCACGTATTTGTCATACATGTAGCGATAGTTTGTGCGGGTGGATTGCTTCAGCTCCGGCTTGTCGGCAATGTAAACGCCCCATCGATCGTTCAGGGTAATTTTCTGCTGCGTCAGCAGCCCGTCCTCCACATCCCGGAGAATATCCCGCTCCATCTCCCGCAGGCTTGCACAGTCGCGCTTGCCCTCCGGGATCGGGTCTGTCGGCGTAAGCCGCCATGAATAGACGCTTCTTCGCTCACCGTTTACGTCGTAATAGCGGAATTCATACCTCCCATCGGCCTTCTGGATTTCTCCTTCTCGGAGAATCCTTCCTTTTTCATCTTTTCTCCTGGTTAACATGAGCGCCTCCTCGTTCGAGCCGCCACGCCGCCAAGATCTGCTCTGATGAGCATAGTATACCATAGCCCGTCAGCGTTCTCAACGTCGTGGGGAAATATCTCACAGCGTGTTGATTGAATCGATAAACTTCTCAAACCGGACTCGCTTGATCTGCGCGCGTGTCTGATTCCATAGCACCCAGTCCGCCGCCCTGTTCTGATTGATCAGCCTGCGAAGGCGGTTGATGCCGATATGAAAATACAGCGAGGCTTCCTCAAGCGAGAGAATATACTTCTGGCAGATCGGTATCTGTGCGTCCACGCGTTTTCTCCTTTCTGGAAAAACCAAAAGGGAAAGCGCCCGCCGCGCGGACGAGCGCCTCCCCCGATCAGTGTCATTCGTCGTCAGGCTCCGAACTGTCAGCCTTGTTGTACTGCGCCGTGCTGATGCCCAGCAGCACGCCAAGGAAGGTGTCGATCGCCGTAATCGTCCCGACGATTTCTTCCCCGTAGGGGAAATTCCAGATTCCCGCCAGCGCGAAGTAAAGCGTGCCGGCCGCCGGCAGCAGATACAGCGCGATCCATTTGAGAACGTCGTAAGCCTTATTGCTCAACATGTCCGTTTCCTCCTCATTCTTCGTAAATGATTTCCAGCCCGTATGCCTTTGCGGCTTCATGCTCGATGCGGCAGCCGCGGGCCTGCTCCCAGCCCTTACAGAAATAAACGGCATGGCAAAGGCTCATGTTTTCCAGAGACTTTGCCAGGAAGCACAGCGGAAGCTGCACAACACCGCGCGCTTCCACGGCTTCTTTGCCGTTCCACGTATAGCGAAACGTCGTATTGCACGTATCATCCGTACACAGGGTGTTGACGACTTTGTAGCCCCGCTCCTGAAGCGCATGAATTGCGCGTTCGCGGGTTTCCACGATTTCTTCCTGAGTCTTGCCGCCCATCGGCTGACTCAACATTGCTTTGAGCATATCCGTTTCCTCCTTATAAAGTAGCTTTCATCGTTTTACACTCCCCGCCCAGATGAATGACGGGGCTCTGTTTCGATGCGGGCTTGAATTCGCCCGCCTGTCCGTAACCGCCATAGCTGATCGCCGCCGCGTCGTTGACGAACAGCTTGTCCACGGGAACGGCCTTCTAGTTCTGAACATCCACGCGGAAGAAGGACTGCTTCATAATCATCGGCATATGGGAATGCGAATGCACGTAAATATCCGCGTCGACGACGGACGCCATATCGGCCAGCCGAATGGCCTTCGCGCCTTCTTTCCTGCCGCCCCCGCCGCCGTGGGTCGCGTAGATGGTATAGACGTAGGGCTGCCTTTTCCGGCAGTTGGATCGCTCCGTCGCCGTCTTGTTTCCAAATCGCAGAAAGCACAGCACGCCCTCGGGCGAATAGCGCTTTTCAATGCCGAGCTCGCGGCAGATCAGGCGCATGCAGGTCGACCGCCTTCACCGTAATCGTGCGCGGGAAATTATCATGGTTCGCCAGGAATCGTCTGGCGTTTTCCAGCAGCGTGTTCGGGTCGCTCACGCTGGAAAACACGTGCGTTTTGAGAATCCTGCCGTATTGCGCGACGGCTTCTTCATCGATCAGCTCGGCGCTGCCCCGGTTGACAGACGCGATCGTCAGATTCTCGTCCCCCAGGGGAATGAGCACCGTAAAAATATCCTCCGCCGCAAATTCTTCCGTGAGGTCGAGCAGGTTCACGCCGAATTCGATCTCCTGCGCGGCAGTGTTTCCGTAATCCTTCAGCAGATCCAGATAAACCGTATCCCCGACTTTTCTCGTCCGCAGATACCCGCCGCAATAGTCGATCAGGCAGGTTTGTATATAGTCGTAACTCGTCAGCCATTCGTCGGCGACGGAGTTGATTGCAATCTGTTCGTAGTCGATCAGGCCAACGTCGGGATCTTCCTCCCCTTCGTCCTGCCCCGAGAGGATAACATCACGGTTTTCTATCCCGATTTCGCCCACTTCAAATCGTTTTTCCGCTTCAACGCTGGCGTTATGCGCCGCCACAATCTTGCGAAACAGCGCGTGCGCCTTCCCGTTAAATCGTTCGCCGCGCTGTACGCTGTCCACCAGGTAAGCCAGATCGCCCTCGCAGTAGATTTTCTTCATACTCTCCATCACCCGGCCTCCTTCTGTCGATACTCCGCCAGTGCCTTTGCATACTCTTCGGTGTTTACATAGCCGCACGAATAGAACTCCGGACAGAATCCGCGATAGATGCATTCCGGCACCATCACGGAAGCCAGTACCGGATCGACGGATTTCACCTTTTCTTTTACTTCTTTCCAGGCTTCACGAGTATCAGCGGAAGCCTGATTGCAGAGTCGTCTGCGGCTGATAAAAATCAGTGCCTGCGCGTTTGCTTCACACTCATGCAGCACAGGAGCATGCAGACCTTGCAGGGTACGTTCATTCTTTTTCTCCCCCTTTCTTTTCGCCCGTCAAACGCTCTTCGGCGTTCGCCGGGTACGGTGTCTGCGGAGCGCTTTCAGCGCTGTCCTCAACACCTAGTCGGCCTTACGGCCTCCCTCCGTACTGCTAGTCAGCGCCTGACCCACCGCGCCCATCACCTTGGAAAAATAGTCCAGCTTCACCTGATAGCGCCATTGAATCAGCCACGCCGCAATCAGCGCAATCAACCCCAGAAAGAAAATCCCCGTCAGCAGGATGATCATATACATCGCAGCCGTCATTCCTCTTTGCCCTCCGATTTCTGTTTCCTCGTCGTCAGCAGCTTGAAAATATCGTCCGCCGCTTTCCCCTCAAACGCGTTGAGGATGCGCACGTTCTTTCCCTCTTTTCTCGCAGCCACCAGAATCTTCCGCTCCTCGCCGTGCGTAAAATCGTAGCCGACCAGCAGCGTCCCCACGGGGGAATTCTCCCAGAAGGAAACCTTCTGCTCCTGTCCTCCGCAAAGCGTTATCGTGTATACGCCGTCTTCCCTTGCCGCTTCTTTCATTTTCCGCCCTCCGCAAAAAACTGCCGCGCTTCCGTCGGCGTCCGCACGAACTGGTTGTCGAACACGCGGATATAAACCCGCTGGTTGTAGCTGATCGCAACCTCCGCGCGCACGGCCGTCCATATCGCGCCTACGAGAAACGCACTCACCGTCATCAGCACAACCACCACCGCGCAGCCGATCTTTTTCCAAATCCGGGTGTTTTCAAGAAATTCACGCATTTTCTTTTCTCCTTTCTTTTTATCGCCCGTCAAACGCCCTCGGCGTTCGCCGGGTACGGTGTCTGCGGAGCGCTTTCAGCGCTGTCCTCAACACCTAGTCGGCCCTTCGGGCCTCCCTTGTTTTCGCCCGTCAAACGCCCTTCAGCGTTCGCCGGGTACGGTGTCTGCGGAGCGCTTTCAGCGCTGTCCTCAACACCTAGTCGTCGCTTCGCTCCTCCCTTCTTTTCGCCCGTCAAACGCCCTTCGACGTTCGCCGGGTACGGTGTCTGCGGAGCGCTTTCCTACCAGTGAATGAATCTGCTCTCGTTGAACGTCTTTTTCTCCCGCAAAGCCCGACTGATGGCAATGTCAATGCCGCTGCGGCTTTTCAGGTGGTAATAGTAAAGGTCGCGATAGGGCGTGTTCAGCCGGTCGATGCGGCCGCTCGCCTGCGTCGTCACCTTGTAGGAATAATGCTGCGAGTAAAACACGATCGTGTCCGTTTTCGTGCAGTTCCAGCCTTCCGCCCCCGCCGCGTAGTTCACCAGATACACCCACTTTTCGCCCTCCGGCACCGGCTCGTGCCTGTGCCCGTTCCATTCGGCCAGCGCCGTTCCCGGCGGCCAGCCGATGGCCTTCAGCGCCTCCAGCTCGTAGTCGAAGCTGTAAAAGAGGATGATCCGCGGGTGCTTTTCCGCAATTTCCAGCGCCGCCCGCTGGCGGCTTTCGTCCAGGTTCACCGCCTTGCGCAGGCAGTATCACAGCCCGCCCGCGTTCTCAATCGGCTCGTCCTTCCAAACGTCCCAGCGCCTGCGCAGTATCTCGCGATACAGCCCCGCGTCGTAGGGGACGAAAATATCCTCGTGGTGCTGCACGGTCGGCCGGTGGAAATCCATGTCCACCAGAATCGCCCCGCGCAGCGCTTCCAGCTTCCCTTCGCCCAGATATCGCTCAATCTTCGGGAATTTCGCCGCGTGCGAATAGATCACGTGCTCCCGGATGAACTGCGTGCGGTTCTTGTAAAACCCGTTCGCCACGAATACGGGAATGTATTCGCTCCAGCTGTCGCCCGGCGTGGCGGAAAGCAGAATCCACCGGTTCGCGCGGGCAATTTTCAGGAAGCTCTTCACCCATACCCCGCTGCCCACCACGCGCTGCTCGTCAAATATAAAGAACGCGTCCTTCGCCTCGGCGTATTTGGCAATGTTGTTCCAGCTGTCAATCGTCACACGGTTGCAGTAAAGGTTCGTCTCCCCGCTCGTCGTCAGCAGGAAGGGGGCCAGCTCCTTTTCCCATTCGAACGTGTCCCGCTTGCGCGCGGTGGTGATGATGTAAAGGTCGGCCGGCGGGTCGTCCATAGGAATATATTCCCCGCCGCTTATGCTTTCGAGCTCGCCCCCGTTTTGCAGGTAATAATAGCTCAACGCCGTCAGGCTTTTTCCGCTCCCCACGCCCCCGCAGAGGATGCAGCCGTTCTTCATCCGCCGGATCGCGTCCAGCTGATAGTCAAACAGGCGAATTCCCGCCATTGGTCATGCCTCCGTCTCTTTCAATACAAAAAGAGAGGAACTTTCAAAAAGCTCCTCTCTGTCTGTCAAAAACCTCAGTTTTTCGAGGGCTGGAATTAGAAGGGCATATCTTCCTCGCCCAGCCCGTCCGCGCGATGGCGATACCGCGCCGCGTACGGGTCGTCGTCCAGATCCTGCTCCACATACATCGTCCGGATGTACAGGCTCATCCCGTGGTTCACCGGGTCGTATTCATACGGGTTGAGGATCACGTTCACGTTCTTGATCCGCATCTGGTCGATGCAGCTCACGCTTTCCTCGTCCAGCAGCACCGGCTCGCTTTCCCCGCTCACCAGATACGCCTTCGGCGGATACTTCACCGGCATGCCGTTGCGGTTGCGATACATCAGCACGCCCGTCACAAAATATTCCGGCTCGAACTCGTTCGGGTCGTCGTCCGGGCGCGGCTTCGTCTCGCGCACCTTGAACCCCGCCTTGATCAGATCGCGCGCCTGCTCCCTGTCCGGGATGAGGATGTTCGCCTTCCGCCGCGCGTCGCCGAAGCGGTCCTTCGTCGGGTTGCCGCTGAAGTTGGTGGCAAAGATGAAACGGGTGTTGTCAATCGCAATCGTTTTTCCAATCATGGTGTTTTCTTCCTTTCTCGTGTCCGTTTTTTTTTGAAAATATGCTTTAACTGCAGTCGGCTAAAATCCCCGGGAGAGCTCGAGAGGGTCGCAGCCCTCTCGAATTCAAATCGTTTTCAGCGACATGCGCGGTGAAAACGGAGATTTTTGAAGGAGCAAACGCCTGAGTTTGTGGTCAAAAATCTCTACCCCGCCCCACTTTCGCCCGAAAACGCCGCAGCGTTTTAGAAAGTGGGTCCTGCCTTACCCTCGAAAAACCTCAGTTTTTCGAGGGACCGGAGGCAAACCATTCAAAGTCGCCGTACTTGGAGATGGTCTCAATCGCGTCGTCCACCAGCCGGTTGTAGTAGCCGCGGTCGATGTCGTCCTGCCTGTTCAGGGCCGCCACCATCTCGCTTTCCATCCAGCGCCAGCCCTTGCTCCCGGTTGCGGCGGCGTATTTGCCGCCCGCTTCGCGCAGCAGCAGGCCGCCTCCCGTTCCGGGCCTGACGGGCGTAAACTGGCCCACCCGGCCGATGAAGTGATAATCGTGTCCCCGCGCAATCGCATCTGTCAGCCCGCGCAGGTTCATCGCCAGCGCCGCGCTGTCGCAGGCCTCCGGCAGTTCGCCCGTCGCCTGGAAGTCCATCAGCTCCTCGTGCGTCAGCCCGTTTTCCTTCATCAGCCTGGCAAGCGCCTTCTCTTCCTCCTCCACGCCGGGCAGTTCTTCGTTCATGTCCAGATAAAGCGCCCCGCTCACCGAAAACGTCTCGCACAGATCGGCGAATTCAATCGCTTCGCGGCTGAAGAGCGTCTTGAAAACATACGGCACGGCGAACTGCTTGCCCGTGGCCGTCCATTCTCCCGGGCTTTCCGCGTTTTTATCGGGAATATAGCCGTATCGTCTCTCGCAATCCTCCTTCGCGGCGTATCGGGCAATGTAAACCGCGTCGTTCACCAGGCACATCCGCTCGTAGGTCGCCTCGTGCTCGAAGGTGTAGCCGAAGCGCTTGCCGTATTCCATCACAAAATCGATAATCTCCTTCGTCGCCTCCGGGATCTTGATCGAGTCCGTCTTGATGTGCGCCACGGTGAAGCCGCGCTTCTGTACTTCTTTTTTCAGGTTTACCATAAACAGCGCGCCGCGCTTGGCCACGATGTTGTCGCGGTTGCGCGGGTCGCGGAATGCGTTTTCAAACGCCGCGCTCGTCAGGCCGTATACGGAGTTGATCGCCGTCTTCAGCGCGTTGGCAAGCTCCTTGGCCTTCAGCTTTCCGTCCTGCACCAGCTTGATGTACGGGGTCAGCTTTCCGTCCAGGATTTCGTTCACCTCGCTCCATGCCTTGTGCTTGATGCTCACGCGCCCGTCGACAATTTCCTTGAACCGCTTTGTGAACCGCGGGCCGAACAGACATTCGGCAATCACGCTGTGCGGATGCATCGAGGCGATGTCCAGCAGCGCCGCGTTTTCGTACATGCCCGGCTCGGCGTATACATAGCCGCCTTCGCCCACCTCTTCCCCGCAATAGGTCGATATCCCCTCCTCGTATTTGTAGCCGGGGAAGTAGGGCAGCAGGCTTTCCTCCTCGCCGTGCGTGGCTTCCATCATTTCCGGGGCCGCGTTTTTCAGGAAATCCATCACCTCCTGCCGCAGCTGATGGACGGGCACCGCCAGGTCGCGATAGTTGAATTCCTCCTGCGGCCTGCGCGCCCGGTCAAATATAATTCGCGTGGTCAGGCTGTTCGTCGTGTCGTTTACCGTCATCCCGGCAATGTCGGCCAGGATTTTTCTCGCCGTCCAGTCGCTGGCAAGGTGGTTGAATACCGCTTCCGTCGCAATCACGTCGTTGTCGCAGTATTCGGCCACCTTCGGCCAGAGCTCCTCCGGCACAGGCTTGTCCCAGGGCAGCCCCAGCTCCTGATGGTGAATCCCCAGCTCGATTTCGAATTTTTTCAGGCTTTTCTTGTTCGCCGCCGATGCGAAATCGTAAACGTCCGTGTAGCTGACGTTGTAGGCCTCGCCGAAGAACGCGTCCGAGCGCTTTCCGCCCGCGATAATCCGCTGGCTGAGGCTGTAAAGCTGCGCGTTGGAGTAGCCCATCAGGCGGGCGTAGAGAATATGATTGTCGTATCGCCGGCAGTTGAAGCCGATCAGCCGGTAGCGCATCAGCTCTTCAATTTCCGCGGGCTTGGGGTTGATCATCCGCGCGACGGGCTTTCCTTCCCCCGCCGGCTTCCAGTTCACCAGAAAAAGGTTTGGAAACACCTCCACGTCGTAGAAGACGATCGGACGCTCCGCGCCTTCTCCTTCCGCCCCGGCCGCCTGCCCTTCCTCATGATCCTTCGATTTGAAGCGCATGCGGTTCACCAGCTTGAGGCAGTAGTCCGCCTGATGGGTGCTGTGCGCCGCAAAGGCCAGCACGGCGTTTTTCATGTCGCTCACGTCGTAGCTGAAGGCCGCGTTTGCGTATGCGTTTTCCAGGTCCTTGGCAATCAGGTCGATGCTCGGCTTGGTGTTGGGCAGAATTTCCTTCGCCAGGTTCCGTTTGATCAGGTTCCTCAGTCCCCGTTCGCTCTGAACGGAATCGAAGTTGACCGTCTTTTTCTCCTCCTTCAGCGGCAGCCCGTGCGTGATCGTCGCCAGCGGCAGGTCGCTGCAGAGCGTAAGTTTTCTGCGCAGGCTGCTTTTTCCGGTAAAAACCTTGATTTCGATATGGTCGGCGTAAACGCGGCTCAGGCGCGTCACGTCGCCCTCGTAAATATAATGCAGGTGGATTCCCTTCCCGCTGCGGCTCGTTTCCGCGTAGGTCGGCGGCCACTTGCCCGCCTCTTCCAGGTTGCGCTCGAGGCTCTTTTCGCCGTCCGGCCCCGGAATATCGAAATCGATCACGATCATCTGGCTCGGGGGTTTCACGTAGTGCTCCCGCGCCGTGTCGATGGTGTCGATGGCGTCCTGTTCGTTTGTCGACCACAGACCTCTTTCTTCCACCCAGATCGCGTAAAAATCGCCGCCGCGGATCATCAGATGCTCGCTCGGGTTTCTGATGATGAACTTCGGATAGATTTCAACCACGCCGCGCTTCGTCGTCCGGGTGGATATCATCAAAAAGTCGATCATATGTCATCCCTCTATCGGCCTTTTGAAATGCCTTGCTCTTTCATTTTTGTTTTTTCGCTTTGTCCTCCTTTATCTGGCTCTGGAGGCCCGCCATCATCAGCCCCAGCGCCGCGCCCCACAGGCACAGCACGGCCGTCCGCCGCTCCTGCCTGCGCAGCTTCCGCTCCAGGGCGCGCATGCGCGCGTCCCGTTCCCGCGGCAAAACCAGCAGCGTAATCATCCGCTCGTCCATCTTTTTCCCCTTCTCTCATGTTATCTCATCCAGATACCACATCATCTGGTACCAGATTTCAATCCTCCGCATGTCGTGCCGCCCGCTTTTTATCGTGAACAGGCCGCCCCGGCCGTCCGGCTCATATTCCCTTCGCAAAAAGCGCTCGAGTATCGCGCGGGCGCGCTTTTCGTCCATCCGGCCGCCTTTCATTTCGCCCAGCCCCAGGCTTTGCAGCATGCCGAAAAACCATTTGCCCGTCCGGTTTCCGCTGGCCGGGTCGGCCATGATGTGCTCCTCGCAGCGCGCTGCCAGCGCCGCCATCATTTCAAACACGCTGCAGGGCCGCCCGTCCAGATACGTGCGGACGTCCTCCGCCGGCCAGCCGCATTCGTATGCGAACCGGTAGCGCAGATCCGTGCCGTCCTCCGCCCGGTTGCCGTCCATCTCCAGCGTGTATGTAAACTCCGTTTCATGAAGCAGGCGAAACAGGCGCTCCCATGCCCCGGGGTCCGTGCGCCGCTCGCCGCATACAAGAGAAACCATCCATTGAAAATATGCTTCTCGAATCGTCTCGCCTCGCTTCACCCTCCTGCCCTGCGTCAAATCTGCCTTCCTCCCCCTCGGTTCGCCCTCAGCGCGCCAGATACGGTTTGGCCGCAAGCGTTTCGGCGTAGCTGCCGCGGCTGAGCAGAATTTCGTAATCTGCCTTCAGCCGGTCGTTCCGCACGAACACCGAGTCGGGCTCGTATTCGCCGAAGTGGCGCAGGTTTTCCCGGCCGATGGTTTCCTCAACCTCCCGCTCGTCCAGCGCGCGGTCGGTCTCGTCGGTCAGCGTCCCGTCCGCGTAGTACGTCAGGCTGATCTGGTCGTATTCGTCCATCTCGCCGAATTCGTCCGGCGCGATCACGCGCGGCGGCAGCTCGATTGGCGGCTCCTCCGCCTTTTCCGCGTAGCTGAGCGCTTCGGCGTAGGTGCGATAGTCCGTCTTTTCCTTCTCGCTGGCCGCGGGCTCCTCGCGCGCCGGCTTTTCACGCCTGGCAAACGCGGCCTTTACCGAGTCGATTTCCTCCTGCGCAATGCGCGCGTATTTTTCCGCAAAAAATCTGCGCGCTGCCAGCGCGCCGCCCGCTGCGCCCAGCGCGAAAAAGATGCATCCCGTCCAGGTTCTGTTCATCGCTTTTTCCTCCTTATGCGTCCTGCCCGCCGCGTTCCTCGCCGTTGATCATCACGGAAACCTGCTCCCGGGCCGAATAGCGGCGCAGCACGCTCCGATACAGCGCGTCCGTCTGCCGCCCGTCGTATAGTCCCCGCTCATAGGCGGCCCGTTCCTTGCGGCGCTGTTCCTGCTCGCAGCAGTCCGAAATTCTGCGCCTGAGGCCTTCGTTTTCGTCGGCAAGGCGGCGGTTTTCAGCCTCCCGCCGCCTGCAGCTAAGGCATGTGTATGCCATCGTCGTCCCCATCACCGCGACGACAAGCGTTAAAAATATTGCCCAAACCATTTTTTCCGCGCCCCAGGGCGCTTTCCCCCTTTTCGTCCATGACGCCTGCGGCCGTTACGCCGTCAGCAGCCCCTTGTCCACCGAGTGGCCGAGAATCGCGCCGTCCACGTTGAAATCCAGCAGGAACACCTTCTCGTAATCGCCCGGCGCGTCGCTCTTTTTGCGGTAAACCTCCTGCACGCCGAAATCGACGTAGTTGTCGCCGTCCTCGCTGTCCCTGTCGTATACCCAGCCCACGGCCTGGCCGGCGATTGACCGATCGATGCCCAACATATCGTATACCTCGTTGAGGAACAGCACGCCCCGGGCGCGCAGCATATGGTTGGCCATTTCCTCCTGCGCCCGCAGGAAGAAGCGGTTATAGTCCTCGTTCGCCTCGGCCCCCTTCGCCTCGCCATAGGCGAAATATCGGGCGAAGTCGCTCGGGCCGCTTTCCGCGCCCAGCATGATCTCGCGCTTTACCTTCTTTTTCTTCCCGTCCTCCGTGACGATGGTTTCTTCCATCTTTTCCCGGCGCAGGCCGTGGCGCAGTTCGTTCTCCGTCTCCTCGCCAAAGCGCTCGCGCACCCGGCCACGATAATCCCGGAAGCTTTTCTCCAGCGTCAGATAGGCCGCCGCCAGCGCCGCTCCGCGCCTGCGCAGCATGCTGTTGCCCGCGAGGATGCTCGCGATGGAAAGCAGGCTCACCGTCGCCGCTGGGGCGTAAAGCCGGGCCAGCGCCGTCCCCGTCGTCAGATACGCCAGCGCCTTCCGGCCCTCGGCATTTTCGTCCTCCTGCCGCGCTTCGCGCAGAGCGTCCGTCCGCGCCGCGTGGTCTTCCATTACGCCGTTCAGCTTCAGCGTCGCCCGGCAGGCCATCACCCCGCCGCCGATCACGCCGCCCACGCCCAGCAGCACCAGAATTTCCGGGCCGTGCTTTTTCCAGGCCAGCGTCCCCCTGCGCGTCCATTTGGAAATATCAATTTTCATTCTCTTCCCTCCCGTTCGATGCGGCCGTATAACAGCGGCCGTCTATGTACGTGACTGTCAGGCCGTCCGCCGCTTCCTTTTCCAGCCGGTCGATCAGCCGGTTGAGATACCAGCGCGCCTTTTTCAGGTCCTCCAGGCCGTTCTTCTTTTTCCAGCGGCAGATATACTTGAGTATGTTGCCGGTGTTCGTCGCCTCGCTTCCCTTCAGCTCGGCCGTAAACGCCTCGATCACGTCGATGGTTTCCAGCCCGCTCGGGGTTTTGTAATGTTTCGGATGGTTCACCGCGTCGTTTTCCATCTGGTTTCTCTCCTTTTTTTTCACAGGCTCGTCGCCCGCGGCAGACGGATGACGTAGCCGTCGCTCACGCGCGCAACCCGCGCGTCCCGCAGGTCTGTCCAGCCGTATTTGTTGTCCGTATAGTTGCAGCTGATGCCCGCCATATCGAACAGATCGGCCACGCTGACCACTTCAAACCGTTCCAGCAGCTCCTCCATCCGGCAGAGCACCTCTTCCGCGTCGCCGCGGTTGTCAAATATAACGTCGTCATAGCTGTAGGCGGCCTGCGCCCGGGGGCGGGCGTAATCGCGCCGGTCGTTCTGCTCGTAATACGAGCGATACGAAACCTTCGCCCCCTGCGCGGAAGGTTTGCTCCGCGTCGGCTCGCCCAGCAGCATGTTGATCCCGTTGCAGATGATGTCCGAAATCGCCCGCTTGATCGACGGCACCAGCACGTCCATCAGGATATAATTCTTCACGCTGTCCACGTCGCCCGGCATGAATACGCTCCCGGCCCGGCTCAGCCCGCTCTTTTTGCGCTGCTTCACCCCGCCGGTAACCACCTTTTCTGCCCGGTGCTCCACCGTTTTCTCTTCGGCCTGCCGCTCTTTGTAGCGGTGCGAGTTCGGCTTGTAATCTTCCATCTTTTCTTCCTCTCTTTCTTTGCGGGCAGAAGAAAAGCGAAAGCGCCCTGTGTTTGACGCTTTCGCTCTTTATCGGTTTCCCTTTTATTTGATTTCGGGAATGTCGTCCAGATCCACGTCGTCCAAATCGCCCGGCTCGGCCTTCTTCGCTTTGGCCGCCTTCTTCGCCGCAATTCCGT
>SFFS01000273.1 GCA_004557805.1 Clostridiales bacterium | reverse complement strand
GTTGGAAAACTGCACGTCCACGGCGGCCTGCCCGTTGGAAAGGCGGGCGGAGACGAGATCCGCGTCGGCGGCCTTGTCCACGAGCGACGTGCGCGCCCGCGCGGCGGCCTCGCTGGAAACGCTGCCGGAGCCAAGCTCGGCGCGCGTGAATTCCAGCGCGCCCTGCGAGGCGAGCAGCTTCGCGACGACGGCGCTTCCGGCGGCGGTCAGATAGGCTTTCAGTTCCATAGGCGATGGGTTCCTTTCTCGCAAAAAGCGGGGATTACGAAGCGTCTGCGCTGGGAATTTCCATCATCCCGTACACGGTGCAGACGCACGCGCCGCCGATAGAAACGGCGGGCAGCGCCGAAACGAGCCGGTAGAGGATGGAAACGCCCAACGGCTTGGGTACGATGTGGCCGCCGAGGATGAGCGAAATCAGATCGCTGCCCAGATCGCCGCCGCCTTCCAGATCGACGTTCATGGACATATCCTGATTGTCGCGCACGGCAAGCTGAAGATCTTCGCCGAAAACGGTTTTCCATATGCCGGCCAGCTCGCCCTGCCTGCCGGAGAACTGGTTGCGGACGATCTTCGCGCGCAGGAGGCGGCGATACAGGTCGTCGTCGAGCGGCTTCCCTTCGCCCAGCACATTGCGCGAAACGCCGCACAGCGTGCCGAGCGCGTCCAGCTGCGCGCCCTGCGCGCCGGAAATCGAAAACGCTTCGTTCAGGGTTTCGTGCACGTTTGGATCGAACAACGAAACGAGAAAGCGCGCCCACGCAAGAAAACGGGGCGCGCCGCGGTGTTGTGAAGTGACGAGGCCGAGATAATCTTCAGCGTTCATTCGCTCGCCTCCGTCACGGTTACATAGTTCGCGTTCCCGCGGGCCGCCTCGGAAAACGCCAGCGCGATATCGGCCGTGCCGGGCGTGCCGCCGTGGCGGCAGCAGGAGACGGACACGACGGAAAACGAGGGCGCGGCCTGCGCGGGCATGGCGTTCATGGCGGCCCACCAGAGCATGGAGGCGGTCAGGCCGTCGCCTATGCCGAGCGAATCGAGATAGGCCGTAACGCTGCCCGCGATGGCCGCCGGGGTGGCGGAAGCGTCGTATCCGGCGAGCGGGCGGAGCGTGACGGCCACGTCGAAATCGACGTTCACGGGGCGTTGGAAGCGGACGGTATTCGCAGCGCCATATGCGTCGATAACGGAAACGCCCGTGCCGCCGTGCGTGCCGCAGCCGATGGGCTTGCGGTTGAAGATCGTCTCGGCGATGGCCGCGTCGCCGCCGCCCTCGACGACGCAGCAAACGGAATGCGACGGCACGCCGTTCGCGTCAGTCTGGGCGGAATCGTTTTCATAAATTTTCACGCGCGTTACCTCGCTCAGCGCGCGCAGCGCGCCTTCGAGCCCTTCGCGCATGGAGGCGGACGGCTGCGCCGTGGAAAGGGCCTGCCGGGCGCGGAGCTGCGCGTCGGTTTCGGCGACGGAGCCGGGCGTGGCGGGCGCTTCGTTGGAGACGGAAGTCCAGCCGAGCTGCGGGGTCATGATGCGGGTGAGGGTTTCCTTTCCGGCGACGACCTGCCCATAGCGGCGGCAGGTGGCGGTGGCGGAAGCGGTTCCGCCGTCGCCGATGACGACGGAGGCGGGCAGATCCCACAGCGTGCCGGACGCGTCGGCAATGACGCCGTTTGCGACGGTTGTGCCGGGCGCGCCGGTGAGCGTGACGGCGGCGAAGGACTTCGTGGCCTGCTTGCGGGCGATTCCGTTGACGGCGGCGATCGCGTCCAGCCCGGTTCCCACAGACGTTGCGGGGCTGTGCGCGTCATACGCCGCGGCAGCGGCGCAATAGCTGTCGAAAGCCGCCTTGGCGAAGATGCTGATGAGCTGATAATCCTGCGAATCGTTGCCCAGATAGATATCCTGCCCGAAGATGGTTTTCGCGCCGTCGACGATATAGGCCAGAACGTCGTTGTAGGTCGGGTAGTGGTAGCCCGTGGAATCGATATAGGGGCGGAAATAGGGCATGTCAGTAACTCACCTCGATTTCGATTTCGCCGCATTCCGTTTCCACGCGCGCGGAGCAGACGTAGCGGCGGTTTTCAAACGCGCTGCGCACGCTCAGCACGCGCGCGACGCCGCGGGTATCGGCGATGCGCCCGGCGACGAGCAGATCCATCAGCTCCTTCTGCGCCTGCGTCTGCGGGCGGCCGAGCATCTGCTGAAAAAGCGGAAGCCCCTCGTCCGGGGATTCCCACCATTCGCCGCAGAAAAGCCGCAGGCGCGTTTCCAACGCCTGCCGGACGGCCTGCGCGCCGGTGAGAAACGCCGCCGCGCCGCGGCCGAAAACCATATCGCCTGAAGCGTCGAGCGCGCGGTATTTGCAGGAGAACATGCGCGTCCCTCCGATCAATACCACGGCTGCACGGGCTCGGACGCGCCCGTGTGG
>SFFS01000272.1 GCA_004557805.1 Clostridiales bacterium | reverse complement strand
CCTCGTGATGAGCGCCGGAGAGGTGCTTGGGCGCGGTGCATTTGCGGTAGAGCGCCTCGCACAGGCCGTCGTCCGAGGCGAAAACCATCGCGCCGTCCGCCGGAATGGCGCGCGCCAGCTCGAACTTCTCGCGGCAGATGTTCTCCTGCGAGTGGAATGTTTCCAGATGCTGCGGGCCGACGGATGTAAGCAGGCCGTACTGCGGCTTCACCAGCTTGCACAGCAGCCTGATATCGCCCAGATGCCGCGCGCCCATTTCAGCGATGAACACCTGATGATCGGGCATGAGCCGTTCGCGGATGATGCGCGTAACGCCCATGGATGTGTTGAAACTGCCGGGCGTGGCCAGCACGCGGTATTTTTCCGAAAGCACGGCGGCGAGCATGAACTTGGTGCTCGTCTTGCCGTAGCTGCCGGTGATGCCGATGCGGATCAGGTCGGGCCGCGCTTTGAGCCGCCTGCGCGCGTCGCGCATGTACATCCGCTGGATCAGCTTTTCCACGGGCAGCGCCAGCAGCGCCGCCAACGCCAGCCATACCGGCGCAAGCGCCGGCAAAAGCAGCGGCAGCGCCAGCGCGCGGACGCCGAACGTCAGCCCGAACGAGAGCGCCAGGCAGACCGCCGCCAGAAAGCCGATCAGCCGCTTCACGCGCGCGGTGATCACCAGCGGCTTTTTCGCCTTGACGCGCCTTTGCAGGCAATAGGCGACGGCCGCCGCCGTCAGCTGCGCCGCGTAAGCGGCCCAGAAACCGAGAAAACTCGCCGCGGCGCCTGCGGCCGCCGCGCAGAATCCGGGCGCGAACGCGCGCAGGAAGTTGCGCTTGTGCGTGCGGTAATAGCCGCCGAACTGATAGCTTTCCAGCTGATAATACTGCAGGGAAAGCCGCGCACAGAGCATCGTGGCAAACGCGGCCGCCGCCGCAAACAGGAACATCATGCCGTCGTCCCCCCATAGAAATACTGTTCGAGCACCTGGCAGAAGAACCCCAGTTGCTCCAGAAACGCGAAATGAGAGCCGCCTTTGAGCTCCACCAGCGCGCAGTCGGGGATTGATTTTTCCATTATGCGGCCCATCCACAGGGGCGTTTCGGTGTCGTTCGTGCCCCACAGGAGCAGCGTGGGCGCTTTCACCTCGCCGAGCCGACCGGTCAGGTCGGTCGAGACGAGTTTGACGAACGTTTTGCGCATTTCTGCGTCCAGTGCATTATAGTCGGGCGAGCCGTATTTTTTTCGGAGCGCTTCGCGCATTTTTTCGGGCAGCGGGCCGAGCAGCCGGATTTTATCGAGCGCGTCGGCAATGCCGCGCAGGCGCTTATATTCCTCCGAGCGCTTTTTCTGCGCTTCGGTGGGCTTGCCCTTCAGCCCCGCCGCACCCGTCAGCGCCAGCTTGCCCACCAGCTCCGGGTGCTCGATGGCCAGCGTCAGCGCGATGCGTCCGCCGTGCGAGTGGCCGACCACGTCGCAACCCTCGATGTGCAGCGCGCGGATGAGCGCCGCCACCTGTTCGCTGAATTCGTGCGCGCCCCACGGCTCCGGCGGGCGTTCGCTCTGCCCGTGCGCGGGGAAATCGATCACCGTCACGCGGCTGCGGCGCGCAAGGCGGTTGGTAACGGCCTTCCAGGTTTCAATCGAGCAGCCCCAGCCGTGCAGCAGCAGCACGTCGGGTTTTCCCTCGCCGTATTGTTCGAAATGGAGCTTCGCTCCGCACAGATCCAAAAACATCGAATTCCTCCCAGTCTGAAGTAATAGTATAACCGATTTCTGCCAAAAAGAAAAGAGAAGCCTGCTTGTTTTGGACGGGGAAGAATCGGCCGTCAAGTTCTTTCCCTTGACGGGATTTGTCGAAACGTGTATACTCCCAGATAGGGAGGTGAAACATTGCGCTCGTTATTGAAAAGGAACCGGCAAATTTACCTGATGCTGCTGTTCCCCGTGTTGGGCGGGCTGTATTTCTGCACGCAGTTTATGGGGCTTGAATATCATGTGGTGCATGTGGGGCTGGACGACAGAATTCCATTTCTTCCGGCATTTGTTGTTCCCTATATTTTATGGTACGCCTATGTCCCGGTGACGATGCTGTACATGTGTTTCAAGGACAGGGACGTCTTTTACCAGCAGGCGGCGACGCTGTTCCCGGGGGCGTTTGTCTGCGTGCTGATTTTCATGCTCTATCCTACGCGGATCGATTTCCGGCCGGATGCGGCGGGGCCGGGCGTTTTCCGGGCGCTGTGCCGTATCATCTATGCAAGCGATCAGCCGGTGAACGTGCTGCCGAGCCTGCACTGCTTTGAAACGACGGCGATTCACCTCGCTTCGTTCGGCGGGGCGTTCGGCCGCCGGCACAAGGCGATGCGCGCCGCTTCGGGCGTGCTGGCCGTGCTGATCTGTCTGTCGACGCTGTTTATCAGGCAGCATTCCGTGCTGGACCTGCTGGCG
>SFFS01000271.1 GCA_004557805.1 Clostridiales bacterium | reverse complement strand
TGTCCGGTGCGAAGGCACATGTCGCCAAAAATGATTGAAAATGAGAGGGCTGCGGCCCTCTCAAACTCTCCCGGAGACTTTTTCGAAAGTCTGGCGCCTTCCCACTGGGAGGGTGTTTCCTGTCCGATTGCATTACCGGCTATGACAAAAAGAAAACTGGCGAGATGCTGGAATATTACGCGGCTAAGGGCTGCGGCGCTGAAAAGCTGAGCGAAGCGCAGCGGTAAGCAGAAGCAGAACGGGCGCAGGGCGGTTCCCGGAGGAAGCTCCGGGAACCGCTTTTATCTGCGAACGCCCTGAAATGACAACACAGGCGGTTTTCGGAGGAATTCCGAAAACCGCCTGTTTTTTATGTGTTTGCCGGCTCGGGACACAGGAGGGGAATCTGTGCCGCCCGGCGCGTGAGGAGCGGATTAGTAGGAAGAATAGCCGCAGCGGACGTAGCGGGCCATTTGCGCGCGCTTCGCGCCGACTGCGCAGCCGATGCTCCAGGCAAGCAGCGCCGCCGTCAGCAGCACCAGCAGCGAACCGCCATGGCCGGAAAGCAGCAGAACAAAGCCGGTCAGCGCCAAAACGCCCAGACAACATGCGCGGAACGTCAGCCGGTCGGATCTGCGTCCGCCGCGTCCGCTGTAGATTCTGTATTGCTCGCGATCGAGGCCCAGACGCTGCCGTTCGGGGAGATACTCATACAAAGCCGCCGGATGCTTCTCGCAGCGCGCGGTATACGTTCCATATACGTTTCTGGTCAAGCCGAAAACATCCCTTTATCAATCGACTTTTTTGAAGCCGAAAAATTGTCGAAAACTTGCTGCAATCTGTTTCATTTATAGCATATTTTGTATTTTCATGTCAATAAAATTCGATATATAGATATTTAGAGACGATGAACATTCGAAGAATTATCCATAACAGAATAGAAAAATATCGAAATATTTACGCAATAAATTACAATAAATACAGCCTAAAAAGAAACAAACAAGCGCATAAAAAACCCGCCGCATGAAACGCGTCATGCGGCGGGGAAAAAAGAAAAAGGCGGCGCAAGCCGCCCTGAAAAATCAATCGTTACAATTTCTGCCGGTTTTCAAGCCCTTCGCAGACCTCGGCCAGATGGCGCATATCGTACAGCGTTATGCTGCCGAACGGCGCGCCCAGCATGCGCTCCACCGTGTGGCGGTAGAGCTCCAGCCGCGCATAAATATCGGAAAGCTTCTCGGCCTTTTCGCCCGGCCCGGCGAGGATTTCCGCGGCTTCATCGGTGAACTGTGCGCCCAGGCGCAGCACGAGCGAACCCGCCAGCGAGGGACGGGGGAGCGAGAAAACGCCGCTTTCCACGCCCTCAGCGATGATTTCGTTCATCGAAGGGAGCAGCAGCGTCATTGTGCGCTGTTTGAGCTTTTCGCGCATCAGCGCGCCGTCCTCGCGCCAGGCGACGCGAAGCAGCAGGCTGATATAATCGAGCGATTCGGCGCGCAGCAGCCCGGAGCAGGAGACCAGCGCGTTCAGCTCCGCGGGCGGATTGCCGCGCACGGATTCCGCGGCCTTCTGCGCGGCGCGCGCGCTTTCCTCGGCGCGCTGCTGGCAGATTGCGTCGAGCAAATCGAGCTTTGATTCGAAGTGATGGTAAAAGCCGCCCTTCGAGATGCCGATCGCGTCGAGAATATCCTGCACGGAGGTCTGCTCATAGCCCTGAGCATAGAAGAGCGCTTCTGCCGTGCGCAGAATCTGCTCGCGCCGCGCGTCTCCCTTTCTCATGCCGCACCTCCTGCCGGTTTGAACTGCCCTTATTATAGCACACTCCGCGCCGATTGAAAAACCCTATTTTCAATTTTATGGCGGCTGCGCCGCCGAAGGGAACGCGGGGGCATGCGGCGTTGTGCGTATAAGAAAACCGCCCACCCGAAGGTGAGCGGAATTGTGCGAATTCTTTCTGAACGAATCAGGAAGCGAACTGCACAGCGTCGTGATCCGCCAGCCAGTTGTTGCCGGAAGTCCAGCGATAGTGAGCGGAGGTCGCGCCGACGTGAGTGATGTTAGTGCCAGTCTTCACCGAAGTATAGAAGTTGGGAGTCTTAATCACCCAGGACCCCTTAGCAGCATCAGCAATCTCAAGGCCACCAAACTTGGTGAGCTCTTTGCCATCAAGGCACCATTCGCCGCCGCACTGATAAGGCACATGGTCGCCCTGCGCAGCAGTCCTATTCTCACGGCTCGGCGCGACACCGACATTCAGCCAGCCCTTGGAGATTTCGCACTCAGCGTCCTTCCAGCCGTTGGCCTTGGTGCCGGTGTAGGTCTCCGGATAGAAGTACTTGTAGCTGTAGCTCACGTCCAGTTTGCCGCCATGGAGCACGCTCGCAGAACCGGTAACGTTGCCGTTCCAGGTGTAGCAGCAGGTGGTAGCGATGGACTCGTTCATCGCCATCTGATTCATA
>SFFS01000051.1 GCA_004557805.1 Clostridiales bacterium | reverse complement strand
CGGGGTCGATGCCAAGAATAATCAATGCGCGACCTCTTTTTTTCCGTTTTGCAAACACTTGTTTCCAATTTATATAGGATAGTCGTTTTTGAAGCGTTTGTCAACGTTCGCGGACGCGCGGAGAAAATGCATGTAGAATCAGTTGAAAAATCACATTACAGTTACATGGATGATTTTCACCCGTAAAAGCGCGAAAAAACTCGAGAAAATTGCAAAAACAGGAAAAATTCCGGGCAAGAACTTTGAAATGTAACTGTTCGTGTAACCCGCGGATGTTAGAATAGACCTCGTAAACGACAGGAACGCAGCGAACGCTGCCGGCAAAATAAAGGAGGAAATCCCAATGAAAAACATGATGAAGAAAATGATGACGCTGGTTCTGGCCGCCGCGCTCGCCGCCATGACGATCGTTCCCGCGTTCGCCGAGGAAGCCGAAGAAGTCTTCGCGGGGGAAATGGAAATCGTCGAAGTCGAAGAGGAAATCGTTGAAGAAGAAATCCTCGAAGAAGAAACTTTCGAAGAAATCTTCGAAGATGAGATCGTCGAAGAAGAAACCTTCGAAGAAGCCGAAGAAATCGTCGAAGAGGAAATTGCTGAAGAAGAAACCGTCGAGGAGATCGAAGAAGCCGAAGCGGCTGAAGCGCCCGCCGAGGAAGAAATCGTCGAAGAAGTTGAAGAAACCGAAGAAATCATCGAAGAAGCCGCCGAAGAAGAATTCAGCGCCGAGCTTGAGATCATGATCGCCGGCGAAGCGGACGAGCTGTTCTACGGCGACGCCGTGACGCTGGAAGCGGTCGTGTTCGGCGCGAACATGGAGTACGTCGTCCGCTGGGAAGCGGCCGGCGAGGACGGCGAATGGTTCGCCGTGGCCGAGGGCTCGAACGTCTACGAGTTCGTGCTGACCGAAGAGACCGCCGCGATGCAGTATCGCGCCGTGCTGGTGGCCGTCGAGCTGTAAGAAACAGATATATATAGGAAGAAAAGCCTGCGTGCCGCGGGCTCAGTCTGTTGAAAAAGTCCCAAGGAGAGTTTGAGAGGGCCGCAGCCCTCTCATTTTCAATCATTTTTGGCGACATGCGCGGCAAAAATGGCATTTTCAAAGGAGCAAATCTTTGATTTGCGGTTGAAAATGCTTTCCCCGCCCCGCCTTCGCCCGGAAATTCCGAAGAATTTCAGAAGGCGGGTCCTTTCCATCGAAAAACGTTAGTTTTTCGATGGCCTGAGCCTGCGCGCCGCGGGCTTTTTTTTTGCCGCGCAGCATGCTTTTCCGGCGCGGAGCGCCGAAAAAACAAACTCCGCCGCCCCGCCGGAAAATGTTGCGCTTGCTTTGCGCGGAACAATGTGAGATAATCCTCACGCACCCATCAATAAGGAGGGATAAAAGATGAAGAAACTGGCGAAATCCGTTTCCCTGCTGCTTGCGCTGCTGCTGGCGGCGTGCGGCGCGCTTGCGGAGAGCGGCGAATCCTACCCGATTGAAAGCCCCTATACAGGCCTTCGCGTGACCGTCGACGCGGAGCATGCGGATCTGGGCATCGTGGGCGGCGAGTCGCTGGACGCGATGGGGAACGTCTGCTTCGATCTGTATTTTGCGTATATGCCCGCGCTGGAAGCGCTGGAACAGCAGCTGGACGCGGTGCTGGAAAGCGGCGATCAGGATCAGCTGAACGCGCTGGTGGAGGAGTATTATCAGCATGTCGTGTGGCTGGCCAGCGTTTCCCTGCTCGATAAGGCCGATTCAGACGCGCAGCTGGCTGCCGGCACGACGCTTGCCGAGCAGATCGGCGCGGAGGAGGCCGAGGCGTTCGGCGAGAACGGCGAGTATGCGTATGCGCTGCAGACCATCGCCGCAGAGCCGACGGAGAGCATGGACGAGGAGGAAATCGCCCAGCTGAACGCGGCGGCCGCGTATGTTCCGGAGCTGCTGAAAACCGTTGAGTTCATCGACGTGGAGCCGCTGCCCGAGGAAGGGGAGATTACCGAAATCGCGCCCTTTACCACGACGGATCTCGATGGGAACGAAGTGACCAACGCGATTTTCGGCGAGAAGGATCTGACCGTCGTCAACTTCTGGGGCACGTTCTGTGGCCCGTGTATCAACGAAATGCCCGAGCTGGGCGAGTGGAGCCGTTCGATGCCCGAAAACGTGCAGATTATCGGCGTGCTGGTGGACGTGAACAGCGCGGACGATGAGGACGGCGTGGCCGCCGCCAGGCAGATCGTCGCCGATACCGGCGCGGACTACCCGCAGCTGATCGGTAACGAGGATTTCAACATGCTCGCGAGCGTTTCGGCCGTTCCGACGACGATTTTCGTCGACCGGGAGGGCAACGTCGTGGGCGGCACGGTGGTCGGCGCGGACGTGGCGCAGTATAAGGCGTTCGTAGAAGAATATCTGCTGGAGAAGGAATAAAAGACCCGGCGGAAACTGAGCGCAGGGGGAAGGGACGCAGCGTCCTTTCCCCTTTTTTATGACGCTTCCGCCTTGAAACGGAAAAAAGGAAAAATTTTTTTATTTGACTATTGACAAAGAAGGTCAAACGTGATATTCTGTCACCGTTGAGTTAGCACTCAACCGGTTTGAGTGCTAACAACAAGAGAGATTGCCGGAAGGGAGGGCTTGAAATGATGATGGACGAAAGAAAGCTGCGCATTTTGCAGGCGATTATTGACGACTATATCATGACGGCCGTGCCCGTGGGTTCGCGGACAATCTCGAAAAAGTACGACATCGGCGGATTGAGCTCGGCTACCATTCGCAACGAAATGAGCGATCTGGAAGAGCTGGGCTATCTCGATCAGCCGCACACGTCGGCCGGGCGCGTCCCTTCGCTGAAGGCGTACCGGCTGTATGTGGAAAACCTGCTGCACGGCACGCCGCAGCTTTCGCCGGAAACGGCCGATCAGCTGCGCAGCCATTTTGACAGCCGCACCCGTCAGGTGGAGGACGTCATCCGCAGCGCGGCGCAGGCCATTTCCGATGTCACGCAGTATACGGCGGTCGTCACCGCGCCGCAGTCGCGTTCGCCCAAGGTGCGGCACATTCAGTTCGTGCCGGTTTCCGAAGGCGCGGCGCTGATGGTCATGGTGACGGACGCGGGCATTGTCCGCGATAACGTCATTCGCGTGGATGCGTCGCTCACGCCCGAAGATCTCTTCGAGATCGGCCGGATGCTCACCGAGCAGCTCAAGGGGCTTACGCCTGAGGAGATTCGCCCGAAGCTGATGGACATGGCGGCGCGGTATCGCGACCACAGGCTCATGTTCGACGACGTGATTGAAGCGGTCGATCGAACGGGCGTGAAGGACGTGATGGTGGGCGGCCGGTCGAACATCCTGCATTACCCCGAATATTCCGATACGGAAAAGGCGCGCGCAGTGCTGTCCGTGCTGGAAAAGCGGGATAAGCTGATGCAGCTGATGCGCTCCAAGCCGCAGATGGTTTTCACCATCCGCATCGGCGAGGAGACCGGCATGCCGGAAACGAGCGATTGCTCGGTGGTGACGATGAACTATCGCATCGGCGATGAAACCACCGGAACCATCGGCGTGATCGGCCCGACGCGGATGCGCTACGCGCGCGTGATCCCCGTGCTCGACTACATGGGGCGCGCGCTGGGCGAACTGATGACCGACCGGGACCGCGGGCAGCTGAAAAAGCCGCAGAGCGGCCCGAAACAACAGGATAGAAAGCAGGGAGAGACGGAATGAAGGAGAATTGCAATCAGCCTGAAAAGACGGAGCAGCCTGTGAACGAGCAGGCGGCTGCGCCGCAGGAGGAAGCCGCTCAGCCCGAAAAGAAAGCGACGCCCCTCGAGGAGCTGCTCAAGGCCGCCGAACAGAAGCGCGACGAGTATCTGGACATGGCGCAGCGCGTGCAGGCGGAGTTCGATAACTTCCGCCGCCGCAACAACGCCGCCCGCTCCGAAGCGTGGTCCGACGGCGCGCGCGAAACCGTGTTGCTGATGCTGCCGGTCATCGACAACCTCGAACGCGCGCTGGCCGCACAGCCGGAAAAAACGCCGCTGCGCGACGGAGTGGAGATGGTTCACCGGCAGATGCTCGACGTGCTTTCCAAGCGCGGCGTGACCGAAATCGACTGTCTCGGCAAACCGTTCGATCCGGAACTGGAAAACGCCGTGGCGCAGGCTGACAGTTCGGAGGGCGAGCCCGGCACCGTCTGCACGGTGCTTCAAAAGGGCTACAGGACGGAGGATCGCGTGATCCGTCACGCAATGGTCCGCGTGGTCGCCGCCGACTGAATCCGCGCCGCGTTTACCATAAATCCGCAGCAGAAAAAAGAAAACAACCCAAACAAGCTGGTTTCAAAATAAAAGGAGGAAACAATTATGAGCAAGATTATCGGTATTGACCTTGGTACTACGAACAGCTGCGTCGCCGTGATGGAAGGCGGCGAACCCGTCGTAATCCCGAACGCCGAAGGCGCGCGCACTACGCCTTCCGTCGTGGCCTTCACCAAGAACGGCGAACGCCTCGTCGGCCAGGTGGCCAAGCGCCAGGCTGTCACCAACCCCGACCGCACCATCATCTCCATCAAGCGCGATATGGGCACTTCCCGCCGCATCAGCATCGACGGCAAGGAATACACCCCGCAGGACATCTCCGCGTTCATCCTTCAGAAGCTGAAGGCCGACGCAGAGGCGTATCTGGGACAGCCTGTGACGCAGGCCGTCATCACCGTGCCGGCGTACTTCAACGACAGCCAGCGCCAGGCCACCAAGGATGCGGGCCGCATCGCCGGTCTGGAAGTGCTGCGCATCATCAACGAACCGACCGCCGCGTCGCTGGCCTACGGCCTCGACAAAGAGGGCAGCTCCAAGATTCTGGTCTACGACCTGGGCGGCGGCACGTTCGACGTGAGCCTGCTTGAAATCGGCGACGGCGTGTTCGAAGTGCTCGCCACCAACGGCAACACACACCTCGGCGGCGACGATTTTGACCAGCGCATCATCGACTGGATCGCCGACGAATTCCAGAAGAGCGACGGCGTCGACCTGCGCAAAGACCGTATGGCCCTGCAGCGCCTGAAGGAAGCCGCCGAAAAGGCGAAGATCGAGCTTTCCGGCGTGATGAGCGCGAACATCAACCTGCCGTTCATCACCGCGGACGCCAACGGCCCGAAGCACCTCGACCTGACGCTCACCCGCGCCAAGTTCGATGAAATGACCCGTGATCTCGTCGAAGCAACCATCCAGCCGATGCAGCAGGCCCTCAAGGACGCCGGCCTCACCGCGTCGCAGATCGATAAGGTCATCCTCGTGGGCGGTTCCACCCGTATCCCCGCCGTGCAGGAAGCCGTCAAGCGCATCACCGGCAAGGAGCCCTTCAAGGGCATCAACCCGGACGAGTGCGTCGCGGTCGGCGCGGCCATCCAGGGCGGCGTGCTCGGCGGCGAAGTGAAGGACGTTCTGCTTCTGGACGTCACCCCGCTGTCCCTCGGCATTGAAACCATGGGCGGCGTGTTCACGCGCCTGATCGACCGCAACACCACCATCCCGACCACGAAGAGCCAGATCTTCTCCACGGCCGCCGACGGCCAGACGTCCGTTGAAGTGCACGTCCTGCAGGGCGAGCGCGAAATGGCCGCCAACAACAAGACCCTCGGCCGCTTCCAGCTGACCGGCATTGCGCCCGCGCCGCGCGGCGTGCCGCAGATCGAAGTTACCTTCAACATCGACCGCAACGGCATCGTGAACGTTTCCGCGAAGGATCTTGCCACCGGCAACGAGCAGAAGGTCACCATCACCGCCTCCTCCAACCTCAGCGAGGAAGAGATTCAGCAGCGCGTGAAGGAAGCCGAGCAGTTCGCCGCGGAGGATAAGAAGAACAAGGAGCATGTCGAGACGATCAACCGCGCCGACAGCCTCATCTACGACACCGAAAAGCAGCTCAAGGATCTGGGCGACAAGCTTTCTGAGTCCGATAAGACCGAAGTGCAGAACGAGCTCGATGCGTTCAAGAAGGTGCGCGAATCGAACGACGCCGATCAGATCAAGAGCGCGATGGACAACTTCACGCAGAAGGTCTATCAGGTGTTCGGCAAGATTTATCAGCAGCAGGCCCAGCAGGCGGGCGCTGACGCCGGCCAGAGCGCGGGCGGCCAGCAGACCAACGACGACGGTACTGTTGACGCGGACTACGATGTGAAGTAAAATACATCGCGTCCGAAGCGTATCATAAGAAACGAATGAGTTCCGGAGGACGCCGGGGGACGAAACTGTCTCCCGGCTGCTTCCGTCATAAAGACAGGCGGTGGATGATTTGGCAAAGCGGGACTACTACGAGGTGCTGGGCGTCGAGAAGACGGCGACGGAGGTGGAAATCAAGTCTGCTTATCGCAGGAAGGCGAAGGAGTGCCATCCCGATCTGCATCCGGACGACAAGCAGGCCGAGGAGCGTTTCAAGGAGCTGAACGAGGCCTACGAGGTGCTGTGCGACGGCGATAAGCGCGCGCGGTACGATCAGTTCGGCTTTGACGGCCTGAACGGCCAGCAGGGCTACGACGGCTTCAGCGGAGGCTTCGACGGTTTCGGCGATATCTTTTCCAGCTTCTTCGGCGGCGGCGCGCGGCAGACGCGCAACGGCCCCGAGCGCGGCGACGACCTGCGCTACGATCTGACGATCACCTTCGAGGAGGCTGCCTTCGGCTGCAAGAAGGAGTTCAAGTTCCAACGCTCCGAACCCTGCGAGGATTGCCGCGGGACAGGCGCAAAACCGGGCACCAGCCCGGAAAAATGCTCCGTCTGCCACGGTACCGGCACGGTGCGCGGCGTGCAGAACTCGCTGTTCGGGCAGGTCGTTACGCAGCGGCCGTGTTCCGCATGCGGCGGTACGGGCCAGATCATCAAGGAAAAATGCCCCAAGTGCGGCGGCAGGGGCCGCGTCCGCGCGACGCGCACCGCGTCGGTCAATATTCCCGCGGGCATTGACGACGGGCAGATCATGACGCTGTCCGGACAGGGCGAGAGAGGCGTGCGCGGCGGCCCGGCGGGCGACCTGTACGTGTATATCCACGTCAAGCCGCACAAGCTGTTCAAGCGCGAGGGGTATAACCTCTATTGCGAGATCCCACTTTCGTTTACGCAGGCCGCGCTGGGCGGCGAGATTGAAATCCCGACGATCGAGGGCCCGATGAAGCATACCATCCCCGAGGGCACGCAGACCGATACCGAGTTCCGCTTCAAGGGAAAGGGCGTGCAGATGCTGCGCTCGAGCGGGAAGGGCGATCTGTATGTGAAGGTTCGCGTCGACGTGCCCAAGCGCCTGACCGACCAGCAGAAGGAGCTCCTCCGCCAGTTCGAGGATTCCCTCAGCGGTAAGGAATACGAAACCCGCAAATCGTTCTTCGAACGGATGAAGGATTACTTCACGGAGAAGGACGGAAAATAAAAAACGAAAGCGTTTACTGAGGTATCCGTGCCGTAACAGGCGTCTGAATACAAATTCATTGAAGAAAGGTGTGGTTTTTATGAAGATGAATCGTGCAGGGAGGGTTCACGCTTCCTAACCCTCCAAATAAACTATTGGAGGAAATCGAATGGAAAACCAAATCACCATCCGAGAAGCGGTTATGGAAAATGACGTCGCCGCCTTCTGGGAGCAGCTTCATGCCTATCACAGGCGGGATATCTTTCCCGGCTCCGACGGGGAAGAACTGGGATACTTTCTCAGTCCGGAATATCATGACCACATGATGAAAATTCACAGCAGGCCGCAGGACCGCTGCTTCTTCCTGTTTTTCCAACGGGACGGACAGGACATTGGGTTCGCCATGCCTGTGATCTTCACTTCCGAGGACGGCAGGTGCTTCATCATGGAATACTGCGTCTACCCTGAATTCCGGGGGAACGGAACCGGCAGGGAATGCGCCGGGGCGCTGCTGAATTGGGCAAAAGAAAACGGCGCATTGTATGCAGAGCTTCATTACGGCGGCGACGAGCGGCGGCGGCGCTTTTGGAAAGCTGTCGGATTTGTTGAGAACGGCGCCGATGAGCGGGGCCGGCCGCTGATGATTCTGCCTCCGGCAGAGGATATTCCCGTAACCGTGGAAATCCTCGCAGATCCGGACGACCGGCAGCTCAGGAAGCTGGAAAACGGATTCCTGAAGGAGATCGGGGAACAGCCTGCAACAGAGGAAAAGCAGGAACAGCTTGCGCAGGCAATCCGGGATGGAAAGATTGCTTTTTTTGTGGCAAAGCGCGGCTGCCGGGCTGTGGGGATGTGCAGCGCTGCAAAATGTTTCTCCACCTTTGCATGTACCGACGCCGGTGTGTTCGATGATTTCTACATTGAACCTGCGTTCCGCAGAAAAGGCATTGCCCGGATGCTGGCGCAAGCCGCGCAGAAATGGAGCGAAGAAAACGCCCTTGCCAGCCTGACCGTCACCTGCGCTCCCTGCGACGAGGGAATGTATCAGGCGCTTGGCTTTGATACCAATTTAGGCAAAACGTTTGCGTATCTGAGTTAAATCAGAATGGGGTTATCACACTTTTGCGTGGTAATCCCATCGCTGTTTTGGGTATGCGGGGATGGGAAAGGGGCGGTGCTTCAGGCAGCGCGCATGCGCTGCTGAAAATACGTCCGTTTCCGCAGTTTCCCGTCTGGATTTTTGCCGCGCAGAGTGGTATACTGAACTGCAAATCAAAAGCGGCGTTATGCGTAAAAGCGGCTCTGCCGCCTGCGCCTGCAATCAAAGGAGAATACCGATGGACTGGCTGGAAGTAACTGTGCGTACCAATACCGCGGGCGCGGATCTGATCAGCGAGCTGCTCATTTCCGCGGGCGCGAAGGGAACCAGCATCGAAGACCGCTTCGACGCTTTTTCCGAGCCGACCGACGCGACCCAGTGGGATCTGATCGATCCGTCCGTGATAGAAAAGATGGACGAGGACACGCTCGTTCACGCCTATTTCCCCGCCGAGACGACCAGCCGCGAGACGATTGAATCGCTGCGCGCGCGTCTGGCTGCGCTCACGCCCGAATGGCTCGGCTTCGACGCGGGCAAGCGCGCGCTGGAAATTGCCAACGTCCGCGAGGAAGATTGGGCCGAAAACTGGAAAAAATACTATAAACCCTTCCGCGTGGGCCGGCATCTCGTCGTGCGCCCCGTATGGGAAAAATACGAGCCGCAGGCGGGCGATAAGATCATCTCCATCGACCCCGGCATGGCTTTCGGCAACGGCACGCATGAAACGACCTCCATGTGCCTCGGTCTTGTGGAGGATTATATCAAGCCCGGCGATACGGTGCTCGACGTGGGCACCGGCAGCGGCATTCTGGCCATCGCGTCGGTGCTGATGGGGGCGCAGAGCGCCCTCGGAATCGACCTTGACCCCGTGGCCGTGCGCGTGGCGAACGAGAACATCGAGCGCAACGGGCTGTCCGGCCGCGTACACGCGCAGGTGGGCGATCTAGTCAAGGGCATCGATACGCAGGCCGACGTGGTGTTCGCCAACATCATCGCCGACGCGGTGATTCTGCTCTCTCGCGCCGTGCGCGCGCATATGAAGCCCGGCGGCGTGTTCATTTGCAGCGGAATCATTCTGGAGCGCGAGCAGGATGTGCTCGACGCGCTGGCTGAGGCCGGCTTCACCGTTGACCGCATCGAACACAGGGGCGAATGGTCCGCCATCGCCGCGAGGTGACGTATGTCCGAATGGAACGCACATCGCTTCTATTTTGAAAAAGACGAGGTTCACGACGGCCTTGTCCGCCTGCCGGAGGAGGAAGCGCATCACGCGCTGAAGGTGCTGCGGCTGGGCGCGGGCGCGCGCGTGATCCTGACCGACGGCGCGCGCGGCGTGTATGAAGCCGTCGTCGAGCAGGCCGACCGCGGCGCGCAGACGCTCGTCGCCCGGCTTGGGCAGCGGCTGCCCGACTGCGAGGCGAAGGCGCGCGTGACGCTCTTTCAGGGCGTTCCGAAGGCCGGGAAGATGGAGCTGATCGTGCAAAAATGCACGGAGCTGGGCGTGGACGCCATTCAGCCCGTGCGCATGACGCGCTGCGTTCCCGAGCCGGAGCGCAACCCGGAGAAGAATCTGACCCGTCTCAACCGCGTGGCGCGCGAGGCGGCCAAGCAGTGCTGCCGCGGCGCGATTCCCGAGGTGCGCGCGGCGCGGCCGCTGCGGGCGCTGGAGGCCGCGCTTTCGGCGTTCGATGTGCTGCTCGTCCCATGGGAGGACGCGGATACGCACGGCCGCCGCATCGCCGATGTGATCGCGCCGGGCTTTGTGGGCACGGCGGCCGTCGTCATCGGCCCGGAGGGCGGGATGACCGCCGAGGAGGTCGAGTTCCTCAAAGAATGCGGCGGCGTGACCGTTACGCTCGGTCCGCGCATTCTGCGCACTGAAACCGCGGGCATGGCCGCGCTGACGGCCGTGCTGACGTGTTCGGGAGACGTTTAGGGGGACGCTGGGGAAAACTTCTTTTAGAAAAAAGAAGTTTTCCCCAGACCCCTTTCAAGAAAACCGCTTTTGACCGCATTTTGTTTGTTCCCAACTTTTCCGCGTGAAACGCGGAAAAAAACGGAGGTGCAGGAGGCGCTGCCTCCTGCCGGGGGGTTCCAAGGGGGCGGAGCCCTCCTTGGCGTTATTTTTTGTGAGGTTATAGAATTTATGGCGAAGGTTGCTTTCTGCACGCTGGGATGCAAGGTGAACCAGTACGACAGCCAGGCGATGCTGGAACGGCTGCGCGACGACGGGTATGAATCCGTCGCGTTTTCGGATTTTGCCGATGTTTATGTCGTCAACACCTGCACGGTGACGGGGACGGGCGACAAGAAGTCGCGCCAGATGATCCGCCGCGCGCACAAGCAGAACCCGCAGGCGGCGATTGTCGTGACGGGCTGCCTTGCGCAGCGCGAGGCGGAGAAGCTGCTGCTTCCGGGCGTGCGGCTGGTGCTGGGCACGCAGCGGCGCGGCGAAATCGCGGAGCTTCTGCGCCGGGCGCTGGCCGGGCGGGAGCCGCTGATCGCAGTGGAAAAGCTGGCGGCCAGAACGCCGTTTGAAAAGCTGACCGTGCGCGGCAGCGACGGCCATACGCGCGCCACGCTGAAAATTCAGGAAGGGTGCCGGAACTTCTGCGCGTACTGCATCATCCCGAGCGTGCGTGGGCCGCTGCGTTCGCGCCCGCTGGACGAAATTCGCGCCGAAACGGAACGGCTGGCGCAGGCGGGCTATCGCGAAATCGTGGTGACGGGCATTCACCTGACGAGCTACGGGCTTGACCTCGACGGCTCGGCGACGCTGGCCGACGCGCTGGAATGCATCCACTGCGTGGACGGGGTGGAGCGCATCCGTATGGGATCGCTGGAGCCGACGGTAGTGACGGATGAGTTTATTGCGCGCTTGCGCGCTATGCCGAAAATCTGCCGCCATTTCATGCTGGCGCTGCAATCGGGCAGCGATACGGTGCTGGCGCGGATGGGCCGCAAATACGATACGGCGCAGTATTTGCAGGCTGTGGAGAAGATTCGCGCGGCTTGGCCCGATGCGGCGTTCCAGACCGACGTGATGACCGGCTTCCCCGGCGAGACGGACGAGGAATTTGCGCAGACGAAAGCGTTTCTCAAGCGCGTCGGCTATGCGCGCATCCACGTGTTCCCGTATTCCGAGCGCGAGGGGACGCGTGCGGCCGTCATGCCGGGCAGCGTGCCCAAAGCGGTGCGCGAGGCGCGGGCGGGCGAGTTGATCGCGCTGGGCCGCGAGATGGAGCGGGAATACATCGCGCGCTTTGTGGGGCGCACGGAGCAGGTGCTCTTCGAGCAGCCGTGCGAAGGCGGCGCGGAGGGCTATACGCGCGAATACGTGCGCGTGGTGGCCGCAGGCGCGCCCGGCGCGCTGGAGAACGTGCGCATTACGGAAGCGTGCGGCGATTTTGCGCGCGGCGAAATTATCCGGGAAGAAAACGGGGCGGCGATCCGTTAATTCTATGGAAGAGCTTCCCACGGAAGAGAGGTGAAACCGGAATGGAGGATTGCATCTTCTGCAAAATCGCGCGCGGCGAAATTCCTTCCAGCAAGGTGTATGAGGACGAGCAGGTGGTCGCGTTCAACGATCTGAACCCGCAGGCCCCCGTGCATGTGCTGATCGTGCCGAAGGCGCATTACGCCAACCTCAACGAGGCCGGCGGCATGCCCGAGGCGCTGCTGGCGGCGCTGCTTCGCGCAGCCTCGCGCATTGCCGCGCAGCTGGGGCTGGACAAGTCCGGCTATCGCATCGTGTCCAACTGCGGGCCCGACGCGTGCCAGAGCGTGCAGCATCTGCATATTCATCTGCTGGGCGGCGCAAAGCTGGCCGAAAAGATGAGCTGAGAATTTGTGAATGTTCTGAAAACACGCGCCGAATGACAAATTTGTTGTTGACGTGTGGACGGAAAAGAAGTATAATATCTCTTGTTCGCCCCATGGGGCGTGAGATGAGCGGAGGGGAGGGATACAAGTGTCTGAAGTCCGTATTAGGGAAAACGAATCCCTGGAGAGCGCTCTGAGAAGATTCAAGCGCCAGTGTGCCCGTGCAGGCGTCCTGGCTGAGGTGAGGAAACGCGAGCATTACGAAAAGCCCAGTGTCAAGCGCAAGAAGAAAGCGGAAGCTGCTCGCAAGCGCAAGTATTGAGTTTTCGAGGACAAGCATTAATGGCCCGGCAATGCGCCGGGTCATTTTTTCATACGGTTTTATAGAACGGGCCGCTTTCGCGGCGGTTGGAGGGCCGTGCCGCCGCGGGGGTGGACGGCGATTTTGAAGGCTGTTTTTGGGCGGAAATAACATAGGATTGCTTGAACGAAGGAGGAATATGGGTTACAATATGGTTAATAAATACAGGGAGGGGAAGAGATGAAAAGCAGGGCGCTGGTCGTTTGGGTTATTGTTATGCTGCTTTTCGGCATGGCGATTGGGGCGCAGGCCGAAAACGCGGAGGACACGATTTTCTCCAGCGGGGACTGGCGTTACCGCGTGCGGAGCGATGGAAGTTTGGAGATTGTGGAATGGAATGGGGACAAAAGCGAACTGGTAATACCGGCGACGATTGATGGGAAAAAGGTGGCGGCGATAGGAGACGGGGCTTTCTATGCCCCTTACTATGACCATTACGGTTTGACCAGCGTCACAATCCCGGACAGCGTAACCAGTATTGGAGATATTGCCTTCTATGGCTGTGAAAACCTGACCAGCATCACAATCCCGAATAGCATTACCAGTATTGGAGATTTTGCTTTTGAGGCTTGTCCCAGCCTGATCAGCATCACGATTCCGAACAGCGTCACTTCGATAGGAATAAACCCTTTCAATTATTGTAAGAAGTTGAAAATCAACATTTCTCCTGATCATCCGACGCTTGAACTGATTGATAACGCATTATTCTATAAGCCAGAAAAGCGGCTGGTTGCTTATCTGAGCAGTAGTGAAGCCGAGACGTACACTATTCTTCAGGGAATTCTGAGTATTGGAGACTATGCTTTTTGCGACTGTGGCAGACTGACCGACGTTACGATCCCGGACAGCGTAACCAGTATTGGAGACAGTGCTTTCTATGACTGTAAAGGCCTGACCAGCATCACAATCCCGGACAGCGTAACCAGCATTGGAGACAATGCTTTTTACTACTGCGATAGCCTGACCAGCATCACGCTTTCGGATAGCGTCACCAGCATTGGCGACTATACTTTTTCTTACTGCAATAGCCTGACCAGCATCACGATTCCGGACAGCGTAACCAGCATTGGAGACGATGCTTTTTACTGCTGCGAGAGCCTAATCAGCATCACGATTCCAGACAGCGTTATCAGTATTGGCGACTATGCCTTCGGGCTGTGCGATAGCCTGACCAGCATCACCATCCCATCCAGCGTTACCAGCATCGGTAAAGATGCTTTTTCCGGCTGCCCCGACACCCTTCAACTGACTGTCGAGCGTGATTCGTATGCAAAGGAATACGCCAGAGAGAATAACTTGTCTTATAATTACCCCGATGCGCTCGATTGGCTAAACCAGTAACCCTTGCGTATCTTCAGGTCTTCCACAAATATTGCCTTTCGGTGCGTTTCCGCTGTCAAATCCTCAAGACAGCTGAACGAAGCGAAACAGAAAACCACCCGCTATGCGGGTGGTTCGCTTTTGGAACATGCGATCCGGGCGGCGTTGCCCAGCGCCCCCGAAAAAACTCATCCCGCCTGATTGGCCGCGGCCGCATTCCGATAGCTCAGCGTCACGTGGCACACCGCAAACACGCATCCCAGCACGAGCAGCGGAAAATGCGCCAGCAGCGCGCCGCTTTCCAGGAACAGCAGCGACGGCAGGATCGACAGCGTCAGCGCTTTGCGCGTCGAGCTTTCCTTCCAGAAAGCAACCCAGCCCAGACAGTACAGCGCCAGCAGCGCCGCGCCGAGGATCAGATACAGCGTCTTTGCGCCCGCAAACCAGAAGCCGCGGCACACGGCCGGCGGATTGACGAGCATCATCAGGAAGCAGCCGAACCGGCCGACCTGCTCGAGCAGCTCCACTGTTTTGTTGTGCCACGCGTTTTCAAAGCCGTTGCGATGCGTCATGGTGAAGGCGATGTTCGGCGCGAGCAGCACGGCCACGAAAATCAGGCCGTATGGATTGAACCAGCCCGTCATTCCAGCGCGATCAGCCGCACCTGCTCCACGCCGGGGCAGGTTTCGAGCTTTGTAAACATGCCCGAGGACGGCTCCTGCAGGTTGGACACGTCCAGCGAAAGCGTGACGCTCGCCTTCCTGTGCACGGGCAGGCTCTGCGTGATGGTGAGAATATTCGCGCCCAGATCGGACAGGCGGTTGAGCATCGCCGAGAGCACGCCCGGCTCGTCGGCCAGCAGCATCGAGAGCACGGCCTTGCGTCCGAACGACGAATTCGAAGGCTCATACACACAGTCGCGGTATTTGTAATACGTGCTGCGCGAAATGCCGACTTCCTTGACGGCCTCGCTTACCTCGCGTACCTTGCCCGATTCGAGCAGCGCGCGCGCCTGCACCACCTTTTCAAAATAGTCGGGCAGCACGTGCCGGTCGATAATCAGAAAATTTTCCAGCATGCGGACAACTCCTTTTTTGCGTTTTTACGGCTTGCAAACGGCATGGGTATATGATACAATGTCGCTCATAAAAAAACAAGTGTTTTTTTCACACAAACAGAAAAAGGAGCAAAAATCATGCGCATCGGTCTTCTGGGCGTGGGGACGGTCGGTTCGGGCCTTGTGGAAGTGCTGGCGGGACGCGGGGATGTGCGCGTGGCGCGGATGCTCGTGCGCGCCGTGCGCGGCGAAAACATGACCGCGAACCCGGACGAGGTGTTCGGCGACGCGTCGATCGATACGATTGTGGAGACGATCGGCGGTACGGACGCGGCGGCGGAGTACGCTTTTCGGGCGCTTCGCGCCGGAAAGCACTTCGTCACGGCCAACAAGGCGCTCGTGGCCGCGCACGGGGCGGAGCTGGACGCGCTGGCCCGCGAGAAGGGCGTCGCGTTCCTGTTCGGCGCGGCGTGCGGCGGGGGCATTCCGTTCCTGCGCAGCCTGTGCGACGCGCGGCGCGTCGAGCGCATTGCGGCTGTGGGCGGCATTCTCAACGGCACCACAAAC
>SFFS01000270.1 GCA_004557805.1 Clostridiales bacterium | reverse complement strand
CGTTTCGGAAGCTGGTCCGCATGCGGAATTTCGTAGGTTCCGATCCGTTGCTGCAACTGCCGCCACAGCCGGTCGCGGTCCGGCTCGTAAGCCGCGGCCCGCTGCTGTATTTCGCGCCATACGCGGGTCAGGTTGTTGTAGAAGCGGCGGTTTTCCGCTTCGGCGGCCCATCGGTCGAATTCGCGCTGTTCGGCCTCGCCGAGCGTGCCTTTGAGGGCGCCGACCAGAAGGTCCCAGGTATGGTTGTCCGGATTCATGGTTTGCTGTCGTTTCTATTGTGACACGAAAAATCCGGCCGACCCCTACGGGACAGCCGGATTTTTGCGGAAAATTTTTCAGCGTTCGATTTTCACGTACTCCGCATAGACGATCCGTGTGTGGGGATTGGTCGAGACGATCTCCTGCCGGAGGGCCTTCGTGCCCCAGCGGATGAAGAGGAAACGGCGCGGGATGCGGTGGACCGCCTGGCGCAGGGTGTCGACGCTGCGGATGCGGCAGGCGGCCGAGTCGCGGCCGATGCGTCCTTCGACCGAAATCCACGGGTCGCGCCAGCGGAACATCCGGACGGTGTCGCGTACGGGGAGCGTGTCGTGTATCCGGACGACGACGGTGTCGCGCAGCGGGGTGCGGATTTCGGCGTCGGTGACGGCGACGGCCTTGGCGGCGGCTTCGAGCCTGCGGAGCCGGATGCCGAGGCGCCGGATCTCCTCGGCGTCGGCCGCGCGCAGCGTTTCGAACTCCCCGCACCGCAGCCGGAGGGCCTGCACCGAGGCCGCTTCCGCGCCCAGCCGTGTGCGGTAACGGGTGACGTCGGCCGCCAGGGCCGTCTGGTTTTCGACCAGCCGCCGGTTCTCGGCGCGGTAATGGCGGCAGGTGAAAAACAGCAGTGCGGTTGCAAGAACCGCATACGCAAAGAGGTATTTTTTCACGATTTTCGGGTTTTGGTTCCCCGAAAGATAAGACGGTTGCGTCCGGTCCGGTTTCTATTTTTTCGGAAAAAGACCCTCCATCGCTTCGGCGATGCGTTCGGCGACGAAGGTCATCAGCGGCAGCCCGTCGCAGCGCGAAAGCGAGGTGACGCCCCGGTGGTCGGCGAAGAAAAGTTCGTCGAGCGAGGGCAGGTCGGCGCGTCCGAAGGCCTCTTCGCGCAGTTCCAGCCCTGCGGCCCGAACGGCCAGCATGGCCAGGCGGCGTTCGACGCTTGCGGGACCGGGGGCTGTCAGGACGGTGCGGCCGGCGATGGCCAGCAGCGGCGCGTCGTCGGCCGAGCGGAGAATTCCCGCGCTGTCGCAGCGCACGGCGACTTCCGCCCCGCGCCGTTCGGCCAGCCTGCGTGCCAGTTGCGCTGCGGCCTCGCGCGCGGAAGTCGGAGCCTCGGAGAGCGTCAGATCGTATCCGACGGTCACGGCTTCGGGCTGAAGGCTCCGGAAGGCGTAGCCGTCGTAGAGCGACACCCCTGCCGGGAGCAGACGTTCCGTGCCGTCGGGGTCCAGTTCGATGCGCACGAAGCCCGACACGCCCGCCGGATAGCGTTCCGCGGCGGAGAGCGTCTCGATACGCTTCGCGAGCCGCTCTGCGGCGGGAGCGTAGGGGCGTCCGAACAGTTCGCGCGATGCGGCGTCGAGCACGGCGATGTGTCTGGCGACGTTGCGCGCGCGGCCCCGGGCCAGATGCACGGTCTGGTATAGGTAGAGACCGGTCAAAGCAGAAAGATTTTCAGCAGCAGTTCGCGCAGCAGTTCGCCGTCCGACGCGCCGCCCGCACCCAGTCCCTTGCTCTTGGCGTCGTATTCGCGCAGCAGCCCGAGGATGTTGAACACCTTGCGGTTGTCCCATCCGGCGGCGTTCTGCTTGATCTCGCCGATGACGAACGTGTTGTTCTTGCGCAGGATGCGCATCAGTTCCGTGTCCGGCGGAAAGGGCCGTCCTTTGTGGCGTGCGAGCCAGCGCAGGTAGTTGACCACGAACAGCTCCTTGAACTGCCCGAACAGCGCCATGACGGTCAAGAGCAGCGGGTTGTCCTTGGGGTTGCGGGCGAAGTGCTCGGCGATCATCAGCGCGCGGGCCATGTCCCGCGTGACGACCGCCTTGCAGAGTTCGAAGTTGTTGAAATCCTTCGAAATGCCGATGTTGGCCTCGATGTCGGCGTCGGTGATGCGCTGCGTGCCCTCGGGCAGCGAGACGGTGAGTTTCCGGATTTCGTTGGAGATCTTTGCGATGTCGGTTCCCAAATGGTCGGTCAGCATCGACAGCGCCTTGGCGTCGATCGTCAGCCCCTGTTTCCGGATGAACTGCTGCAACCACGCCGCGATTTCGTAGTCGCGCGGCCGCACCGATTCCAGCACCGTGCCGTTCGCCGCGCACCCCTTGTAGAAAGCCGAACGCTTGTCGGCGTTCTTCTCCTTGTGGCAGATCACGAGGACGGTCGTGGGCGAGGGCTTCTGGGTG
>SFFS01000269.1 GCA_004557805.1 Clostridiales bacterium | reverse complement strand
GCGGCAATGTCCGAATACCTGCTCAAGGCCGTCGATATTTCAAAATCGTTCGCGGGCGTGAAGGCGCTGACGAACGTTTCGCTCGAGATCAGGCCGGGCGAGATTCACTGCCTTGCCGGAGAAAACGGCTGCGGAAAATCGACGCTGATTAAAATCATCAGCGGCGTATATCAGGCCGATTCCGGCTATATTGAATTCAACGGAAAAAAATATACCACCATTTCGCCCCTGGAAGCCATCAACATGGGCATTCAGGTCATTTATCAGGATTTTTCGATTTTCCCGAACCTGACCGTTATGGAAAACCTGGCGTTCAACACCGAGCTGGCCGCCGGGCATAAATTCGTCAACAAAAAGCGTATGCGTCAGATTGCCGAGGAGGCGCTTTCCAAGATCAACTTCAACGTTGAGCTGGACAGGCTCGTCGGCACGCTGACCGTGGCTGAAAAACAGATGGTCGCCATCTGCCGCGCGCTGATGTTCAACGCGAAGCTGATTATCATGGACGAACCGACGACGGCGCTGACAAAGAAAGAGGTCAAGGCGCTGTTTGAGATCATTCTCAAGCTCAAGGCCGAGGGCATCGCCATTCTGTTCGTCAGCCATAAGCTCAACGAAGTGTTCGAAATTTCGGAGCGGTTTACGATCTTCCGGTCGGGCAAGCTGATCGTTACCGGCAATACGGCCGACCTGGACGACCGCAAATTCTCCTACTATATGACGGGCCGCGAGTTCGACAACGTGAAATTCACGCCCGCTTTCCAGGATGGAAAAACCGTGCTGGAGGTGAAGAACCTCACTGTGCCCGGCGCGTTTTCGGATGTTTCTTTCGCGCTCAGGCGCGGAGAAATTCTCGGCATTACCGGTCTGCTCGACTCCGGGCGCACGGAGCTTGCGCTGGCGCTTTTCGGCCTGCGCAGAACGAGCGGCGGCGAGGTGCTCAAGGACGGCGAAGCCGTTCAGATCAGAAACCCGCGCGACGCAATCGCAAACGGCATCGGCTATGTGCCGGAGGATCGTCTGAGCGAAGGTCTGTTCCTGCCGCGGGCAATTTCCGACAACGTGGTCATTTCCGAAATTGATCATCTTTCCAATAAGCTGGGCGTGGTCGACCGCAAAAAGCGTCAGGAAGAGGCCGAGCGCTGGGTGAAGGAGCTGGCTATCGCCACGCCGAACCCGGACAACGCCTGCTCCACGCTTTCCGGCGGAAACCAGCAGCGCATCGTGCTGGCCAAGTGGCTCGCGTGCAACCTCGACGTGCTGATTCTCAACGGCCCCACCGTGGGCGTCGATATCGGCTCCAAACACGATATTCACGCGATTTTGCAGCGGCTGGCGGGCGAGGGAATGGCGGTTATCATCATTTCCGACGACCTGCCCGAAGTGCTGCAGAATTGCTCCCGCCTGCTCGTGATGAAGGGCGGGCAAATCGTCGCGCGGCTCGATCCGGCCGAGGCCGACGAAGCGCTCGTTCTGTCGCACATGATGTAAGGGAGGGCTGAAGATGAACAAAAAAACAATCCGGAAAATTGTCGGCCGGAACGAGTTTTATATCTCGCTTGTCTTTATCGCCCTGTGCCTGCTCATTCAGGTGCGGTCCGGCCAGTTCTTTACGCCCAACAACATCGTCGATCTGCTCAGCGCGATGGTGGTTCCGGGCATTTTCGCCATCGGCGAGTTCATGGTCATCGTTTCGGGCGGGTTCGACGTATCGTTCCCGGCGCTGGCTTCGCTTTCGGCTTATGCGACCACGAAGGTGCTGCTGGATGTGAACTGGCAGGGCGGCGTGTGGCTGCCGATTCTGATTTCGCTGGCGATCGGCGCCATTCTCGGCGCGTTCAACGGCCTGTTTATCGGTTATTTCGAGCTGCCCGCGATGATCGTCACGCTTGGTTCGTCCAACGTGTTCAAGGGGTTCATGCAGGGGACGCTCAACTCCAAGCAGCTGGCGGTGATCCCGCAGGGCATGCGCTCTTTCGGCACCAGCGCGCTGTTTGTGGCGAAAAACAGCACCTCCGGCCTTACCTCGCGCATGCCGACGACGTTCCTGGCGCTCGTCGCCGTGCTGATATTGGCGTATTTCATCCTGAACAAAACCATGTTCGGCCGCGGAATTTATGCAATCGGCGGCAACCCTGTTTCCGCACACCGCGCGGGCTTTAACGTCAAACGCACGCGCATCCTGATGTTCGTGTTCGTGGGGATGATTTCGGCGCTGGCGGGCCTGTGCCGCGTGTGCATGATGCAGCAGATGCATCCGACCAACATGCTCGGCATGGAAATGAACATCATCGCCGGCGTGGTGCTGGGCGGCACGGCCATCGTCGGGGGCAGCGGCACGCTGTTCGGCTGCATGCTGGGCACGGCGCTGATCGTCGTGGTGGAAAACTCGATGATCCTCATCGGCATTCCGACCGTCTGGAAGGACGTGTTCGTGGGCGCGCTGATC
>SFFS01000050.1 GCA_004557805.1 Clostridiales bacterium | reverse complement strand
GACGGCACGCAGATTCTGCTCAACTTTGCGCAGCAGATTTGCGGCTGCACGCCCTGGTGGACGCTGGAAGGCTTCATTGACCGGACGATCGCAGGCATCCGCGCGGCCGTGGGCGAAGGCAGCGTAGCCTGCGCCGTCAGCGGCGGGCTGGATTCCACCGTGGCGGCCGTGCTGGCACGTCAGGCACTGGGCGAGCGCGCGCACTGCGTGTTCGTCGATACCGGGCTGATGCGCGAAGGCGACGCGGAGCGCACGGAGCGCTTTTTCCGCGAGGAAATGGGCTTTGATTTTTCCGGCTTCGACATTTCCGGCGGCCTGCTCTACACCATGCGCGGCATGGAAACCATGGACGCGAAATGGCAGATCGCCAGCCGTGAAATCGACGCGGCCATTCAGCGTGCCGCGCGGGAAATTCCGGGCGTGCGCGCCATCGTACACGGAACCGGCGCTTCCGATATGCTGCGCCGCGGCGGCGAGGGCGCAAAGCGCCCCGAGGATTCGCTGCCGGTGCTCGAACCGCTGCGCGAGCTGTTCAAGGACGAGGTGCGCCGCGTAGGCGACATGCTCGGCCTGGGTGCGGAAATTCTCGACCGCCAGCCTTTCCCCTCGATCGGGCTGGCCGCGCGCATGAGCGGCGAAGTGACGCCCGCAAAGCTGAAAATGCTCCGCACGGCGGACGCCGCCTTCCTCGACGAGCTGCGCGCCTCCGGACTGGAACGGAAGATTTCCGTCGCCTATGCGATGCTGGACGACGTAGGCGGCAAGCGCGCCGTTGTGCTGCGCGCGCTGCAGGGACACGGCGAAAGCGCGATGGCCGCGCGCCTGCCCTCCGATCTGATCGAACGCACGGTTTCGCGCATCCGAGAGGAAATACCGCAGGTGCGGCGCGTGCTGTACGACTTCACGCCGGGCGGAGAATCATAAAAAGTTCTTAGGGTGTATCTGAAAAATTCCCTGAGACTCCATCACGGCGTCTTTTCCGCTATTCCAGCGTCGGGAAACCTCGATTTAGCCCCCTTCGGTTTCCCTCCTTGAACTGACGAAAAAACCGCTCGTGCTGTCGCTTCTTCCTTTTTCAGATACACCCTAACATGAATCAACAAAAAAATTTCCATTATTTTTGCGGGCGAAAGCCCGCTTTTTGCTTGCATTTTTTGAAAAGATCATGCATAATACTTCCAATTATTTTTTTCTGGTAAAGTGTTAAAGCACTTTCGGAAACAAAGGAGGAGCAGCCATGGAACGCGTTTTCAATTTTGCCCCCGGACCTTCCGCGCTGCCGCTCTCCGTGTTGGAGCGCGCGCAGCAGGAGATGACCTGTTGTTCCGGCTCCGGCATGTCGGTGATGGAAATGAGCCATCGAAGTCCCGCCTATCAGCAGATTTACGATAACGCCGTCGCGCGCCTGCGCGAACTGATGCACATTCCCGAGGAATACGCCGTGCTGTTCATGCACGGCGGCGCGACGCTTGAATTCGCGGCCGTGCCGCTGAACCTGACCCGAAACGGCAGAGCCGACTATATCGACAGCGGCAATTTTGCGCACGTCGCCGCCGTCGAGGCGCAGAAATATACCAATCCGGTCATCGTCGCTTCCAGCCGCGAGGACAACTATGCCTATATCCCCGACTGGCGCGGAAAGCTCAGCCCGGACGCAGACTATGTGCATATCACCACCAACAACACCATCTACGGCACGCGCTACGTCGAACTGCCCGATACCGGCAGCGTGCCGCTGGTCGCCGATATGAGCTCGAACATCCTCTCCGAGCCGTACGACGTAACGCGCTTCGGCGCGATCTACGCGGGCGTACAGAAGAACATCGGCCCGAGCGGCGCGGCCGTGCTGATCGTCCGGCGCGATCTGCTGGGGCATGCCGCGCCGGTCTGTCCCAAGCTGCTCGACTGGGCGCTTCAGGACAAAAACGGCAGCATGATCAACACGCCCAACACCTGGGCTATCTACCTGTGCGGGCTTTGCCTGGAATGGCTGCAGGAGCAGGGCGGTGTAGAAGCCATCGAAAAAGTAAACATCGAAAAGGCCAAGCTGCTGTATGATTATCTCGATGAAAGCAGGCTGTTCAGGCCCACGGCGCAAAAGGAGTTCCGCAGCCGCATGAACGTAACGTTCGTGACCGGCGACGCGGAGTTGGACGCGCAGTTCGTCAAGGAAGCGAAAGCCGCCGGGCTCGTCAACCTAAAAGGCCATCGTTCGGTGGGCGGCATGCGCGCGAGCATTTACAACGCCATGCCCTTTGAAGGCGTACAGGCGCTGGTGACGTTCATGAAGCGGTTCGAAGCCGCGCGCTGAAGGAGGATTGCAATGTTTACCATTCAAAAGCTGAACAAAATTTCCGATTGCGTAAGCGAAGCGCTCCCGGCCGGCGGATATACGCTGACCGACTCAGCGCAGTCGCCGGATGCAATCCTCGTGCGCAGCGCCTCCATGCACGAGCTGCCCGTTCCGGAAAGCCTGCTGGCCGTGGCGCGCGCAGGCGCGGGCTATAACAATATTCCCGTCGACGAATATACAAAGCGCGGTATCTGCGTGTTCAACACGCCGGGCGCGAACGCCAACGCCGTAGCCGAGCTGGTGCTGCTGGGCATGCTGCTCAGCGGCCGCAAGGTGGTCGACGGCATCGAATGGGCGCGGACGCTCAAGGGGCAGGAAGGCGTCGACAAGCTGGTCGAAAAGGGCAAGAGCCAGTTTGTCGGGCCGGAGCTGCGCGGCAAAACACTGGGCGTGGTGGGGCTTGGCGCCATCGGCATTCTGGTGGCGAACGCCGCCGCGCAGGGGCTTGGCATGGAAGTGCTGGGCGAAGATCCGTTCATTTCCGTGCAGCACGCATGGAGCCTCTCCCGCGCGATCAAGCGCGTGGAAAGCGTGGACGAAATTCTCGCACAGAGCGATTTTGTCACCCTTCATGTGCCGCTGGGCGAAAAAACGCGCCACATGATCGACGCGGCGGCGCTCGCAAAAATGAAGCCCGGCGCGCATCTGCTCAACTTCAGCCGCGCGGGGCTGGTCGACGGCGCAGCGGTACGCGAGGCGCTTGCCTCCGGTCGTCTGGCCACCTACGTCACCGACTTCCCGACGGACGACATGCTCGGCGTGCCGGGCGTGATCTGCATCCCCCATCTGGGCGCGTCCACGCCCGAAAGCGAGGAAAACTGCGCCCGCATGGCCGCCGAAGAGCTCCGCGCCTACCTGGAAACCGGTACGATTCACAACAGCGTCAATCTGCCCGAAATGCCGCTGGGCCGCCCCGAAGGCGCACGGCTTCAGGTTATCCACGCCAACGCGCCCGGCATGGTCAGCCGCATTTCGGCGATCATCTCCGGCGAAGGGCTGAACATCGAAAACATGACCAACAAGGGCCGCGGCGACTGGGCCGTAACCGTGCTGGAAACCGATCGCCCGCTGCCTGAAAACGCCATGGCCGCGCTCCGCGAACTGCCGCAGGTCGTTCGCGTGCGGCAGGTGCTGTAATCCCGGCGCAGCGCGCCGGAAAAAAGCAATACCGCAGCCGCCGTTGTTCAAGCGAGCATCGGCGGTTTTTTAACAATTTCTTAACGTTCATTTTGTTGAGGCTCACGGCCGAATCCTGTATACTGAAAGATAGGATAGATTTTTTTATGAATCTATATCGTTCAATACACGTTGGAGGTAAGGTTTGCGTAACAGAAATCTGATTCTGGAAAAGCTCCGGGAGGCCGTTGCTTCCGTGCTGCCCGTCGCGGCCACGGTGGCGCTTCTGTGCTTCACCATCGCGCCGGTCTCGACCGACCTGATGCTCTCGTTCTTCATCGGCACGGGCATGCTGATGCTGGGGCTGGGGCTGTTCACGTTCGGCGCGGAAAACTCGATGACGCTCATCGGCACGCATATCGGCGCGCGCATGACCAAGTCGCGCAAGCTGTGGCTGATCCTCGCGCTCAGCTTTATTCTGGGCGTGATCATCACCATCGCCGAGCCGGATCTGCAGGTGCTGGCCGGGAACGTGCCGCACATCGACACGACGGTGCTGATTATCACCGTTTCGGTGGGCGTCGGCATTTTCCTGACGATCTGCATGCTGCGCATCCTGTTTTCCGTCCCGCTGAAATGGGTGCTGCTCGTGTTCTACGCGATCGTGTTCGCGCTGGCCGCGTTCACCGACGCGAATTTTCTCAGCGTCGCCTTCGATTCCGGCGGCGTAACGACCGGGCCGATGACGGTTCCGTTCATCATGGCCATGGGCGTGGGCGTCGCCTCCATCCGCAGCGACAAAAACGCCGAGGCCGACAGCTTCGGCCTTGTGGCGCTCTGCTCGATCGGGCCGATTCTCGCCGTGCTGCTGCTTGGGTTCGTCTATCAGGGGCAGAGCAGCCCCATCGCCGCGACGAACGTCGAAAGCTGGATGGATACGGTCGCGCTCGGCAAGGGATACCTCCATGCCATTCCCAAGTATATGAAAGAATGCGCCGTAGCGCTGCTTCCCATCGTGGCGTTTTTCCTGCTGTTCCAGTTCTTTGCGCTGAAGCTGCCGAAAATTCCGTTCCTGAAAATCATGATCGGCCTTCTGTACACCTACGCCGGGCTGGTAATCTTCCTTACGGGCGTGAACGTCGGCTTTTCATCGCTGGGCGTGCTGCTGGGCAAAAGCCTGACCAGCGGCTGGACGCGCTGGCTGCTCATCCCGGTCGCGATGCTGATGGGCTGGTTCATCGTTTCAGCCGAGCCCGCCGTCCACGTGCTCAACAAGCAGGTTGAAGAAATCAGCGCGGGCGCCGTTTCCGAAAAGGTGATGCATATCAGCCTTTCCATCGCCATTTCCGCCGCGATGGGGCTTGCGATGGTGCGCGTGCTGACTGGCGTTTCCATTCTCTGGTTCCTGATTCCGGGCTATGTGATTTCGCTCGCGCTCAGCTTCGCGGTGCCGCCGATGTTCACGGCCATCGCGTTCGACTCGGGCGGCGTCGCCTCCGGCCCCATGACGGCCACGTTCATGCTGCCCTTCGCGATGGGCGCGTGCGAGGCCGCCGGCGGCAATATCCTCACCGACGCGTTCGGTCTGGTGGCGCTGGTGGCGCTGATGCCGCTGATTACGATTCAGATCACCGGCGTGGTTGCGGTGCTCAAGCAGCGCGCGGAGCGCGGCGCGAAACCGGAGTCCTTCGCCGACGAAGACATTATCGAGCTGTGGGAGGTGGACTGAGGTGGAGCTGTACTTCGTAGCCATCATTCTGGACCGCGACAGGGCCGCCGACGCGCTTTCCATCACCGAAGGCCTGCCGCTGCGCCTGACGCTGCTCGGACACGGCACCGCCCGGCAGGAGCATCTGAACCTGTACGGGCTGGAAAAGACGGAAAAAGCCGTCGTCGTCACCGTCGCCGATGCGGACAAGACGAAAAAGCTCGTTCGCGCGGCAAGGCTGAAACTGTTCATCGACATTCCCGGCAACGGCATCATGATGTCCGTTCCGGTCAAGAGCGTGGGAGGAGGCAAAACCTTGGCATATCTGACGGACAACGCAACCCCCGACGGCGCGAAGCCGGAAATGAAATTCGAGCACGAGCTGGTGTTCGTGATCCTCAACGAAGGCTACACCGAAATGGTCATGGAGGCCGCCTGGGCCGGCGGCGCTTCCGGCGGAACCGTACTGCACGCCAAGGGTACCGGCAAACAATACGCGCAGAAATTCCTCGGCGTATCCCTTGCCGACGAGAAGGACGTCATCCTGATTGTCGCCGAATCCGGCAAGAAGGCCGAAATCATGCGCTGCGTCACCACGCAGACCGGCCCGGACACCCCCGCCGGCGCAATCGCCTTCTCTCTGCCGATCTCGTCGGTGGCGGGTCTGCGAAGCCAGTTCGCCGCACAGTAAGCAAATGAGGGACGTTGGGGGAACTTTTCCTTTAGAAAAAGGAAAAGTTCCCCCAAACCCCTTCAAAAGGAAACCATTTGGAGGCGCAGCATATGGGGTTCTTCTGGAACGCATCGGATATGATTTTCCCGATTATTTTCGGGCTGACGGCGCTGGGCATCGTTTTCGTGCTGATAAGCGGGATTGCGCAATGGCGCCGGAACAATCGTTCTCCGCGGCTGTCGGTTCGGGCGGAGGTCGTGGCCAAGCGCACGCACATGATGCATATGGAGAATTCGGCGCTTCACATGAGCTATTACGCCACCTTTCAGGTGGAAAGCGGCGACCGGCTGGAATTGCAGCTCAGCGGCACAGAATACGGCCTGCTCGCCGAAGGTGACAGGGGCAAGCTGACGTTTCAGGGAACGAGATTCCTGAGTTTTGAACGTTCGGAAGCATAATAACGCTCCCCTTCCCGCTTTCCTGAAGGGGAGCGCGAGGGGGAACTCCTTTCTCCAGAAAGGAGTTCCCCCTCGCAAAAAACTCGTAAAATCCCTCACATCAGCTGCTGCTTCTGCTGGGCGAACTTCTGCTTGGCCTGCTGCACGTCCTGCTGCTGCGCGGCCTTGGTCTGATACCAGCCGCGCTGCTGCATCTGCTGGAAGATCTGGAACTGGTCGTTCGCGGTTGCGTCCATGTTGTCCTGGAGCACCTGGCGAAGGGTATCGCTGCTGCCCTCGCAGACATACGCGCCGTAGACCTCGGTAATGTGCTTGGCGGTGTCGAGCAGATCGGTCATCATGCAGCGGTCGTCCCATTGCGCGCAGGCGTTGCGGTTCGTGTTCTGGTTGTTCATGGTTTGCGCCTCCTTCATTTACTGCTGGCCATTGAGAAAGTTGAACATCGCCTCGTAGCGCTGCTTATGATGCGCGGCGAGGGTTCCGGCGAGGGCGCGCAGCTGCGGATCCTGAAGCGATTCGGCGTAAGCCGCGGCTTTGTGATTGGCGATGGCTTCGTGGCTGAGCTGATCCTCGAGGATGCTCAAATCTTTGCTGGTGAAACAATTCTGCATGGTTTTGCTCCTTTCTATCGTTGAATGGGTACGGATTGGATTTTTCCCGGAGGTGGTTTTCTTTATGCAGGAGAATACGGAAGAAAAGCGCCGTGCGCTCGATCGCGCGTTCCGTTCGCTTGCCGCCCGCGCGCACACCGAAAAAGAAATCGTCGAAAAGCTGACCCGCGCCGGTTATTCCGAAGAAGCGATCGCCGGCGCAATGGAGACGCTCACACGTTACAGGCTCGTCGACGACGCGGCGTATGCGGAATCCTGGGTCTCGGCGCGCGCAAAGCGCGGCATCGGGCCGTACCGCCTGCAGCAGGAGCTGCGCCGCAAGGGCGTCTCCCGGGAGGACGCGCAGGCGGCGCTCGACACGCTCGACGCGGACGATTCGCTCGACGCGGCGGCCTCCTTCGCCGCAAAGCGGCTGAAAAACGACAGCCCCGACGAAAAGCGGCGCGCCATGCAGGCGCTTCTCCGCCGCGGCTACAGCTTTGAAACCGCGCGCGCGGCGCTGGAACGCGCGCTGGGCGGCGCGCTGGAAGAAGAATAAATGACTTTTTACAAGCGATTCATTGACGAAGCGTTACAAACCTGTTACAATATCATTATCTGTAAACAATGCCCTGAAGGAGGCTTGCGCTAAATGAAAAAAATGCTGAAAGTGATTGCGATTCTGCTGGCCGTGCTTCTGACGGCGAGCGGCTGCGCGCTGCTCGGCGGCGGCGACGCCTCGCCCACCGAAGCGCCGACCGAAGAACCGACGCCTACCCCCACGCCCACGGCCAAGCCGTATACGCCCGAGCCGACGGTTACGCCGCGCACACTCGCAGCGGATGTAGAAATGCCCGAGGACGGCGCGACGCCGATGCTCATCCATCCCATCGATGAGCCGACGCGGCCGCCGCTGGTCTTTAATTTCGTCGAGTACACCTCGCAGCAGCTCGGCATCAAGTTCAACATCCCGGCCTCGTGGGTCGCCTCGCAGATCGAAGGCAACAGCAACGCGCTCGTGTTCACCGAGCCGGACAACGAAGCGCACGACGGCTTCGCCAGCTCCGTCACGCTCGTGGTGAACACATATTCCAGCGCGCAGAACGAAGACGACGCGAAGGCCGAGCTTGACAGCGTAATCGCGCAGATCAAGGAAAGCTACCCGCAGATGACCGTCTCCGATAAGGCCAGCAACAGAATGCTCGGCGAAAACGGCGTCTACGTCACCTACCGCATCAAGATGCCCATGGGCGAGGGCGAGCAGGAGCTGATGACCCGCGGCCGTATCCTGATCGTGCCGGTAAACAAAAAGCTCTACCAGGTGCGCTACATCTGCCCCGCCGAATACAACTCCGACTACGAAAAGGTGTTCAAGGAAATCCGCTCCACCATCGAGGAGCTGTAAGCGCAAAGCCGCGCGCCGTCCGGGAGGCTTCGCTGTCCCGGGCGGCCGTTTTTTTATCGGGGCGCGGCGCGCCCCTGAAAAACCGGTCCGCGCCGCGTTTTTCGTCCGTTTTGCGGGGCGGACGCGCAAACTGCGTCCGCATGTTGACAAGCATATTGCTTTGTGCTATATTACCATAATATATTGGGCTTTGGCCTACACAGGAGCGTGATAGTCCATAATGGACGCTGGCAGTCGATTGATGCTTTTTGCCTGTCTGTTTCTTCTTGCTTTCGCCGCGTATTTTGCCGTGGCGGAAACATCGTTTGCTTCCGTCTCCCGGACGAAACTGAAGGTTCGTCAGGAGCGCGGCGAAACGAAGGCAAAAAGCGCCCTTTACGTGCTTGACAACTTCGACAGAGCGATTTCCACCATTCTCATCGGCACAAACATCATCCATATTTCCATCGGTTCCCTTGTGACGGTCATTGTGACCCGTACATGGGGTCTTTCTATTGTTGCCGCCGCGACGCTCGTAACGACGATTGCGGTGTTTTTCTTCGGCGAAATGCTGCCCAAAAGCGTTGCGAAAAAATACAGTGAGCCGCTCTGCCTGCAAACGGCGGGACTGCTCTGCTTTTTCATGACCGTTTTCGGGCCACTCTCGAAGGTGCTCACCGCCATTGGCAACGCGGCGGCGAAGCGCTTCCACGGTGAAAACGAAGTCTCCGTGACCGAAGACGAGCTGTACGACATCATCGAGGATATGACGGACGAGGGCACGCTCGCCACCGATCAGGGCGAACTGATGAGCTCGGCGCTGGAGTTTTCCGAGCTGACCGTCGAAACCGTGCTGACCGCGCGCGTGGACATGGCCGCCATCGACGTGGCGTGGGACGCCGCGAAAACGATCGATTTCATCCGCAAGCAGAATCACAGCCGTCTGCCGGTCTATGAAGAAAACATGGATCATATCATCGGCGTGATTCAGATTCGTAAATACATCAAGGCCTGGCTGCACGACGGCGAAAAAACCGACCTGCGTGCGCTGATGGGCGAACCGTATTTCGTGCATCAGAGCATGAAAATCGACGAGTTGCTGACGATCATGAGCTCGAAAAAGCTGAACCTGGCCATCGTCACCGATAATTACGGCGGCACGCTGGGGCTCGTCACCATCGAGGATATTGTCGAAGAGCTCGTCGGCGAAATCTGGGATGAGGACGACGTCGTAGAGGAGAGCTTCGTTCCGCTGGGCGGCGGCCGCTATGAGGTGGACGCGGATCTGACGGTCGGCGAGGTATTCGATAAGCTCGATCTGGAGCTTCCGGACGAAGATGAAAGCCTCGAGCACAAGCTGATGGGCGAATGGGCCTACGAACACTTCGACCGTATCCCGAGCGAGCGCGATTCGTTCTCCAGCAGCGGCCTGGACGTGACGGTCTCCAAGATGCGCCAGCATCGAATCCTGAAGCTGGTGTGCCGTCCGGCGCAGGCGCCGCAGGAAGCCGCGAAGGGAGGCGAAGAAGCGTGAGCGTTCCGCTTTATTTTGTCTGCATCGCCGCGCTGATCGCGCTGTCGGCGTTCTTTTCCGCATCGGAAATGAGCTTTTCCTCGGCCAACCGCATGCGGCTGGAATCGGCTGCGGAGGACGGCTCCCGCGCGGCGAAGATCGCGCTGTACATCCTCGATCATTTTGATAATTCGCTTTCGGCAATTCTCATCGGCAACAACCTCGTCAACATCGGCATGAGCTCGATTGCATCGGTTCTGGTGCTGCTGCTGACAAAAACCGATAAATGGACGTGGGTCGCCACAATCGTCATCACGATTCTTGTCATCATTTTCGGCGAAACGATGCCGAAAATTGTCGCCAAGAAAAATGCGACCAGCCTCGCGCTCCGTTTTGCCGCGCCGGTGCGCTTGCTGTCCATTCTCCTTACGCCCATAATCTGGGTGGTAGTTACGCTGATTCGGCTCATCACCACGCCGCTGCACGGCACGGACGACGACAGCAGCGACGCTGCCGTAGAAGAACTGCAATCGATCATCGAAACCGCGGAGGACGAGGACGTTCTGGATGAAGACCGTTCCGAGCTTTTACAGGCGGCGCTTGATTTCAAGGACGTCAGCGCGAGCGAGGCGATGACTGCGCGCGTAGACGTGGTCGCCATCAACATCGAAGACGAATGGGACGACATCCTTGAAACCATCGAAAACAGCACGTATTCGCGTCTGCCGGTCTATGAGGGCAGTCTCGATAACGTGCTCGGCTTCCTCTACCTCAATCGCTTCCTCAAGGCGCTGACGGAGGATCCGCATCCGGATATCCGCAAGCACCTGATCGAGCCCTTCTACGTCTATAAGACCATCAAGCTGCCGCGCGTGCTGGAAGACCTCAAGCGCGCGAAGAAGCACCTGGCCATCGTCACCGACGAATACGGCGGCACGCTGGGCGTAATTTCAATGGAGGACGTGCTGGAGCAGATCGTCGGCGATATCTGGGATGAAAACGACGTCGTCGAGGAAGAGGTCGTCGAGAAGGCCGAAGGCGAATATGAGCTGGACGGCGATATGTCGATGTCCGATTTCCTGGAACTGGTCGGCCGCAACGAAGAAACGTTCGATTGCGAGAGCGAAACCGTCGGCGGCTGGACGCTGGAAATGTTCGGCGGCTTCCCCAAGACAGGCGATAGCTTCACCTTTGAGGATCTGACCGTAACGGTGCTGAAAATGGACGGCCTGCGCGTGGAAAAGGTTCTGGTCAAAAAAGCGCCGAAGCCGCAGGAAGAATAACGCAAAGCATAAAATAGCGCCCGAAAAGTTTTTCGGGCGCTTGTTTTTTTGTCCAAAAAGAAAACCCCCACTTTGAGCGGGGGTTCCGGAAAGCTTAAAGCTATGAATCTATTCGTTAACCCAGTTCCGATAAGTAGACAGTGATCCTATGCAGCCCTGCAATAGAAGTATTCAACTGCTTTAAGCAGCGATAGGGCAGGCGGCGCAAAAGTTGGAAGTTCAGAGCGCGTGAGCGCCGGCGGCAATATGCCCTTACAGGGCTTCGTCAAGCCTCCGGCTATGCCGGCAATCATGATTTGTGACCACAAATTCCGTTCGGGCGCGTCCGCGCCTCAGCTGCCTCCGCCCGCGTTTCTTCAGCGGCGCTTGCGCCGCGAAAAAACCGTTCCGTTTCTCATGCAAAAAAAGCCGGAAGCGTTCGCCTCCGGCTTTCTTCTGTCTGGTTCTCACATGTTTTGCAGCACGATATTTCCCCGCCGGAACTCCTCAACAAACACGCGCGCCAGCCGCGGATCGAACTGCTTGCCCGCCTGCTTTTCGAGCATTGACAGCGCGTAATCGACCGGATACGCCTTCTTGTATACGCGGTCGCTCGTCATTGCATCAAACGAGTCGGCTACGCACAGAATGCGCGCCGAAAGCGGAATATCCTCCCCCGCCACGCGCCGCGGATAGCCCGTACCGTCGTAGCGCTCGTGATGGCCGATAACCGCTGGAATGACGAAATCGAGCGACGGCAGATAGCGGATGATGCCCACGGAATGATCGACGTGCTTCTTCATTTCCTCATATTCCGCATCGGTCAGCGGCCCCTGCTTGTTGAGGATCGATTCCGACACGCCAATCTTGCCCACATCGTGCAGCAGCGCCGCCTCGTTGATAATCTCCACGCTGTTCGCGTCCAGTCCCACGGCGGCAGCCAGCTTCGTGGCGTAATACGCCACATTCTTGGAATGCTTGAACGTATAGTGATCCTTCGCGTCGATCGCCGCAGTGAGCGCGTAAATCGTAGAGGCATACTCGGAATAGACTTCCTGCATGTTCTTCCGCGGGCGCGAAAGCGCCTGCGAGGAATCCTCCGCCGCGGCGAAAATCATCACGTTGTTCTTGCCCGAACGCTTTACCTGATAGACCGCCTGCTCCGCGTTGTTCAGCAGCTGCTTATAGGTTACGGCGCCATAGGGCGCGGCACAGATGCCCACGCTGACCGTCAGCGTCTTGAACAGATACTCGCCGCTGCCGCGGTTCTCGCCCGCCAGCCGTTCGCGGATGTTATTGGCGAAGCGCTTGGCCGTCACTACGTCTACGCCGGGCAGGATTACGGCGAATTCCTTTCCGCTGTAGCGCGCGGCGACGCCGCTTTCCCCCACCGCTCCGCAGATAATGCCGGCAATCGTCTTCAGCGCAAGATCGCCGTTCTGGTTGCCGTAAAGCTGATTATAGAGCTTGAAGTCATCCACGTTGAGGATCATCAGCGAAATGCAGCTGTCCTTATAGCGCTCAAACGCGGTCTTTAATTCCTCATGGAAATACTTGCGGTTCAGAAGCCCCGTCAGATCGTCGGTACGCGCGTCAAGATACGCCTTTTCGTACAGGTTCGCGTTTTTCAGCGCGATGGACGCTACGGAGCGCACGCTGGAGAGGAAGCTCTCATCAGCATAAGTATAGCGCTTCGCGCGATCCTTCTCCGAAAGCAGCGCCACGCCGACCAGCTCGTCTGCATCGCGAAGCGGCACGAAACATTTCACCCCCATCTGCGCCAGCAGCTTTTTCTCTTCCTCCCACAGGGAGCGATAACCCGGCACGGCGTACATATCCTGCGTCATCAGGCAGCCGTCGTTTTTGCGGAGATATTCAATGATCGGATTGTCTTTAGAGAAGATTACTTCGGATTTTTCAAGCGGATCGCTGCCACGCGCAATGCGATAGCAGCCGCTTTCATCGAGCATGCACACGGACATGCGCTTCACGCCCAGCGCCTCCTGCACCGTAGAAATGAGCCGGTCGAGGATTTCTTCCACGCTCAGGCTCTTGGAGACGGCCAGGCTGAACTCCTCCATCAGCTTTTCCTGCGATTTTTCATCGCGCACGAAGAGCTGATCGATCAGCTTTTTCATCAGCGCGCTGACGAGCATCGTAGCCAGCGCATAGCACACGGCAATGGCCAGCATGCTCGAGTTGCGCAGCACCTTCGTGCCCGCAATCGCCTGCTGCATGGGGCCTACGAGATAGCCGAAGAGGATAAACGTAAACACGCTCGAAACGATGTAGCAGCTTCGGCGCGAAGCCAGCAGCGTCAGCCGGAACAGGCGGCGCTGATAGAGCATGTAGAAAATGCAGATGGCGTTGAAGAACCCGGCCAGCATGTCCAGCGGAATCGCGGCGAACGCCGGAATCGCAATAAGAAAATGTCCGGCCAACACCAGCCCCATGCCGATCAGGCACGGGCGGAACTGCCGCGCCACCATCGGCTCGCGGCGGCTGTAGCGCAGAATGGTCAGCAGCACCACCACATAGGCGAACACACCCATCGCGTACAGATAGGCCACCCGCGCCGTAAACGTATAGACAAACGCCACGCCGCCGTTCGCCTGCGGCACTGGCGTGGGCGCGGCGAGCAGCCGCTGCGTAATCATGTTGTAGATGTTCACGCTCACGACGAGCGTCAGCACGGCCCAGTCCGTTTTCTGATACCGCTTGCCCATGAACGCGCGCACGACGTATTGCAGCATGCACGGGAACATCCACATGCCCAGCAGCGACAGATCATACCAGATTTTCACCGACGGCCACAGCTGAAGCCGCATGCACACCGAGCAGCCCGTCCACACGATCAGCGCCAGCAGCACCAGCAGGAACGCGTTGATGATGCGGTTCTTGCGCGCGGCGATAAACGTGATGAACAGGAACAGGCTGCAAAGCAGCGCGGAGACGGAAATATAGACAAAGCTGCCCATCAATCGTCGCCTCCCGCCGTATAGAATTTTTGCGGGAGCTGCACTCCGCTCTGGAAGGCCAGCATGTCCGTCACATCAAGGCGCGGCGGATTGATGGCGCGAATGCGCCTGCCCTTCGCCTGCTCGAACCGCTCGAACGTTCCCGTCGTAAGGATCGTCACCTCAAGCGGATCCATGTTCAGCAGCTTTTTCAGGTCTTTATAATCGCTGTCGAGATATTTGAAATAGATGCCCAGATGCTCCTTGAGAATCTCGCTCGTGAGCGCATAGTTCACCGCGCGGCCGGGCTGCATCTCAACATACAGGTGCAGAAGCGGATGCCCCGCCGCGTCGTGCTCCTTCGCGGCGAACCAGCCGCCGATGGGCAGGCCCGACATTTCGATCACGCTTGCAATCGAATCGCATGTGATGCGCGTAAACCCGGCGATGTCGATCACGTCGGGCATCCGGTCGATGTAGCGGAAGCGCGGCAGCAGCGTCTGATCCTCGCGCGAACCCACGCCCTCGCAGCAATATACGTCGCCCGTGCGATAGCGCGCGAACGCGCCGCCCTTGAGCACGGAAATAATCAGTTCGTATTTTTCGCCCGCCGTCACGCCGTCCATCAGCACCGTCGCGGGCGTATAGGCCGCGTTGGCTTCCAGTTTCTCCGCCTCGTCCAGCGGCAGGAATTCATAGAAGCAGGGATCCGGGAAGAAATACAGCCCGTTCCGGTTCCATGTCTCAACGCCGATCAGCGTCGGTTCCGTTCCGGCGAACAGCTCCATCGGGCGCACGCCCCACATGGCCTCCAGATCGTCCTTATAGCAGGCGTTATCCGTGCCCGCGCACACGAGCGAGGTCAGGCTGAACAGATCCCGGGGCAGCATTTCACGGTTTTCGCGCGCACAGCGCGCCTTGGCCCGCAGATAGCGCAGCATAACGCGCGGCGATAGTTTCGCGCCGCCGCGGCGTTTGCCCGGAACCGTCAGCATCCGGCTGATGCAATAGGCCACCGAGCCCATGCTGAACAGATAGTCCATGCCCTCGTCCAGCGCCATTTTAAAACCGAGTTTCGTCTGCTTGGAGAAGGAAAGATCCTTGCCGATCTCATACGGCGGAAGGAATCGCATGTCCGTCTCCTGGCGCAGCATCAGGCCCATCAGGCCCGTCGCGTAAGGCAGCGGCGCAAACCCGGAAAGAATGCGCTTGCCCACGCTGAACCTGCCCTTGCCCGTCGCGCCGAACATCATCAGGCACGCGCCCATGTTGATGCGATATGTGTCGAGCATCCCCTGCGTATAGGGCGCAACCTTGACGGGGTGCTTGCCGCCCTCCCAGGTGGTCTTGATCCAGATAGCCGCAGGCTCGGGAAGATCATCGTCGCGCTTTTGCAGGAGGATATCGGCGTAATCGTCATACGTCGTCAGCGGGACGGTTTTGCGGAAGTCGTCGATCGATTCCGGCGCGGCTGCGCCGCCGAGGATGCGCTTCCCCAGTCCGCTTCTGCACCATGCGCCGATCTGCTCGAGCATCAGCCGATTCTGAATCGCCATATACCCTTCCAGATCCAAATCCATGAATCCGAGGTATTCGCGCCAGAGCGCCTCGC
>SFFS01000268.1 GCA_004557805.1 Clostridiales bacterium | reverse complement strand
AACGCGGTGCTGCTCTGCCGGACAAAAAGCGGCGTTCAGGGCGTTATCATCGCCTCATGGAGCGATTACGGCGCGGAGGAGAACGGCGCGACGCTCTATTGCGAGAAGGGCAGGCTGCTCGTCAATCCCTCGCCGGACGAGGACATCGTCATTGAAATGCGCAATGGCGAGCGCGAGGTGCAGCGGCTGGGCGGCGTGCCGACCAACGACGCGCAGAAGCCCTCGGGCGTGATCGACGCCTTTGTCGCGGCGGCGCTGGGGAAAGCCGCGCCCGCAGCCACGGCGGAGGACGGGCTGAACAACGTGCGCGCGATGAACGCCGCGCTCAGAGCGCCGGTCGTCTACCGGCGGATTTAAGGAGTCTCTTCAGAGCCGGGTGCGTCCGGCGAAAAAAATATGCGATATGCTTTTGACAGGAGGACGATACCATGGATCAGTTTCCGAGAACAACCGTCGCCGGCATTTCCCTGCCGCGTATGCTGATCGGCAGCAACTGGGTGCTGGGCTTCAGCCACCGCACCACCTCTGCCGACAACATGATCAAGCACCGCTATTCCAACAAGGAGGCCGTGTGCGATCTGATCTGCGCCTATCTTGAGTACGGCGTGGACGCGATGATGGCGCCCTTCGTGGGCGACGATATGCAGCCCAACGCCGTCGTGATGGACGGCATCCACATGGCCGAGGATAAGATGGGCCGCAAGGTGATCCTGATCGACACGCCCATCATCAACGTGACCAACACGCCCGAGGCGCATGACTTTACCGCCCGGAAGATCGAGGCCGTGCGCAAAAACGGCGCGGACTTCTGTCTGCTGCATCATTCGAGCGTCGAGCAGCTGGTGTGCAAGCATACCGGCACGATCGACCGCCTGGAAGAGTATACGAAGATGATCCGCGACAACAACATGATCCCCGGCCTGTCCGCGCATATGCCCGAGCTGGTGATCTATTCGGACAATCACCCCGAATACGATGTGCAGACCTACATCCAGCTCTACAATTGCATGGGCTTTTTGATGCAGATCGAGGTGGAGGGCGTGCGCCGCATCATTGAGAACGCCAAACACCCCGTGATGACCATCAAGTCCATGGCCGCGGGCCGCTGCACGCCCTATGTCGGCCTGACGTTCTCCTATGCCTCCCTGCGCGATTGCGACATGGTGACCGTGGGCGCGCATACGCCCGAGGAGGCGCGCGAGGACATCGAGATCGCGCTGGCCGCCATCGGGCGCCGTTATCCCGTCATGGGCAAGCGCAATTCCCCCAACATGACCACTGTGCTGGGCGGCAAGTAATTAAGACTGAAAAGCCAGCCGGAACGCGGCGTAAAAAGCGCGTTTCGGCCGGTTTTTTTGTGCGCAGGCGTTATAAAGACCCAAGGCCAGCGGAGAAATTTATAAAAAGGAGCTTTGGCAAAGGCCATGGAGCCGCATGGCGGATACGGCTCACAGGAAAAGCGCAGGATAACAGGCAAGGGGCGAAGGACGCCTGAACGAATCCCCAGGTATGGGATTGCGAAGCGGAGCGCGTGATGGGCGCCTTTCACGCTTTACGGCTCGGGATAGCTCAGCCGGTCGTCATACCAGATGATGTCGGCCATGTCGAACAGGGCGGCGACGCGTTCTTCATAGGCGCGCTCCTTCGCCTGCGCGGTCAGCTCTTCCTCGAGACGGGCGCGGACGGATTCAAAATCGACCGCCCCCGCCGTCATGTCGCCGGCGTGCTGTATCAGGTGAACACCCAGCGGCGTAACGACGGGCGCGGAAACGTCGCCGGCTTCAGTCAGTGAGAGGGCGGCGGCGCGCAGCGTATCGTCCCATACGGGGCCGCTCCCGGCGACATAGCCGTATTCGCCGCCGGTGAAGGGCGAGGGGCGTATGCGCGAATCGTCGCGGTACTCGGCCATGAGCGACGCAAACGATTCGCCCGCGTCCAGCCGCTCCCGCAGCATATCCGCGCGTTCGAGAAGCGGCGCGGCCAGCGCGTTGATCTGCGCGTCGATTTCGGCGGCGTTTGAGTCCGTTTTCCGGGCAAGCAGCTCGGAGAGCGCCGCCTGATCGTCCGTATCGGCCAGTATGAGAATGTGGCGGATGCGGCGGACGCCCCGCGGGACAAAGCAGACGAGTTCGCCCTCCAGCATGGCGCGCTCAAACGGCGCAGGGCTTTGCGTATAGGCGACTCTCTGCGCGGCACAGCGCTCGTCATAGGCGGCGCGGAGGTCGCCTTCACTCGCCGAAATGCCGTCGGTGACGAACGCGCGGTGCCGCGCGATCAGCAGATCGTCCAGCGCGCGGGCATAGAGCGACGCGGCGGTGATGTTGCTCTTTGCGAGCGCTTCCTCTGCGGCGGCCAGACGAACGCCCGCGTCCGCGCCCGGCTGAATATCGCACTGTGCCTTCAGCATGGCCGCGTAGTCCGCGTCGGCCTGAGCGCGCAGCTCGGCGCGGT
>SFFS01000267.1 GCA_004557805.1 Clostridiales bacterium | reverse complement strand
CGCTAAGTCCGTTGTTTCTCTTCCTTGGCATATCATAACGCCTCCTGTGTTTATTCTATCACAGAAAGCCCTTCTTTACAGAAAATTCTGAGCAGGCTCGTTCTTCAGCGCGACATGTACCACATCCACTCCATCCGCGTAATCAGGCCGTTCTCGCTGTAATAGCTCAGTTCCAGCCATGCGCCCGTATCCATGTGGTAATAGTACCCGATATGATATTCGCCTTCGCCCGTGCGCGTGAGAATTCCCAGCGCGCCCGTGTTCGTCATGTTCAGCGTGTACAGATTCCGCACGCCCTTTGTATTCTCCTCGCCGCCCGCGTCGCGGAAAGCCAAAAGCACGTCCTCCACGCGCATGCCGACTCCGGTCGAGCGCGGGCCCTTCATCTCCGGCGAACTGGTCACAAGCTCCACCAGCACGGGCGCTTTTCCGTTCTGCTTATCAAGGAATACCGCCGAGCCCCACGCATAACTCAGGCGCGTATACGTGCCCAGATCGTCGTAGCCGTCGCTCTGCGTGCTGTTAGGCTGGCCATAAGTGGAAATAAATTTCTCCTGCGTCGTACTGTTCAGCGCCAGCTTATCGATCGTATCCGACTCCTTGAACGCCGTGCCCGCATTGCCCTTGCAGACATATTCAATCGACATCTCGTTGGAAACCTTGCCCTCGCTGTTGACGGCGATGGCGCGCACGTTCGTTTTGCCCACGCGCAGCTGAATCGGGTCGGTATACTGTTTGGACTCGACTGTCGGCGCGGTGCCGTCGATTGTGTAATAGATTACGCAGTCCTTCCCTGCGCGCAGCGACACCGTGCGCACGCGGTCGTACGTGCCCGATTGCAGGTTCGATTTCGGCGCGTCGGGCGTCGGCTTATTCACGATATACGTCTGCGAGTTCGTATTACTGATGAAATCGTCCTTCACCGCAGTCATCGCAATCCGCCAGGTGCCCTCTTCGAGATAAATCGGCGCGGAATAGATCTGTCCTTCCTCGAGCGGGCTGCCGCCGTTGATGGTATAGTAAATCGTCGCGCCGTCCTCGGCCGTAATCGTCAGCTCAAACTCGTCCGCGAAGCTGCCGCCCAATACGGAAACCGACGGCGTCGCGGGACGCAGCTGCTTTTGCAGCGTGGTAAAATAGGAGTCGCCCGTATTATCGATCGCCATTTGAATGCACTGCATCGCATCGAAATTGCGGTTATCTTCCAGCATGCGCTCAATGAGATAGCGATACGATTCCGGATAGCTCGGCCATTGCCGGATCGCCTGCATGTAGGCGAGTTCGGCGCGTTCAAGCTGATTGGTGGCCGTATAGGCCTTGCCCAGATCGATCAGCGTTTCCAGGTCCTCCGGATCCTTCGTCTGCGCGATTTCCAGCGCGCGCACAGCGCGGGTAATGGAACCCGCGTTCATATACTCGCGCCCCAGCCGGTGATACGCCTCCGCGGTAGTATCCCATCCCATCCGCGCGCAGAAGCTCTGTCCGGCAGGCACATTGGTAAAGAAGAAACGAATGGCGATCGTCAGCAGCGCAACCGATACGAACGTAACGATCAGCATCGCAATCCAGTTGCGGCTGGCGTATTCGGAGTGCTCCGGCTCGATAGCCTGATAGCGGTGCCTGCGCACCATGCGGATTTTTTCGTCGCCTTCCGTCAGCGCTGCGCCACCGTCGTGCGAAGGGCGTTCTTCCTGCCGGTTCGGCCGGGAAGCTGCGCCGCTCTCCGGCTTTCTGCCCTCACGCCGCATGGGCGCAGAAGGCTGCGACGCCGGTCTGGAGGCGCTTCGCGCCGCTGAAACAGTCCGCCGCTCCGGCTGCGCTGCACGCTGCACGGGCTGCGTCTGCGGCTCCTGCGCGGCGTGCGCTGTTTCGACCGTTTCGCGCGCAGGAGCTTCCCCGGCCGGCGCGGGATTCCTGTCCAGCTCGCGCGGCAGCGACGAAACGCGGCGCACAGGCCGCTTCCAGGGATCGCCGTCGTGGCGGCCCGGCGTAGCTTCCTGTTCCTGCTCCGTAAGAGGCGCGCCGCAGCGCGGGCATTTTTCATGCCCTTCCGCCAGCAGCACGCCGCAATTCCTGCAGATCATCCGTATCCTCCCAGTTTATTCCATCCGGCTGAGCGATTCGTAATACGGATCGCCGGTAAAATCGCGCTCCTCAGGCGCATCGCCGCCCAACGCCTCGATGGCGTTACGCACCTCGATATAGTCAAGGTAGTTGATCTCGCGATTCTGCATCGCGTCCAGCAGCGCCGGAATGGCGCGCTCGTCGCCCAGCTTTCCCAGCAGCGATGCAAACAGCGCCACATGTTCTTCCTCGCGCAGGAACCGCTCCATCGTCAGCTGATACGTCTTTTCGTTGCCGGGGAAGTTGCAGAGAATATCCAGCAGCGTCTCCTGCGCCGCGTCGCTCGCTCCCTCATAGGCGGCCAGCGCCTTCTGTTCGGCAATGCGG
>SFFS01000049.1 GCA_004557805.1 Clostridiales bacterium | reverse complement strand
CAAAAAAATCGGCGCGCTATGCGGCAAGTATTCAAATTGCACAAAAGGCAAGGCGAAACACGAAAGAAATTCGTTGCAAACATATAATCATTTTATGAGAGACGATAGATTCAGACGAAAAAATGTCGGTGATAAGCACTCGACGTGACATAATAATGAAAATTGGATGCATAATAATTAAAAAATCGAGGCTTTTCGCCACTTTTTAGGGAATATTTAAGAAAAACGAACCAATTCCCTCGAAAACTGTCATTGAAAATTTCATAACGTCGTGTTAAAATAAGTGCGCTGGTTGGCAGCTTCTTAACATACGACGAAAGGATAATATGCCACATGTTTTGCGCGATTCATTGTATCAGCCGTTTGGACACCTGCGAAATCCTATATGCGAACAACGCTTTTCAGCGCGCGTTCGGAAGCTGCATTGGCCAAAAGAGTTACGCGGTAATCTCTGAAAAGAAAGAATTCGAGCAACTCTACCGGGATGTGAAGCTGTCCGCGGACGACGGCTGCCGCGTCGATATTTCCGAATATGTCGAAGGCAGCGGAAAGAAATACCTCGTCAGCACGCTGATTCCCTGGAACGGCGAGCTTGCGCGTTACGATATGATCGTTTCGCATGGACTGGACGCGGTGATGGCGATGGAGCGCATCGGCGATGGGATGGAAAAGAACGACGTCGTTGTGAAGTGCTTCGGCTCACTGGAGATCATTACTGCCAAGGGAGCGCTGACGGCGACGGATTTCGCATCGCCTCAGTGCTGCATGATGTTGGTGTACCTTCTGTGCAACCGCCATCGCGACGTTTCCATTCAGGAGCTGGGCGAGGTGCTCTGGCCGAGCCAGCAGGTCGCCAGCCCCTACAACATGATTAAGAACATCGTGCTGCGCACCCGCCGCGTGCTTGAGCGCGTGTGCGACGAGCCGTTTATCGTAATCAACAACGGTATCTACGGCGTGAACCCCGAGCTGCGCATTGTGATGGAAACCGAAGCGTTCGAAACGCTTTATCTCAGAGCGAAGGCCAAGAAGCTCGAGGCGCAGCAGCGCGAGGAGCTTTGCGAGGAGGCCATGGCGCTTTACGGCGGCACGCTCTTCCCGACGATGGCGGACGAGCCGTGGCTTTCCGCACGCAGCGCGTATTATCAGCTGCTGTACATCGATTGCGTGCTGACCTGCATGAAGCTGCAGGAATCGCGCGGCGACCGGCTGGCGATGTACCGCACGGCGACGAGCTCCATCAAAAACGTATTCCACGATGCGACCATTCAGTTCACGCTGGCCATGAGCGAGCTGCGCGCGGGTAACGCCACGCAGGCGCGCGCGCTTTACATGAACAGCGAGACGATGTTCACCGACGCGCAGCGCAAGCAGTACCAGACCGCGCTGGAAAAGCATGCTGCAAAGAACTGAGAGAACCGAAAAACGTTTGATTTTTTGCCCGGCTATGCCGGGCTTTTTTATGCGCAGCTGCATGAAAAAAGCGCCGCCCGGAGGGGAGCGGCGCCGTGACGGAAGCCGTCATGTCAGCCGCATATACAGAAGCGGATAGGGATTGCCCTGTTCGTCATGATCCGTCCGTTTATAGGCTCGGAATCCCAGATGCTCGTAGAACCCGATCGCCTGCGGGTTCTGCTCGTTGACGGTCACTTCCCTGATTCCGTAATTGCGGATTCCGGCTTCGATGAGCCGCCTGCCCAGTCCGCGGCCGCGCTCGGCCGATGCGACGGACAGCATTTCCAGGCGAGCGCCGTCCATGCCCGTGAAAGCGACGGGACGACCCGGCTCCCTTTCGACAGCGACGAGGGTGGAAATGCCGCTTAGCGCCTGCGGAACGCAGGCTTTGATTTTCTGTATTTCTTCATTGGAAAGAAAACGGTGCGTCGCCTGCACGGAATCCTCCCAGACGGCTGTTAAGCGGTGAAGCAGCTCGGGCGTTCGTTCTTCAGGCGCATAAACGTCCAGCGTTGCGTTTTCCAAGGCGTATTTCCTTTCGCATGGTTTGTAAATGTGCGGCCGTCCGGCGGACGAGCGCCTGCGCGGCTCCGCATAGGCGTTACTCTGGAAATTCGCAGCGGATCCCTTCGCCGAAGCACTGCTGCGCGGCCTCGCAAATCGTCCGTTTGCCGCGCTGCGGCACGGTTTCAAAGAGCGTGGCCTGTATTTTCCTGCCGCTGCGTTTCCAGCGGCCCACGACGCGTCCTTCCAGCAGCAGCGGCGGCATGACGATGCCCGCGCGGTTGAAAACTCCGCGCAGCGCCTGTTCCGGGAGGAATGGGTTTTCTTTTTTCTCGTAGCCCATCATCAGCGGATCGAACCCGGCGAGGAAGACGCAGTCCGGCGGTGTGGAAACGGCTGCGGGGGCAGGGAGCGAAAAGTAGTCGCGGCTGCCGCAGGTTTCCCGCCGCACAGGCAGCGCTTCGAGCAGCGGGGAAATTTCGCGCTGCGGAGCGCCGAAGAAATAGGACGCATCGCGCAGCGAAACCGGGCCGTAGCTCAGGAGGTAGCGGCGCAAAAGCTCGCGCCGCGCGTCGCCGCGCGCCATCGGAACAAACGGCGGACAGAGCCGGAACGCCTTCTTCTGCTGCGGCGCGTGGCCGATTTTCCCCGCTTCGCACATGGCGCGGATCAGCCCGCCCCATGCGTCGAACGCGCTGGATGCCTCCGCTTCGGTCATTCCGGTGGCGAAGCACGCTTCGCGCAGCGCGTCGCGTTCGCACATGCCTTCCGCGATTTTCCGCGCGATCAGCGCGGAGAAAAAACGCTTCCGGCCGGCGCTGAGCCGTTCGTCCGAATCCATCGTATCGCACGGGCGCAGGAAGTGCGTCCGCCCCTCGTGCAGAAAAAGCGGCAGATCACGTTCGTGAACGAGGTGCAGCGTGCCGCGCAGCGTCCAGGTTTTCAGAAGCGGCGCAAGTTCGGCGGCGGTTGGTTCATGGCCGCAGCGGATGCGCAGCGCATGCAGCGCGTTAGAAAAGAACTGAGCCTGCAGGCCGCACAGCCCGCGCACGGTTTCTTCCACGCTGCACGGCGCAAGCAGGCGCTGATTGGAGAGCCTTTGCAGGCAGATTTCTTCGATCGTCATGGCGTATCACCCGCCGCTATTATACACGCCGCGCACTTTTTTGGAAAGTACATGCAGGGTAAGCGGCGGCTGGTTCGTTTATTCATGGGAAATTTTAATGACCGGGAGCGACAAATGAGAAAATTTACGCGAATTCTGTCGGCGATGCTGGCGCTTTTGTGCCTGAGCGGCACAGCGCTGAGCGACACCTTTACCGACGTGGACGCGCCGTTCGAGTTTGAGAGCGCGCAGTCTGTCGAAACTGTGCAGGCGGCCGTGGCGGCGCCTTTGGACGCGCAGAGCGCGCCCTATTCCAGTATCGGCGATTTCAGCTATTGGACGATGGCTCCGGGAGAGACGGACGACGCGAAAATCTGGGAGGCGATGACGCAGCCCATCACCGTGTACGACGGCGGCCTGGACGGCACCGACCATGCATATGTGATGGAAAACCCCGACGGCACGGGTAAAAAGGTGGCGCAGATTCACGGCCAGTCGCAGGGGCTGCACGTGATCGGCGAAACGAACGAACACGGCTATGTGCAGGTGGAGGTGTTCTCCAACTATGACCGCAGCTACATGCCCGCCGACGAAGAGGAGTTCGCTCACGCCTATGAGCTGCGTACCGGCTATGTGAAGGCAAAAAACCTCAAGACCGTTACGCCGCAGCAGGATATCGGTCTGCTGCTCGATAAGCTGACGCAGCGGCTGTATATTTTCTGCGACGGCGAGCGCGTGGCGGAGCTGAAAATTTCCACCGGCAAGGTGGAGGGCGTCGACGAAGCGCTCTTTGAAACGATTACGGGCGAGTTCATCACCATCAGCCATACGGGCACTTTTAAGGATAACTCGAAATATCCGATGATCTGCAACGACGCCATTCGCATCAACGGCGGCATTCTGCTGCATGAGGTGCCGCATAAGGAGCGCGCCGACGGCAGCAGCGATTATTCTGCCTACGAGCCGCTGCTGGGGCAGAAGGCCAGTCACGGCTGCGTGCGCATTCAGCGGCAGAAAACCGACAACGGCTACAACCATCGCTGGCTCTGGAACAACCTCAAGCGCGGCGCGCCCTACCGGGTGCTCATCTGGGACGATAAGAACCGTATAGATTCGCCCACGGTCTGGGTGGAGTGATTTATAGAGCAATTTCCGTCTGCCTGTGATATAATGCACGATAAGAGGCAAAGGGGCGAAGCATTATGGACGCGATTTTACGGCAGACGGGGATTCTTTTTCTGCTGCTGGCGCTGGGATTTCTGGCGTCGAAGCTGGGATGGCTTTCGCGCGAGACGCGCGGCGGGATTTCCAATATTCTCCTGTACATCGTCACGCCCTGCGTGATCGTGCAGTCGTTCCAGTATCCGAGCAGCGCGGAAAAATGGCGTGCGATGGGCGTTGAGGCGGCGATTCTGGCGGCGTTTATGCTGCTGGGGCTGGCGGCAGGGCTGCTGGCGTTCCGCAAGGAAGGCGGCGCGCGGCGCGCAACGGCCACGTTCGGCACGGCGATGGGCAACGTCGGGTTCATGGGCGTACCGGTCATCGGCGCGCTGGTGGGCGACGAGGGGATGCTCTATGTATCGGTCGCCATGGCCGTTTTCAACGCGATCTGCTGGACGGTGGGCGTGCGCGTGTTCGACAAAAAGGCGTTTCAGCCCAAGGTGCTGGCGACTTCGCCTGTGCTGTATTCGGTGGCGATCGGGCTTTTGCTGTTTCTGTTCCAGTGGCGGCTGCCGGCGCTGATTGACGGCGTGACGGAGATGGTCGCCGCGGTTGCGACGCCGCTGTCGATGATGGTCGTGGGCGCGATCTTGGCCGAGAGCCCGACTGGGGCGATTCTGAAGGACCGGACGGCCGTACTGTCGGCCGCTTCGCGGCTGATTCTGATACCGCTGCTGGCGCTCGGAACGTGTGCGCTGGTGGGCATTCGGGGCGAAATGCGGATGATTCTGGTGCTTATCAGCGGTATGCCGTCGGCGACGAACACGGTGCTTCTGTCGCTCGTGTTCCATGGCGACGAAGAACTGGGCAGCCGTATGGTGGTGCTTTCGACGCTGCTGTATCTTCCGGTTGTTATCGGCTGGATGCTGATATTGGGATAAACAGATGGCGCGGCGGGTGGAAAGCCCGCCGTTTTTTGCGCGTGGAACGGGGAGAAAACGCGATTGACATCGCTTCGAAAAGCCGGTATGATGAGATTTAATGAATTGGAGGCGATCGAGGGTGGCAAACAAACCGGTGCTGGTCGTGATGGCCGCGGGCATGGGCAGCCGCTATGGCGGACTGAAACAGCTCGATCCTGTCGGCGCAAACGGCCAGGCGTTGATGGACTATTCGCTCTTTGACGCGCATCGCGCGGGCTTTGAGGACGCCGTGTTCATCATCAGTCCCGGCATGGCGGAAAACGGCTTTGAAAAGGAAATTCACGAACGCGTAGGCAGCAAGCTGAACGTGCGCTGCGCCGTGCAGCGGCTGGACGATGTGCCCGCGGGCTTCTCTGTGCCGGAGGGACGCGTCAAGCCCTGGGGCACCGCGCACGCTGTGCGGAGCTGCCGCGGCATGTTCGACGCGCCGTTTGCGGCCGTGAACGCGGACGATTATTACGGCCCCGGCGGAATGAAAGAGATTTACGAGTTCCTCAAAACCGCGCGCAGCGGCGAATATTGCATGGTGGGCTACGAGCTGCTCAAAACGCTTTCGGATAACGGCAGCGTGGCGCGCGGCGTGTGCGAGGTGGACGAGACGCATCGTCTGCTGTCGGTGACGGAGCGCACGCACATCGTCAACACGTGCGACGGCGCGCTGTTTACCGAGGACGGCGCGCATTACGAGCGTCTGCCCGACGAGACGCTCGTTTCGCTGAATCTGTGGGGCTTCACGCCCGATTTCTTCGCGGCGCTGGACGAGAGCTTCGAACGTTTCCTGCGCGAGACGATGCCGGGCAACCCGCTCAAAGCGGAATGCTATCTGCCGTCGGTTGTGACGGAGATGCTCGGCACGGGCCGCGCTACGGCGCAGGTGCTGCCGTGCAAGGAGCGCTGGTTCGGCGTGACGCACCGGCAGGATAAGCCGACGGTCGTCGAGGCGATTGCGCGGAAAACGGCCGAGGGCGTGTATCCGGAACGGCTCTGGGATTAAGGCAATGCTGTGTAAAGGCTGACGGGCGCCTTTGCGCCGCCGGCTGCTTGCAGCTTTCTTGACGTACCGCCGGTACGCCTGCGAAATCTGCAATTCGAATCCGGCGCAAATTCATCTTTTCAGCGCTTTCGCGCCTGAAAGAAGGATTGCTGCCGTTATAAAATGTGCCGCCGTTCTATCCCGCCGCCTGCGCGCATATCGTAAAGCGCGACGAGCGGAAAGGGGAGTGCGGCATGAACAAGGAACAGGCGACGGAAAAGCGCGTCCCGGCGCGCGCGCACAGCGTGACGGTGGAAAACCGCAGCGCCGTGAAGCTGACGGGCGTGACGGACGTGGCCAGCTTTAACGAACAGGAAATTGTGATGACGTCCGATTCGGGCGAGATTGCGCTGCTGGGTGCGGGGCTGCATATATCGCAGCTGAACCTCGAGGAGGGCAAGGTGACGGTAGAGGGCCACATTGCGGCGCTGGAATATGGCGACGCGCCGTCGGCCAAGCGCGGGCTGCTCAGCCGCGTGTTCCGCTGAATGCAGGCGCGCGCGTTCGGGCTGGCGGTTTGCGCGGGCGTGGCGTGCGCGCTGGTTTACGGCGCGCTGCGCTGCGTGCGCCGCGCGGTGCATGCGGGTGCGGTCGCAACGGGGCTGTTCGATCTGATCTTCTGGGTGATCGCGGCGGCGGTTACGTCTGCGGCGGGCGCGGTGAGCGGCGTGGAAGGGCTGCGGCTGTATATGCTGCTGGGCGCGCTGTGCGGATTTCTTCTGTGGGAAGCAGGCGTGCGGCGGGCTGCATGCGCGGTTTTCGGCGCGCTGCGCCGAAAAAAAGAAAGGACGAATCATGGCGAGGGATAACTGGCTGAACAAAAAAATACAGGTGCGCCCACGCTTTCTGCTGCTGCTGGCCATTCCGGTGCTGCTGCTGGTGCTCGCAATCTGCAAGGCGAACGCCCGCATCGGCGAATTGCAGACGCAGGTTGACCGCGCGCAGGAGCAGGTGCTGGCGGCGTATTCGGAAACGGAGGAATTGCAGCGCAAGCTGGAATTCATGGATACCGATGAATACATCGAACAGGAGGCGCGCAAGCGCTATAATCTCCTGGGCGACCGCGAAATCCGCTTTGTGCTCGGCACGGAAAACAGCGACAACACCGAAAAGCTTTTGCAGGGGATCAAACCGGAAACGGAAAAATACGACGACGTAGGCGACGACACGCTGGAACAGCCCGTGCCGACGGCTGCGCCCGCAGGAGGCAACTGATGCGCGCGGCTGCGATTGGAATCGGTTCAAACTCAACAAGGATGCTGGCGGCGGAAATCGGCGAAGGGACGATTGCGCCGCTTCTCCGTTTGCGCGAGGATACGCGGCTGTTTTCGTCGCTGGAAAACGGCGTGCTGTCCGCAGAGCGGATGATGGCGACGGCGGCCGCGGCGGGCATGTTTTGCCAGCAGGCGCGCGAGGCGGGCTGCGAGGCGATTCGCCTGTTCGCCACCAGCGCTGCGCGCGATGCGAAAAACGGCGCGGAGTTTGCTGAAATCGCCGAAGCGCTGTGCGGCGTGCCGCTGGAGGTTCTGCCGGGCGAGGAGGAAGCGCGGCTTTCGTTCCTCGGGGCGGCGGGCGGCGAGACGGACGCGGGCGTGTTCGATATCGGCGGCGGCTCGACCGAGCTGGCGATGATGGACGGCGGCTCGCTGCGGACGATCAGCCTTCAGCTGGGTTCTTCGAGGCTTTTGCAGGAATTTCCGAACCTGACGGGCGATTTTCCGCGCATTGCGCGGGAAAGGGCCGAAGAGGAGATCCGCGCGGGTCTGCTGCGGCTCGGCGTGCGGGAGACGCCGCGGCGCTGGGTGAGCGTGGGCGGCAACGGCTTCCGGCTGGCGGCGGCGGACAGGCTGGCCCGCGGGCTGGATGCGGAGGGCGCAGAGGGATGGTTCATGACGCGGGAAGCCGCGCATGCGTGGGCGGACCGGCTCAGCGCGATGAGCGTTTCCGAGCGGGCGCGGGTGCCGGGCATTCCGGCTTCGCGCGCGGACGTGGCGGCGCATGGAGCGATTCTGCTGGAAGCGGCGCTGCGGGCGCTGGGCGCGGACGGCGCGACGGCAACAAGGCGCACCAATCTCGACGGCGCGCTGCTGGAAATGGCGAAAAAGAAAAAATAGGCGAAAATTTCTGTTGACATAAGCGCATAAAGTGTGGTATTATGGTTCCCGCTGGAGCACGGCTATGGAGAGATGGCTGAGTGGTCTAAGGCGCACGACTGGAAATCGTGTGTACGTTAATAGCGTACCATGGGTTCAAATCCCATTCTCTCCGCTTTGAAAAGCGTCAGGTTCAAACCTTGACGCTTTTGTTTTTTTGACAGGAGCGCTTGCAATGGAATACTGGCAATCCTATTACCGAAATTCCGACGATCCTTATCCCATATACGATCATTGGCTCGATTCTGCGCTGCCGGAAATTCTGGCCGCGCAGACGGTGGTCGATCTTGGCTGCGGCAACGGCGTGGACAGCCTGTTCCTTGCGGAGCAGGGCGCGTCGCCCATCGGCTGCGATATTTCGCGCGAGGCGCTCGATGCGCTGGCGGCGCGCGCGCCCGGCGTGCGCACGCTGTGCTTCGATATGACGAAGGGGCTGCCCTTCGCGGACGGCGCCGTCGATGTGCTCATCGCCGATCTGAGCCTGCACTTTTTCCCGTGGGAGACGACGCGCGCGATTGCGGATGAAATTCTGCGCGCGCTGCGGCCGGGCGGGCTGCTGCTGTGCCGCGTGAACGCGCTGGAGGATTTCCGGCAGCGCGAGGGCGACGTGGAAGTGGAGCCGCATTTTTACCGCACCGGAGGGCGCGACAAGCGCTTTTTCGACGAAGCGGCGCTGCGGATGCTTCTCCAGCGCTTTGCGCTGGAAAAAATCGAACACGGCGTAACGGAAAAATATCCCAAATGCGGGCCGAAGCATTTCTGGATGGTGGCGGCGCGCAGGGCAGAACGGGGAGGGCGCGCCTGATGAAAGAGCTGCGCATGCGAGACGTTTCATACGTTTACCGGCAGGGCAAGCACGAAATGCCGGTTTTCAGTGGCGTGAACCTGACGCTCGAGGCGGGGCGGCTGTACGTGGTAACGGGCTCTGCGGGCAGCGGCCGCACGACGCTTTTGCAGCTGCTGGCGGGGCTGATCGCGCCCGAAACGGGCTGGCTCGAACTGGACGGGCGGCGCGTGCGCCGCTGGCAGATCAGCCGTTACCGTCGCGATGTGGCGACGATGCTTTTTGAAAAAAACAATTTGATGATGCAGGCCGACGTGGCCGAGAATATCGCCATGCCGCTGCGCATTCAAGGCAAGAGCCGTGCGCGCGCCGTGCAGGAAGCGCTTGGATTTCTGGATTCTGTCGCGCTGCCGCGCGGAATCGCCTCGATGACGCCCGCCATGCTTTCCGGCGGCGATCAGCAGCGCGTCGCCATAGCCCGTGCGCTGGCGGCCGATTCGCAGATTCTCCTCGCCGCAGAGCCTGCCCGCAACCTTGATGTAGAAAACGCGGCCGGCATTCTGCGGCTTATCGATGCGTTTGCGCATCGCGAGGGACGCTGCGCCGTCATCGCTACCGCCGACGAGACGCTCGCCGCGCAGGCCGACGCGCGGATCGTGATCGAGGGCGGAAACGTGAGGGAAGAATAAAGTGCGTTTTTTGCGAGAACCCCTTTCTTTCCATGAGGAAAGAAAGGGGTTCTCGCGCTCTCCTGAAAGAAAGGCAGGAGCAAGGGTTTCCTGCTCCGCCCCGCGAAGGGCGGGGTGGAACGAAGATACGGAATGGGGGAGAGACGGTTTTACATGTTTTTTATTCCGGAATTCCGGCGATTTTGCTTTTGTAGAGCTTCCGGAACAGGAAGGTGGAGACGGAAACGGAAGCGATTTCAGCGATAGGGAAAGCGAGCCAGACGAGATTGAGGTTGCCCGAAAGCGAAAGCAGATACGCGACGGGAAGCAGCACGACGATCTGGCGGACGACGGAACAGACGAGGCTGTATACGCCGTTTCCGAGCGCCTGGAACACGGAGCCGAGAACGATGCAATAGCCAGCGAACAGGAACGCGATGCTGGTCAGCCGCAGGGCGGGCTGGCCGATGGCTTGCATGGTTTCAGAAGCGTTATAGAAGGAGAGCAGAACGTTGGGGATGGTCATGAACAGCAGCAGACCGACGGCCATCAGGCAGCAGGCGTAGAGCACGGCCAGCTTGATGGTCTGCATGATGCGGCCGCGGCGCGCGGCGCCATAGTTATAGGAAATGATGGGCACCATGGCGTTGTTCAGGCCGAAAACGGGCATGAAAACGAAGCTCTGCAGCTTGTAATATACGCCGAAAACGGCCACAGCCGTGGACGTGAACGAGAGCAGAATCTGGTTCATGCCGAAGTTCATCACGGAGCTGACCATGAGCATAATCATCGAAGGGATGCTGATGACGAGAATATCCTTGATAAAGCGCATGTGCGGGCGGAAAATATAGCGAATGCGCAGGTGCAGTTCACGGTTCACCGTCAGGTTGAAGCCGAAGGCGATGCACGCAGCGATGATCTGGCCGATTACCGTAGCGATGGCCGCGCCGGCGGTGCCCATGGCGGGCAGGCCGAACTTGCCGAAGATGAGGATAGGGTCGAGAATGATGTTGATGACCGCGCCGGTGATCTGCGAAACCATCGAGTAGAGCGTTTTGCCGGTGGAGCACAGCAGCCGCTCGCCGAGCACCTGGGCGTAATTGCCGAAGGAGACGACGGTGATCCAGAAAAGATAATCGCGGCCGTGCGCGATGATTTCCGCATCGCGCGTCTGCCAGGCAAAATAGCTGCGCGAGAAGAAAAGGCCGAAGGCAACCGTGAGCAGCATGGCGGCAAAGCCGATGAACAGGCCCGCGCCGGCGAAGCGGTCGGCTTCATCGGGGCGCTTCGCGCCGAGGCTTCGCGAAACCGTGGCGTTCAGACCGACGGCGGTGCCACAGCCGAGCGCGACCATGATATTCTGCACCGGAAAAGCGAGCGACACGGCCGAAAGCGCCGATTCGCTCAGACGGGAAACGTAAATGCTGTCGACGATGTTGTACAGCGCCTGCACGAGCATTGACGCGGCCATCGGCAGCGCCATCGACAGGAGCAGTTTGCCGATGGGCATGGTGCCCATTTTGTTTTCCTGAAGCGTATTGTTTTCCAAGGCAATGTTCCTCCGTAATTAAAACAAAAAAGAAATAGAAAAGACAAAACACCTCACTATACCATGCGGCGCAGTTTCTGTCAATTCCTGTTGACAGCTGTGATATACTGTCATGGCATGAAAGAAAAGGTTCTCATCGGAAAGAGGAGAGGAGAAGCATGATCGTATATTTTTCCGGTACGGGCAACAGCCGACACGTCGCGCTGCGCCTGGCGGAGCTTGTCAAGGACGGACAGACGCTCGATGCGGGGCGGTGCATTCGCAGCGACGAGCGTCCCGTGCTGGAGAGCGAAGCGCCGTATGTGTTCGTCTGTCCGACGTACGCGTGGCGCATTCCGCGCATTTTTGAAAAATTCCTGCGCGGCGCGGAGTTCACGGGGAACGATCGCGTTTATTTTGTGATGACCTGCGGAGACGGGATCGGCGGCGCGCAGAAATATCTGGAGGCGCTTTGCGCCGAAAAGAACTGGCGCTTCATGGGCGTAAAGCAGATTGTGATGCCGGAGAACTACGTGGCCATGTTCCCGGTGCCTGCGCGAGAGGAAGCGCGGAGCATCGTGCGGCGGGCCGATCAGGTTGTGGCCGAGACGGCGGCGTGCATCGTGGCGGGCGAGAAGCTGCCCGATCATTCCGGAGGGCTGCCGGGGAGGCTGCTTTCGGCGATGACGCCGGCGTTTTACCGCTGGTTCGTCAAGGCGGACGCTTTCCGCGCGACGGACGCATGCTGCGGCTGCGGCGCGTGCGAGAAGGCGTGCGTGATGCGCAATATTCATCTTGAAGCGGGCCGGCCCGTCTGGGGGCACGAGTGTACGCACTGCATGGCGTGCATCTGCGGCTGCCCGCGGCAGGCGATTGAATACGGCAAAAGGAGCGCCGGAAAGCCGCGCTATCTGTGCCCGGAGGAGTAGCGCGGGGGACCTGAGAAATTCTTCAAGGCGGAAAAATTCAGATACACCCTAAGAATCGCAAGACATTCCGGAAAAATGGAAGGAACTGCCGCGATGATTCGTTCTATGACTGTACGCGCTCTGCGCGCGGAAAAAACTGAACGAAGAGAGGGATGAAATGCTATGTTGAAAAAGAAATTTATCGCGCTGCTGCTGTGCGCGGCGATGATGGTGGGCGCGGGCGCGCTGGCTGCGCCGAATCCGATGGCGGAGTCATCCTATTCGGATATTCTGGCGAACCTGGGCTTTCAGCTGCTCGCCCCGGGCGCGGCGCAGGAGGCCGAGTGGTTCATCATCGACGGCAAGCTCGCGCAGGTCAGCTTTTCTATCTATGAAGCGCCCTACACGCTGCGCGCGCAGGCTGCGGCGCAGGATGAAGATATTTCCGGCATGTATTTCAGCGGCGGCGAAGAAACGCCCGTTTCCATCCTCTGGAACGAGGGCAGCTTCCATGCCGAAGCGGGCGTGGGCGCACGCGTGAAATGGTACGACGCGGCCAACGGCGTGGCCTACAGCCTCGGCTGCGAGGACGCGGGCGTGGATAAGGACATGCTCGTCAGCTACGCCGCCGACGCGTTCCGCTATTGCGCCAAGGGCGCGACGATCGAGCTTGCGGGCGACGCGAGCACCGGCTACATCTGGGCGGCGATGAACTACGATCCCGAAAAGCTGAGCGTCTCCGCGCCGGTCTATGAAGAAAAGGACAGCGGCGTGTATACCATCGCCGTTGCGGGCGAACAGGCGAACGTGCAGGACGCCGTGACGCTGGCGTATTACTGCCCCGAGCTGGGGCTGGATTCCGTGACGGAAATGCGCAACTTCACCGTATCGGTGGACGCGGATTATAACGTGACGCTGAGCGAGGAATCCGCGGGCTGATTGCCGCGGGAGAAAATGCATGCATCTGCCGGGAAAACCGGCGGGTGCATTTTCTTTCGGCGCGGTGCGCCGAAAAAAATAACGCGGCTTCTCTGCGGCGGGCGGGGCTGGCATTTGCGCCGGAGTGTGTTATACTATACCTGATAAAATGGGAGGTGGACGCAATGCAGGAGAAACGACGCGGAGCGGATATGTGCTCCGGGCCGATCCTCAAGGGCATGCTGATCTTCGCCGCGCCGATTATGGTGATGAACCTGCTTCAGCTGCTGTTCAACGCCGCGGATACGATTGTCGTCGGCCGGTTCAACGGCAAGGAAGCCATGGCGGCCGTGGGCGCGGTCGGCTCGATGGTGAACCTGCTGGTGAACCTGTTCATGGGGCTGTCAGTGGGCGCGAGCGTCGTGGTGGCGCAGGAATACGGCGCGCGGCGGACGGACGGCGTGTTCCGCGCGGTGCATACGTCAATGACGGTTTCGGCGATCGGCGGCGCGGCGGTGATGGTGATTGGGCTGGCGCTGAGCGAGCCGCTGCTGGCGTGGATGGGCACGCCGGAGGACATTATCGACATGGCGGCGCTGTATCTGCGGATTTATTTTATCGGAATGCCGGGCAATATGGTATACAACTTCGGCGCGGCCATTCTCCGCGCCATCGGCGACAGCCGCCGCCCGATGATTTTCCTGCTGGTGTCCGGCTGCATTAACGTGGTGCTGAACATCGTGTTCGTCGCGGTCTTCAATATGGGCGTGGCGGGCGTAGCCTGGGCGACGGTGATTTCGCAGTATACCTCCGCGGTGATGGTGACGGCGTTCATGATGCGCAGCTCCGGCGCGGCGCGGCTCGACCTGCGGAGCCTGGGCGTGAACGGCGAAAAACTGAAGGCGCTGGTGCGCATCGGCGTGCCGGCGGGACTGCAGGGTATGCTGTTTTCGATTTCCAACGTGCTGATTCAGTCGGCAGTGAATTCGTTCGGCTCGACGATGGTGGCTGCGGCGGCCGCCGCTTCCAACATTCAGGGCCTGACGGATACTGCGTCCAACGCCTATTATAACGCCGCCATCAGCTATACCGGGCAGAACGTGGGCGCGAACCGGCTTGACCGCGTGCGGGGCATTGCGCGCGCCAGCCTGTTGCTGACGATGGTGACCTGGGTGATCGTGTGCGGATTTATCATTCTGTTCGGCCGCCAGCTGCTTTCCATTTATACCTCCGACGCGGAAGTGATTTCGCTGGGCATGGTGCGCCTGGTCGTGATGAACGCGGCGTATTTCACCTGCGGCATTATGAACGTATTCCCGGGCATTACGCGCGGCATGGGGCAATCGCTCGCGCCGATGATCTGCACGCTCGTGGGCGCGTGCCTGCTGCGCGTGGTGTGGATTATGACGGTTTTCGCATGGAAGCCGACGATCATGGTGCTGTATCTGTGCTATCCGGTGTCGTGGGCGATTACGGGCGCGGGGCAGCTGCTGATTTACCGCCGCACGCTTGGCAGGCTCACAGCCGAAATGAAAACGGCTTGACGGCGCGTTTCGTTTGACAAATCATGAAAAAAACAGCATAATAAGATTCAGGATTGTTTTGGGTGACTCAGAGGGAGGGAGATTATGTTTTTTGACAGGCTGGAACCGGGTAAATGCTATTCGCTTCGCACCAGCTGGGGAAATGAACTGGTCTATGTAACGGCGGTGGATGCGGACTGCGTACATGCAAAGTGCCTGGAGGACGGACGCACGGCCGCCTATCGCGCGCAGACGATTCTGGCATACAAAGAAGCGGCAGGGCTTTCGTTCCTGAGCGCGCAGGGCGCGCCGGAAAAAGCGATGCAGCCTGCGCCGGTACCGGAAAAGCTGCCGGAGCCGGAAAAGGAGACGCCGAAGCTGCAGGCGCCCAGGCTCGAAGCGGCGGAAGCCGAAGAAAAACAGGAAACTGAAAAGAGCGAGGAAAAACCGGAAGCCGAGAAGCCGCAGTACGCTCCGCCGGCGCGCCCTGTGCCGCAGCGGCCGTCCGCGCTGCTCAAGCAGCCCATGGGCGAACGGCTGAAGGGCCGGCTGGCCGTATATTTTGCTTCGGGCATGGCCAACGCCGGAAACGGCTATATCGAACTGCCGCTGCCGGAAGACGCGGAACCGGACGAGCGCCCCGAGCGCGTGTTCTTCCATGCCCGGCAGGTTTATGAAAAGCAGCTGTGCGCGTTCTTGAATACGCTGCCTCGGATTCCCGATTTTACAGGCCGCGCGAGAGGGTTCCAGCTGTCCAACCCCATCGAAGTGACGTTCGTGGTGGCCGATAACCGCGCGCATTCGAAGGTAGGCCGCCCTGTGGCGGGCGATATCCGCATGACCGAGGCGGGCCGCCGCGCGCTGCGGGAAATGCTCTCCTCCGAGCATCGCTTCCTGCGCAGCGCTACGGCGTTTGTGGACGCGTTCCGCTTTGCGCAGG
>SFFS01000048.1 GCA_004557805.1 Clostridiales bacterium | reverse complement strand
GCTGCGCGGGGGGCGCTGCCGTCGCATCGGCGGCGACGCGCTGCCGCTGGGCATCGTCGAATCGGCCAGCCCGCAGCGAACGGCGGCGCGGCTTCAGCCGGGCGATCTGCTGCTCCTTGTTACCGACGGCGTGACGGACGCTTTTGGCGGCGATGACGCCGCCTTCCTGCGCGCGCTGGGCGGCATGGCTCCGCGCGATGCGGCGCTTGCGCCGCAAAAATTCGCCGATACCCTCCTCAAGCGCGCGCTCGACCGCTGCGGCGGTTCCGCGCCGGACGATATGACCGTGCTGGCCGCGCGGGTCGTGGGGAACGGCTGAGCGCGCCGGGATTGCGGCCGGGCGGAAAAGCTGCTATAATCCACCGGGAACACGCGAAGGAGGACCGGCGGATGAAGGCGGCGGAGGAGAAACGGGAGCGGGAAAAGCGGATCGTATCGGAGATGATCGCGCTGTACTGCCGAAAAAAGCACGGTACGAAGCGCGGACTGTGCGCCGAGTGCGCCGCGCTGGACGCATATGCCCGGCAGCGCAGTGACCGGTGTCCGTTCATGGAGACAAAGACGTTCTGCTCAAACTGCCGGGTACACTGCTACCAGCCGCAGATGCGCGAGAGGATTCGCGCAGTGATGCGGTTTTCCGGGCCGCGGATGCTGACGGTGCATCCGGTTCTGGCGATGCGGCATGTGATCGAGAGCCGCCGGGAAAAGCGGCGGATGAACGGGAAGGGGTAGGACGTATCTGTAAGAACGAATCGCCGGTGTGCGGAAGGGACGCGACCGGCGGTTTTCTTTGCTTTCTTTAATGTGGCGAACCGGATAGACTGGCGGCTTGCTGTATTTGTACCGGCAAGCCGGAAAAAGCGGTTTTGGATGGGCTTGAGAAAGGGCGAAAAAAGAATCACCGATGTGCGGAGGGAAATGCGACCGGTGGTTTTCTTTAATGTGGCGAACCGGATAGACTGTTAGGTCATTGTGTGTTTATATCGTAAAGCTGAAAAACGGTTTTGAATGAAAATTTGGAAAGGGGTAAGGAAGAATCGCCGATGTGCGGAGGAGAACGCAACCGACGGTTTTCTTTAATGCGACGAATCGGATAGACTGTCGGCCTATTGTGTTCATATCAAAAAGCAGAAAAGTGGTTTTGGATGGGGTTTGGGGAAGGGCTTTTTTCTAAAAGCCCTTCCCCAAAAACGTTTCCCCATCGTTCCACCCACCTCCCGCATTCAACTTTGGCTTGCGTATTGAGCGGAAATGGCGTACAATAACCTTCATGCTGGAGTCATATGCGCTGGAAAGCCGGGTGCTTGAAACGATACGGGTTCGCAGGCTGATCGAGCCGGGCGGGCGGGCGCTTTGCGCCGTTTCGGGCGGTTCGGATTCGATGGCGCTGCTGGCGCTTATGCTGGCGGTGCGCGAGAAGGGCGGATTCGCGGTGGAAGCGGCGCATTTCGATCATGGCATGCGCGGCGAAAGCGCGCGCGCGGACGCGGAGTTTGTGCGGCGGATGTGCGAAGCGTGGGGCGTTCCGTGCCATATGGGCGCGGGAGACGTGCCGGCGCTGGCGGCGCAATGGAAATGTTCGCCGGAGGACGCGGCAAGGCGCGCGCGGTATGCGTTTCTTGACGAAACGGCAGAGAAGTGCGGCGCGGACAGGATCGTGCTGGCGCACCAGCGGGAGGATCAGGCCGAAACGGTGCTTCTGCACCTGACGCACGGCTGCGGCCTGGACGGCTTGTCGGGCATGCGCTGGCGGCAGGGGAACCGGGTGCGGCCGCTGCTCGACGTGAGCCGCGGGGAACTGCGCGAATATCTGCGCGCGCGGGGCATTCCGTGGCGCGAGGACGAGACGAACGCGCAGGCCTGCTGCGCGCGGAACCTTCTGCGGCTGAACGTGATGCCGCAGCTGCGGCTTTTGAACCCGCGCGCGGACGAGGCGATATGCCGCGCGGCGGAGCACGCGGCGCGTGCGGCGGACGAAGAGCGGCGGCGCGCGGAGGAGCGGCTTTCCGGCTGCTGGAGGGAAACGCCTTACGGCGCTTTCTGGCGCACGGATGAACTTGCGCCGGAAACGGCGCGGCGGTTCTGCGAAAGAGCGGGCGTCGCGGCGCTGGACGAAAAGCAGACGGAGCGGCTGTGCGCGCTTGCGCCGGGCGGGGAAACGAACCTGCCGGGCGGCGTGAAGGCGTTCAGGACGCGCACGCGGCTGCATCTGATCGCGCGGGAAGCGCGGTACGACGCGGGCGGCGCGCCGTTTGAAACCGCGCCCTGCGCGGTAGAAGTAAGAGGAGACGGGATCCGCTGCCAGGCGTTCGACGCAAAAAAGCTGCGGGGGGCCATTTTCCGGGCGCGGAGAGACGGGGACGTGTTCGCGCCGCTGGGCATGGAGGGCGCGCAGAAGCTGAAAAAAACGCTTCAGGACGCGGGGATCGACCGGCCGTTCCGCGACCTTCTGCCGGTGCTCGCCAGGGGCGACCGCGTGCTGTGGACGGTCGGACTGAAGGCCTCGCGCGAGGCCGCAATCGATGAAACGACGACATGCGCCGTAATGGTCCGCTTTACGGGAAAACTTCCGTGGGAGCTGTGACGGGCCGGAGGGCGATCAAAAAAACAAAAGCGTGATGGGGGAAAGAACATGCTGAACCGGGAAACTTCGAAGCTGTACGACGATCTGGAGCGGGTGCTCCTGGGACGAGAGGAAATCGCCGCGCGCGTGGCGGAGCTGGGCGCGGAAATTACTCGCGATTACGCGGGCAAAACGCCCCTGTGCGTGGGAATTCTCAAGGGCGCGACGCCGTTTTACTGCGATCTGATCCGCTGCATCGACCTGAAGCTGACGATGGACTTCATGGCCACTTCCAGCTATGGCAGCGCCACCAAGTCTTCCGGCGTGGTGCGCCTTCTGAAGGATCTCGATCACGACATTCTCGGCCGCGACGTGGTTATCATCGAGGATATCGTCGATTCCGGCGTGACGCTGCAATACCTGAAGGAGAACCTCAAGGGCCGCGGCGCGGCGTCGATTAAAATCTGTACGCTGCTGGATAAGCCCGCGCGCCGCCGCGTCGATCTTAAGCCCGACTATTGCGGCTTCGTTATCGAGGATGCGTTCGTCGTCGGCTACGGCCTGGATTACGACGAGGTTTACCGCAACCTGCCGGATATCGGCGTGCTGAAGGAAGAAGTCTATACCAAGTGATTCCCGGACAGGGAGGGGAGTAAGTTGAAAAGAAGGCCTGTAAAGGGGTTTGTCGTTTACGCCGTTATTCTTATCGGTGTGCTGATTCTGGCCGAGGCGCTGTCGCTGTTCTCTGCGCCCGCCACTGATAAGATCGGCTACAACGATCTGCTCAGCCTGGTGGAACAGCAGCGCGTGGCCGCGCTTTCCTTCACCGGGAACGACGTGGTCGGCCTGTACGTCGATTCGTCGACGGCGCGCGCGGAGTTCCCGCAGCGCTATGATTTTTCCTGCACCGTCGACCGCGACGCGTTTTTCTCCAGTGCGCGCATCATCCGCGCAAAGCAGCTGGGCGTGTCGCCCGACGAAGTGGCGGACGCCGATCTCGGCTTCACCGTGCAGTATCAGAAGCCGGCGGCTACGCCGTGGTATGTCGAGTTCCTGCCCTATGTTGTGGTAATGGTGCTGATGGCGTTTTTCTGGCTGGCCGTCATGCGTTCGCAGTCGGGCGGCGGCAACAGCAAGGTGATGAACTTCGGCAAGAGCCGCGCGCATATGGCCGACCCTTCCAAGAACAAGGTTACGTTCGCCGACGTAGCGGGCGCGGACGAGGAAAAGGAAGAACTGGCGGAAATCGTCGACTTCCTCAAGAACCCCAAGCGCTATACCGAACTGGGCGCGCGCATTCCCAAGGGCGTGCTGCTCGTAGGCCCTCCGGGCACGGGCAAAACGCTGCTGGCCAAGGCCATTGCGGGCGAGGCGGGCGTACCGTTCTTCTCCATTTCCGGTTCGGATTTCGTTGAGATGTTCGTGGGCGTGGGCGCGAGCCGCGTGCGCGATCTGTTCGAGCAGGCCAAGAAGCATGCGCCGGCCATCGTGTTCATCGATGAAATCGACGCGGTGGGCCGCCAGCGCGGCGCGGGCCTGGGCGGCGGTCACGACGAGCGCGAGCAGACGCTCAACCAGCTGCTGGTCGAAATGGACGGATTTTCCAACAACGAGGGCGTGATCGTCATTGCGGCGACGAACCGCCGCGATATTCTCGATCCGGCGCTTCTGCGCCCCGGCCGGTTCGACCGTCAGATCACTGTGAACTATCCCGACGTGGCGGGCCGCGAAGCGATTCTGCGCGTGCATTGCCGCAACAAGAAAATCGCCGCGGACGTCGATTTGAAAACCGTCGCGCGGCGCACGCCGTTCTTCACCGGCGCCGATCTGGAAAACGTGCTCAACGAGGCGGCCATTCTGACCGCGCGCGCGGGCCGGAAGGAGATCGACCAGCGGACGATTATGGACGCGATTACGCGCGTGGAGATGGGTCCGGAAAAGCGCAGCCGCAAGGTGACGGCGAAGGATAAGCGCATCGTGGCGTATCACGAGGCGGGCCATGCGCTGGTCGGTCTGAAAACGCCCAAGGCGGACGACGTATCGATGGTGACGATCGTGCCGCGCGGTTCCTCCGGCGGCCATACGCAGTTTTTGCCCAGCGAGGAGAGCGATTTTATCTCCCGCGAACAGATTCTTGCGCGCATCACCGTGGCCATGGGCGGACGCGCGGCGGAAACGCTGATCATCGAGGATGTGACGACCGGCGCGTCGGCCGATCTGCAGAGCGCCACCGAGCTTGCGCGGCGCATGATCGCGCAGTTCGGCATGGACGAAGTGATCGGGCCGGTATACCACGGCGGAAACGCCGAGGTGTTCCTGGGGCGCGATTTCGCGCAGTCGCGCGATTGCTCCGAAAAGGTCGCCGCGCAGATCGACGAGGAGATTCGCAAGGTCGCAAGCTCCTGCCAGCAGAAGGCGATCGATATTCTGAAGGAAAACATGGATAAGCTGCACCGCATGGCCGACGTGCTGCTCGAGCGCGAGACGATTACCAAGCCCGAGCTGGACGCGATCATGAAGGGCGAGGCGCTGCCGGAACTTCCCGCGCAGGGCGCGGAAGAAAAAGCGGCGCAGCCCGAAGCGAAGGCGGAAGAGAATGAAGGCTGACCTGCATCTGCATACCTGCTTTTCGGACGGCGCAAAGACCCCGGCGGAGATGATCCGCCGCGCGAAAGCGCTGGGCATGGACGTAATCGCCATCACCGATCATGACAACGTGGGCGGACTGCCCGAAACGGCCGCGGCCGCGCAGGCGGAGCGGATGACGGTGCTGCCCGGCGTGGAGTTGAGCGTCGGCACGGCGCGGGAAATTCACGTGCTGGGCTACGGCATGGATCCGGACGACGCGAAAACGCGGGCGTTTTTCGACAGCGAAATGGAGATCCGCCGCGAGCGGACGCTGGCGATTCTGAAAAAACTGGCCGACCGCGGCATTGAAATTGCGCCGGAAGAAACCGGCAAAACCGGCGAATTCATGGGCCGGATGTATCTGGCCGAGGCGCTGTGCCGCCGCGGCTGGGCCGACAGCGTGCGCGATGCGTTTAACCGCTATATCGGCGACGGCGCGCCCTGCTACGTGCCGCGCAGGCGCAAGCCCGTGGCCGACGGCATCCGCGCGCTGCGGGAGCTGGGAGCCGTGCCGGTGCTGGCGCATCCCGCGCGGTCGGGCATTTCGCCCGAGGCGCTGCAGCGGCGGCTGGGCGAATGGATGGACGCGGGCCTGCTGGGCGTCGAGGCCTGGCACGCCAGCCACATGCCCGTGGACGCGGAGCGTTTCGACGCGCTGGCGCGCAGAAACGGCCTGCTCGTGACGGGCGGAAGCGATTGCCATGGCCGCGACGACGACGGCGGCAGCAGCCGCGGAAGCCACGCGGGCATCGGCGAAAAGCTTGACGGATGGAAAACCGTGGCGGAGGATGTGCAGGCGCTGCGGGCGCGAATGAAAGAAGCGGAGCAAATAAGGGAGAAAAATGGCTGATCTTGAACGGAGAGACGGCCCCGGGCCGCGCAGGCGGCGTACCGGGCCGGCGTACAGCAATCAGGAGGAGTTGTGGCGTCCGGAGCCGAGGCGCGTGCGGGCGGAGGATACGCCTGCACCGCGTCCGCAGCCGCAGCAGCGGCAGCAGCATTACGGCGGCGCAACCTACGGCGCGAGCCGCCCAAGCCGCCCTGCGCCCGCGCAGAAGCCGCGGACGAACAGCCGGCCTGCGTCCTCTGATTTCCGGCGCTCCGCGCCGAAAAGAAAACCGCCGCGTCCGCCGCGCAGGGGCAAAATGCGCGGGAAGATCGTTGCGATTCTGGTGCTGATTGCCGCCGCCGTCGTGGTGACGGTGGGCATCGTGGGCTATTCGGCTTACAGCGAAATCATGGACGTGCGCGAACGCGGGACGTTCTATCGCGGCGTGTATGTCAACGGATACGAGCTGTACGGCGCGTCTCCGCAGGAGGCGTATGATTTCATCCTCGCGCGGCTCAAGGACGGCGTGAGCGGCTGGAACGTCACGCTCAATTACGGCAGCGATTATCAGTGGACGATCGACGCGGATACGCTGGATATGAACGGCTCGCTGGAGAACGTGGTGGCGCAGGCCATCAACGAGGCTTACGCCGTGGGGCGCATGAGCAGCTCGCTCCTGGAAACCTACGACGAAATCTCCGCGCTTAAATCGGAGCCGAGGCTGATTTACACCAGCGACGTGACCAAGAGCGACGCGCGCATCGACGCGCTTATCGCGGAAATCAAAAACCTGGTCGATACGCCCGCGCAGGACGCGACGTGGGAATTCATGCCCGACCGGCAGAACCCCATCGTCGTTACGGCCGAAAGCTACGGCAGATCGCTCGACGACGCGGCGCTCAAGGAGCAGATCATGCAGCTGGTGAACAGCATGCAGTCCGGCAGCATCAGCGTTCAGCCGGATACGGTTGCGCCCGCCGTTACGGCGGCGGATATTACCGGCTCCATCACGCGCATCGCCAGCTTCGCTACCGAGATCAGCTCGCGCAGCACCGAGGACCGCAATAAGAACATCGAGCGCGGCTGCGAGTTCTTCAACGGAAAAATCATCAAGGCCGGCGAAAAGGTCAGCTTTAATAAGTGGGTCGGCAAGCGCGATGCGAAGAACGGGTTCTATCCCGGGCTGGAAATCGTCTATAACGAATACGTCATGGGCTACGGCGGAGGCATCTGCCAGGTCAGCTCCACGCTGTATAACGCCGCCATCCAGGCGGGACTGAAGATCAACACGCGCGAGCCGCACGGCCTCAAGCCGAACTACATCGAAATGGGGCACGACGCTACCGTTACCGACGACGGCCGCAACGATCTGGTTTTCACCAATACCACCGGCGCGGACATTTACGTCGTGGCGCGTGTGGAAACGAGCGGCAAAACCAAACGCTGCCTGTTCCAATTCTACGGCCGCCCCGACCCGGACGGCTACACCTATTCGCTTGAATCCGAAACCATCGAAGTGATCCCGATTCCGGAAACCACGCCGATCCCGGACAAAAAGGCCGAGTATGTCGTCTACACCGATCAGACCAAGGAAGTTTCGAAGGGCTCCGAGGGCTATAAGGTGACCACCTATCTCGTCACCCGCGACGCGAACGGCAACGTGATTGCCACCAAGGAACTCTACACCGACACCTATAAGGCCACCGCCGCGAAGGTATACGTGGGAGTTACGGAGAGATATCAGTGAGTTTTGGGGCGGCTTCCCTTTGCGGAAAAGGAAGGCCGCCCCTCGAGTCCCCGCCGGAGAGAATGCTTCAGGGGATAAAAAAGCGCCGCGCGTATCGGGCGCGGCGCTTGAACGGCCTGCTGCTTACAGGGTTTCGATTTTCGCGATCATCTTCTTGATGGGCGGCAGCGCGCTGACGATGGCGCTCAGCACGGCCTCGACGCCCATATAGCCGCCGTTGTAGCCGGCGGAGTAGCCGATAATGCCCCAGAAGGTCTGCGTGGGAGCATATTCGCCGAAGTAGACGACGCCGGTGAAGAAATGGCACAGGAAGCGGCCGAAGCAGGCGAGAACCACGCCGGCGGGCAGCGCCCAGGCGGCGTCCTTATGCTTGCGGAAGCAGCCGGCAAGGCCGAGCATGGCGAACGCGACGGGGTAATCGAACAGCACCTGAATCCAGTGATAGATCTGCGGATCCTGGATCAGCTGCAGAAGGCCGAACGCGCAGCCGGCGGTCATGCCGGGAACGACGCCGTAAATCCACGCGAACAGCATCAGCGGGAGCATGGAAACGGCGGTGATGCTGCCGCCCATGGGCATCGTCCAGAGCCGGACGAAGCTGAGCAGATAGCTCATGGCCATGCAGATGGCGGCGGTAACGAGCATTTTTGTGGTCCACTTGGATGATTTTTTCATGAGTCTTCCCTCCAAATAAAATTCCCGCACGGCTTTGTGCGGGAAACGGAAAGGCAATTCAGTTTACCTTTTCGCTTCCCTACGGTAGGATTACCTACACAGGTTCATGGGGTCGAGCTTGCGCTCTCTCAGCCTTTCGGCTCCCCCAGCGACGGGTCTGCCGGGATTATACAACGGAACACGCCTTATTGCAAGGCGAAAGGAGAAAATATGCATCATTTTTTTGCGTACATGGCGCGCATGAAGCAGATTCTGCGCTGGGGGCTGATGCGCAACACGCGCCCTGAGAACGATCAGGAGCATTCTCTGCAGGCGGCGATGATCGCGCATGCGCTGGCGACGATGAAAAACGTGCGCCACGGCGGGAATCTGGACGCGAACCGCATTGCGGTGCTGGCGATGTATCACGATGCGGGCGAGGTCATCACGGGCGATCTTGCCACGCCCATCAAGCATTTTAACCCGGAAGTGCACGGCGCGTTTGAGCGGATGGAGCAGATGGCGCGCCGCCGGCTGCTGGGCATGCTGCCGGACGATCTGTCGGGCGCGTACGCGCCCTTCGTCTGCCCTGACGAAACGTCGGAGGAATGGCGTTACGTCAAGGCGGCCGATAAAATCTGCGCGTATCTCAAATGCGTCGAGGAGATCCGCTCGGGCAACGGCGAGTTTCTCAAGGCGAAGGCCGCCATTGAAAGCGGCATCCGCAGCTTGGCCGAGGACGGAATGCCCGAGGTGGACGAGTTTATGAAGCAGTTCGCGGGAAGCTTCGAACTGACTCTGGATGAACTGAACTAAAACGAAGCCGGGGTTTGAAACCAGAGGTCACATTTGCTAAAGCGCAGATTAAATCTTTGGTAAAGTGAGCGATTTACTTTTTGCATGAAATTCATTTATAATAGATGCATCCAAAGGGCGGTTAAATTGAGGTACGGCCCGCCTCAAAAATAAGGGAGTGTTGATTGATGGCAAGCGTTACCCTGAAACACATTTATAAGATCTATGCCGGCGGCGTTACCGCGGTAAGCGATTTCTGCCTGGATATCGCCGATAAGGAATTTATCGTGCTCGTCGGCCCTTCCGGCTGCGGCAAGTCCACCACGCTGCGCATGGTGGCCGGCCTGGAAGAGATCAGCGACGGCGAACTCTACATCGCCGACAAGCTCGTCAACGACGTCGCTCCCAAGGATCGCGACATCGCGATGGTTTTCCAGAACTACGCCCTTTATCCGCACATGACGGTGTACGATAACATGGCTTTCGGCCTCAAGCTGCGCAAGACCCCCAAGGCGGAGATCGACAAGCGCGTGCATGAAGCGGCCAAGATCCTCGATATCGAACACCTGCTCAACCGCAAGCCCAAGGCTCTGTCCGGCGGCCAGCGCCAGCGCGTCGCCCTCGGTCGCGCGATCGTTCGCGAACCGAAGGTCTTCCTGATGGACGAACCGCTGTCCAACCTCGACGCCAAGCTGCGCGTTGCGATGCGTACCGAAATCACCAAGCTGCATCAGCGCCTGCAGACGACGTTCATCTACGTCACCCACGACCAGACCGAAGCGCTGACCATGGGCAGCCGCATCGTCGTCATGAAGGACGGCTTCATGCAGCAGGTCGACACGCCGCAGAACCTGTACGATTATCCGACCAATCTGTTCGTCGCCGGCTTCATCGGCAGCCCGCAGATGAACTTCTTCAACGTCAAGCTCGAGCGCGAGGGCGACGGCGTGTGGGCCAAGTTTGGCGCCAACAAGATCCTGATCCCCAACAGCAAGGTCTCCAAGTTCAACGACGAAGGCGTCATCGGCAAGGAAGTCATCATGGGCATCCGCCCCGAGAACCTGTCCGACGATCCGACGGTTGTCGCCGCGCATCCGGAAGCCTCGATCGACGTCGATATCGAAGTCGTCGAAATGCTCGGCTCCGAGACCTTCCTCTACGTCAAGACCTCCGGCAAGGACGAGAACGTCATCTGCCGCGTTGATCCGCGCACGGCCAGCCGCGGCGGCGACAAGATTAAGATCGCCTTCGACGTGGAGCGCCTGCACTTCTTCGATAAGGATACCGAAGCCACGCTGCTGAATCGCTGAGCAAAGCCAGCCTGATTCCTGCGTGCGGAGGAGGGAATCATCCCCTCCTCCGCTTTTTTGAGTTTCCCTGCAAGAAAAAGCGGGGATGCTGCGTTAAATGCGTGAAGGAGGAACCGCACAATGCCGGACAAAAGGATTTTGGAGCAGTTGATGACAATGCTGCGCGGCCTTCGGGCGCAGGTCAGGCTGTTTGACGAACACGGAGAATGCCTCTCGGGCGGCGAAAGCGAAGTGCTGCCGGAGTTCCCGCAGATGGGCATGGCCGTTGTACGCGACGGCTGGACGTGGATTCGCACGATGACGAACGCAATTCCCTATATCTGCGTGGAGGGAGAGGACGCGGCCGCTTCCGACTGCGCGCGGCTTGCCGCCGCGCTTGCGGAATCGATGATGCGCGAGCCTTCCGCAACCACGCGGGACGACGTGCTTCGCGGCGCGCTGCGCGAGGATATGCCCGAGCCGGAGCTGGTGACGCTGGCGACGGAATACGGCATCCCTTCCGACGAGGAGCGCTGCGCGATGCTTTTCCACGGCACGGCCAGCGTAATCCGCGAGGTGATCGCGGTGGGCGAGGGCGACGCGCTGGTGGAAATGGACAGGCACGCGCTGGTGCTGATTAAATCGATGCGCAACATCGAGGGCTACGACGACCTGATTCAGCTGGCCGCCGCCATCGAGCAGACGGTTATGGCCGAAACGGGTGAGCATCCGCTGGTGAGCATCGGCGAATGCGCGAGCACGCTGTTCGGTCTGGGCGCGAGCTATCGCGCCGCCTGGCGCGCGCTGGAAATCGGCCGCGTATACCGCCCGAACGAGGATGTATACTCCTATCACAACTTGGTGATGGAGCGCTTCCTGTCCGAGCTGCCGCCGGATATCGGCCGCCGCTATCACAGCCTGCTGTTCAACCGCAAGACGCAGCGCCTTTTCAGCGAGGAAATGCTGCAGACGATCGACATGTTCTTCCGCAAGGATCTGAACCTGTCCGATACCGCGCGCCAGCTGTACATCCATCGCAACACGCTGGTCTATCGTCTGGACAAGATTCAGCGCCAGACCGGCCTCGATCTGCGCAAGTTTGATGATGCGATCACGTTCAAGACGCTGTTCCTGCTCGGAAAACAGGTGCCGGAACGGACGACGCGGTGATTCGGCGCGGGTTTCGGGACAGCTTTTCGGCGCGCTGCGCCGAAAAAAAGATCCGCCGCCTGAATTTCCATATTGTTCATCAATTTGCCATTGCAATTTTTCCGCGAATCTTCTATCATGGATTCGCGGATTTATTTTTTACCGGGAGACGAAGAAAATGATTAAAACGAAAAAAATGCTGGTTTTTCTGCTTGCGATGCTGCTGACGTGCGGCTGCGCGCTGGCCGCGGACGATACCGTGACCATCGACAAGGACGAATATGAACGGCTGCAAAAATACGAAAAACTGGAAGAAATTCTCAACGTGATCGACGACGCGTATCTGTGGGAATACGATGTGAACGATCTGCTCGAGGGCGCGGCGCAGGGAATGATCGGCGCGCTGGGCGACGAGTATTCCTATTACTATACCGCGTCCGACGTGGCCGACGCGGAGGAGAATTACGCCGGCGAATACGGCGGACTGGGCATTGAGGTGTTCGCCAACGCCAACGATACGACGATCACCATCCGGCGCGTATTTTACGGCAGCCCCGCGCAGGAGGGCGGACTGCGCCAGAACGATAAGATCATCGCCGTCAACGGCCAGGAGACGAACGCCTACGACCTCAACGACGCGGTTTCCCAGATGCGCGGCGAAGTAGGCGGCGAGGTAACGCTGACCATCCTGCGCGAAAACGAAGTGTTCGACGTGACGCTTGCGCGCGCGATCGTTGAGACGCAGATTATCGACAGCGAAATTCTTGAGGATAACATCGGCTATATCCGTATCCATTATTTCGAGGGCAATCTTGATACGCAGTTTGCCAAAACAGTGGAGGAATTCCAGGCTGCGGGCGTGCAGGGGCTGGTGATCGATCTGCGCGATAACGGCGGCGGATACGTCGAGCTGGCGACTGCGCTCGCCGATACGTTCATCGACGACGACGTCATTTTCTCCTGCGAGGACAAATATGGCCGCAGAATCACCTATTACGCCGATCCCGGCGCGTGGGACGTTCCGATCGTGCTGATTATGAACCAGTACTCTGCGAGCGCGTCGGAAATCCTTGCGGGCGCGCTGCGCGACAGCGCCGGCGCGGAGCTGGTGGGCACGGTTTCGTTCGGAAAGGGCATTATGCAGTCTGTTTATACGTTTGAGGACGGACAGTCCGGCATGCAGACGACCAGCGATTACTGGTATACGCCCGGCGGCGTATGCGTGCATGGCGAAGGGCTCGAACCCGACGTTGAGGCGGAACTGCCCGAGGACGCGCTGGATGAGAATTATAACCTCATCCGCGAGAAGGACGCGCAGTTCCAGACCGCCGTGGAAGAAGTGAAGAAAATGATGGCCGAAGAAACGAAGGAAGCGGCGTAAAGCGCGGCGCTTTTCAGGCGCGGCTCGCTTTTGCAAGCGTTTCGACGAACCCTGCCGTCCGTTCGATTTCCGCTTCCGTGTTGAAAAAGCCCGGGCTTGCGCGCACGACGCCGGTTTCGAGCGTGCCGAGCGCGCGGTGCATCAGCGGGGCGCAGTGAAGTCCCGCGCGCATGCCTACGCCCGCGCGGTTGAGCGCGTCGGCGGTTTCGCCGGAGCGCAGGCCATCCACATTGAATGAAACGATGCCCACGGTGTTGTCCGTGGGGCCATAGAGCGTAACCCCGTTAAGCTGCGAAAGAGAATTTCGCAGCTTTTTTGTCAGCGCTTCTTCCTTGAGACGAATTTCGTCGCCGTGCGCCTGCAGAAAGCGCACGCCCTCGAGCAGACCGGCGATGCCCGGCAGGTTGAGCGTGCCGCTTTCATAGCGGTCGGGCAGCTCGTCGGGCTGGAGCGGGCTGTCGGAGCGCGAGCCGGTGCCGCCTTCGCGATAGGGGCGCAGCGTCAGGCCGGGGCGAATCCACAGTCCGCCCGTGCCCATCGGGCCGAGCAGGCCTTTATGGCCGGGGAAAGCGATCAGATCGGCGCAGAGCGCCTCCGGATACACCGGCGCAATGCCCAGCGTCTGCGCCGCGTCGAGCAGAAAGCAGACGCCCTTTTCGCGGCAGAGCGCGCCGATCTCCGCGGCGGGCTGTAGAGCGCCGGTCACGTTGGAGGCGTGGCTGAGCGCGACGAGCTGCGTATCGGGCCGCAGCGCGCGTTCCACCTGCGCGCGGCTGACCGCGCCGTCTGGCCCCGGCAGCAGCACGTCCAGCGCGATTTCGCCGCGCGCGGCCATGCCGCACAGCGGGCGCAGCGACGCGTTATGATCGAGCGCCGTAGCTACGACGTGCCCTCCCGCCAGCGGGAGCCCGCGAATGGCCAGGTTCAGCGCGTCGGTGCAGTTGAAGCAGAAAACGATGCGCTCCGGGTCGTCGACGCGCAGAAGCTCCGCCAGCGCTTCGCGGCAGCGCATTACGACGCGCCCCGCCGCCAGCGACATCCGATGCCCGCTGCGGCCGGGGTTCGCGCCCAGCTTTGCCATGACGCCGCTTGCGGCGCGCAGCACCTGCGGAGGCTTGGGAAAGGTTGTGGCCGCGTTGTCCAGATAGATCATCGGCGCCTCCCGTCACGCGCTTTGCGCGCGCTCATAATATGATATGGCGGGAGGGTGGTATTATGCCGTTTGGAATCGCTTCGTTCCGGTCGAGGCAGCAGGTGTTCGCGTTTGAAGCCGCGCTGTCGCGCGGAGGGGTGCGCGCGGAGGTGGTTTCCACGCCGCGGGAGGTGGCGCTGGGATGCGGATTGTCCGTCCGGTTTGATCTGACGGAATACCCGCGTGTGACCGATATTTATCGCAGGACGCGACTGAATAATCTGATTGGCTTTTATCGCGTGACGCCTGTAAATTATGGGCGTCCGCAGATTTCTGCATTGCCTGTTAATTAACAAATACTTTTGAATTTATATTGAAAATTATTCGTTAAAATCACCGCGCGGCTTGGTTTGGCGCTTGCCAAAGCTGCGCGGTTTTAGTATAATGTTTGGTAAACTGGGAAGGAATCGATTGGAGGGGTTTGAATTGAGCGCGCTACATATTATGGATCATCCGCTGATCCTGCACAAGCTGTCGATCATGCGTCAGAAGGACACCGGCAGCAAGGATTTCCGCGAGCTTCTCAAGGAAATCGCCATGCTGATGGCGTATGAAGTGACCCGCGATCTCCCCGTGGAGGAGGTCGAAGTGGAAACGCCCATCTGCAAGACGAAGCAGAAGATGCTGGCCGGCCGCAAGCTCGGCGTGGTGCCGATCCTTCGCGCGGGCCTGGGCATGGTGGACGGCGTGATGAGCCTGATTCCGGCGGCGAAAATCGGCCACATCGGCCTGTACCGCGATCCGGAAACGCTCGAGCCGGTCGAGTATTACTGCAAGCTGCCCGTGGACGCGGAAGAGCGCGAACTGATTATCGTCGATCCGATGCTGGCCACCGGCGGTTCTTCCAGCGCGGCCATCGGCTTCCTGAAAAAGCGCGGCTGCACGCATATCCGCCTGATGTGCCTGATCGCGGCGCCCGAGGGCGTCAAGCGCGTGCAGGAAGATCATCCGGACGTGGATATCTACGTTGCGCAGATGGACGATCACCTCAATGAACACGGCTATATCGTTCCCGGCCTGGGCGACGCGGGCGACCGGCTCTTCGGAACGAAATAAAACCAACGGGAGGCGAAACAATGGCTCTGGAGCTTCTCAAGACCATTGAACAGGCGGAAGCGCAGGCGGAAGAAATTCTGCAGGACGCTTCCAGGAAGGCGCGCGAGCTTGTTGTCGAGGCGGAAAAACGCGGCGCGGAGGAAGAAGCGCGCGCGATCAGCCGCCGCCGGCAGGAAGCGCAGAACATTCTGCGCGAGGCCAGAGAAACCTCGCAGCGGCGCATCGACGGGCTTGCCCAGAAGCAGGCGCGCCAGCGCGAAGAGGTTTGCAGGGCGGCGCGGCAGAAGCTCGACGGCGCGGCCACGTTAATTTTTGAAAGGATTGTTGGCGATGGCAATCGTTGAGATGAAGCGGGTATCGCTCCTTGCTTTGCGCGCCGACAGG
>SFFS01000266.1 GCA_004557805.1 Clostridiales bacterium | reverse complement strand
GGGGCTTTGGGAAAAGCATCGCGGCGCGAAAACCATCAACGGCGACCGCGGCCTTATCCGCGCGACGGACGACGGCATTTACGCCTACGGTTCACCGTGGGCAGGCTCCAGTTCGCTGTATATCAACGAGCGCGTGCCGCTGCGGGCGATCGTGATGCTGCGCCAGGCGAAGGAGAACACCATTCGCAGGCTCGATCAGTCGGAAGCGATCGGCCTGTTTGTGCAGCAGAGCTCTCTGCCCATGTGGCAGCCGGAGCTTTTCGAGATGGGAATTGCGACGCTGGAAAAAATTATCACCACCGTACCGATGTACGAACTTTCGTGCCTGCCGGACGTAGGCGCAGTGGAGTGTCTTGAAAAATGCCTGAAATAGTTGACGGATATCAGCGCGGCGACGCCGCGGAAATCGGCCCGATGATCGAAGCGATGATCGAGGCGGGGCAGAACGTGACGCTGCAGATCAGCGGGGACAGCATGCGCCCCACGCTCAAGCCGCGTCGCGACGCGGCCGTGCTCAGCCGCGTGCGCCAGTGGCCGCCGGAAAAGGGGACGATCCTTTTCTTCAAGCGGAAAACGGGCGAATACGTGCTGCATCGCGTGCTGCGCGTGAAGGACGGCGCGTGCACCATGAACGGCGACGCGCAGGAATGGACGGAAGGCCCCGTGACGGAGCAAATGGCGATTGCCGAAGCGATTGCGATTATCCGCAAGGGCCGGATGGTCGAGGCGGAGCAGCCGAAATACCGCGCGTACGTGCGGCTGTGGCGGCTGACCAGACCGCTGCGCAAGCCGATGTTCGCGCTGTGGCGCGGAATGAAAAAACTGCTGGGATGCTGACGGCGAAGGGGGACGGAAGATGGAAAAGATCATCAACAAGCTGGTCGGTTTCCAGCAGGATACGGTTGAAAACATCGACTGGAAGCGGATCTGGGAGCAGCTGAAATGGATGCATGGGTTCGGCAAGCCGTACCGCAAGCGCATCACGTTCCTGGTGATTATCAGCTGCTTCTTTACGCTGCTGGGCGTGGCGTATGCGTATATCTACAAGGAAATCGTCGATCTGGTGACGCGCGAGTATCAGCAGATTCTCGGGTTCATTTCCGATAACGTGGAGAAGCTGAAATATTCCAGCCTCTGGGATAAGGTGCAGGTGCTTCTGGACATGCTGCCCGATTGGACGATCTGGGTGGTCGTGGCTTATATCGTCTATAAAATTATCGCCTACACCTACTCGCTTTTCATGAAGTTCTTTACGCTCAAGCTGTCGATGGATCTCAGCCAGGGCATTCAGCGGCAGGTCTACGCGACGGTGCTCGAGAGCGACTGGCTGTCGCTGACGGAATACCGCGCGGGCGACCTGGTCAATCGCGTTACGAGCGATTCGGGCACCATTTCCGGCTTTGCGCTGGATACCGTGCCCTCGATGATCGTGCAGCTGGTGCAGTTTGTGGCGGCGTTCTCGCTGCTGGTGTATCTGGACTGGACGCTGACGCTGATCGCGTTTGTGGGCGTGCCGATGTACCTGTTCGTCATCAAGCTCAAGGGTAAGCGCACGCGCGCCTATAACAAGCGCGGCCTGGAGCTCGGCTCGAAATATTCCAGCTATATGTACGAATCGATGGCCAATATCATGGTCATCAAATCGTTCATGCTGGTGCCAGAATTTATCCGCCGCTTCCGCGGCATCCAGAAAGAGCAGTACGACCTGACCGTCGAGCAGACGAAATACGGCATTGTGACGGGCTTCATCATCGGCATGGTGGGGCGCGTGCTGAGCGCCGCGGTTGTGATTTTCATCCTGATGCGGCTTCTCAACGGCCATATCACGCTGGGCGTGCTGATGGCCTACGGCATGCTGAGCAGCTACGTTTCCGGTCCGGTGACGAGCATTATGAGCTTCATCATGAACGCCATCGAGATTTCCGCAAGCGCAGAGCGCGTGATGACGCTCTTCCAGCTGCCGCGCGATAAGACGCAGGTGCCGGAAGAGGTCGTCGCCTTCGGCAAAAAGGCTGAGGAGAGCGGCATGGGCGTGAGCCTGAAGGATCTGTCGTTTGCGTATGTGGGCGACGAGATGGTGCTGCATGATGTAAACATCGAGGTCAAGCCCGGCGAAACGGTTGCGTTTGTCGGCCCGTCCGGCGAGGGCAAAACGACGCTGATCCGCCTGATTCTGGGGCTGCTGACGCCGCGCGCGGGCCACGCCTGCCTGACGACCGGCGCGGGCGATACGCTCGATCTGTCTGTGGAGACGCGCGAGTTCTTCTCCTATGTGCCGCAGGGCAATACGATGTTCTCCGGCACCATCCGCGAGAACATGCTGCACGGCCGTCCAGACGCGACGGACGAGGAGATTATCGAAGCGCTCAAGCAGGCGTGCATCTGGAAGTTCGTCGATTCGCTGCCGGAGAAGCTGGAAACGAAAATCGGCGAGCGCGGCGTAGGCGTTTCCGAAGGACAG
>SFFS01000265.1 GCA_004557805.1 Clostridiales bacterium | reverse complement strand
CCATGACCACGCAAACGCCCATCACGCCGCCCAGATACGCCCACGCGGGCGCGGCGGGCCGCACGAGCGCCCCCGCCTCCGAAGGCGCGAGCAGGAAAAGGCACAGCGCCGTGCACGGCAGCCCCACCAGATGGTTCAGAAACGAACCGCGCAGATCGCCCACCTCGGCCGCCAGCCGCGCGTTGACGGTGCGCGAGAGCACCATCGTAACGCCGGTGGCGAATACCAGCGCCACGGGCAGCATCGCCCCGGCGACGGATGGATCGAGCATCACGCAGATGCCCGCCAGCGCGAAGCTCAGCCCCACCAGCGCGCGCTTGCAGAAGGGCTGCCTGTCCATGCCCAGCAGGCCGAACGTATCGACGATCAGCGCCGTCACCGTCTGTCCCAGCAGGCTCAGCGCCATAATGCTCGTCATGCTGATGCGCCCGACGGCGAAGCAGTTGAAAATCGTCGTAAAAATGCCGATCGCGCCGCCCGTATAGATCCAAAGCGGCTTATGCCCCCACAGCGGGCGTTTGTTTTTTTGCAGCAGGCAGCAGATCAGCGCGAACGCAACGCCCACGGCATGAATGATCACCGCCGCCGCGAACGTCCCGGCTCCGGCGGAAAGCCGGCCGTTGACCGCAACCATCACCGCTATCGAAACGCCCGAAAGCAGGCAAAACGCTTCATACATCCCGCACATCGCCTCCCGCGGGCTATTATAACGGATGGCCGCGCAAAAAACCAGCCCCGGGCCGGCGGCGCGGCGTGTTTTCGTCTTTTTCCCGCGCTTTGCGCGGAAAAGAACGAAAAAATCCTTGCAAAGCGGGCAAAAGCCTGCTATAATCTGTATTTGGCATGTAAAGCCTGCAAATGCGGGCTGCCGCCTTGCTCCGTGCGAAACGCGCGGGGCCAGAGTCCATAAGGAGGTGAAAGGGTTTGAACAAATACGAAATGATGTACATCATCGACGCCGCCCTCGAAGACGCTCCCCGCAAGGAGCTGATCGAAAAGGTGTCCGCGCAGATCGCCGCCAACGGCGGTGTGGTGGAAAAGGTCGATGAATGGGGCAAGCGCCGCCTTGCTTACGCCATCAACTACAAGACTGAGGGTTACTATGTGCTGGTGAATTTCAGCGCTGAATCCGAAGTTCCCCAGGAAATCGAGCGCCTTCTGCAGATCAACGAGCAGGTGCTGCGTTACCTGGTCATCCGTCTGGAAGAAAAGCACACCAGCGTGAAGCCGCGCGCCATCCCGGTGCGTCCGGCCGCCCCGGTTGCCGAAGAAGCTCCGGCCGCTGAAGAAGCCCCCGTTGCCGCTGAAGCGCCCGCGACGGAAGCCTGAGAACGAACGAGAGAAAGCGGGTGTGATGCATGAATAAGGTTATTCTGATCGGAAACCTTACCAGGGACCCTGAAACCCGCACCACGTCCCAGGGCACGACGCTTTGTTCCTTCGGCCTGGCGGTCAATCGCCGCAGGAAATCCGAAGGTCAGCCGGACGTCGATTTCTTCAACGTCACGGCGTGGCGCCAGCTCGGCGACCTCTGCGCCCGGTATCTTTCCAAGGGCCGCAAGGTCTGCGTGGTCGGCCAGATCCAGATTCGCACCTACGACGCGCAGGACGGAACCAAGCGCACGGCGGTGGACATCGTCGCCGACGATATCGAGTTCCTTTCCAGCGCCCAGCAGGGCGGGGATTACGCCCCGCATGCCGCGGCTCCTGCCGCTCCCGCCGCACCGTCGGGATTCTCTCCCGCCGAATCCGGCTTTACCCAGGTGGATGAGGATGAGCTTCCCTTCTAATGGAAGCGTAAGAAATCAAGGAGGATTAACGCAATGTCCGAAGATCGTGGAGATCGCGCTGCTCGCCGTCCTCGCGGCCGGAAACCCCGCCGCAAGGTTTGCAGCTTCTGCGTAGATAAGATTGAATTCATCGATTACAAAGACGTGAACCGTCTTCGCCGCTTCACCAACGAGCGCGGCAAGATCCTGCCCCGCCGCATGACCGGCAACTGCGCCAAGCATCAGCGTCAGCTGTCCGAGGCGATCAAGCGCGCGCGCGCTATCGCACTGCTGCCCTACACCGCCGAATAAACCGGCGACAGGGGGCGGGAAGCAGATCGTATCCCGCAAAAAACAAAAAGAAATTTTTGCTGCCAGGGGCTTTGCCTTTGGCAGATTTTTTTGCGCGCATGGCTGCCGAACCGCAGCGCGGGAAGGCTTGACATTTTTCTCATTTCATGCGATACTAACGTCTGCGCTGAGATATGCACCTTTAGCTCAGCAGGATAGAGCGTTCGCCTCCTAAGAAAGAGCTCGCCCGAATCCAGAGCGCGGTTTGCAAAGCGGGTCGAGGGTTCGACTTGCATCGGACGTATCCCCCTCTGCCTATCACATTTCTGCTAATGAAATGTGAGCGCTGGTTTTTTGTCCCCACAGAATTGTTTGCAACGCAAACATCCTGCTAACACGAGA
>SFFS01000264.1 GCA_004557805.1 Clostridiales bacterium | reverse complement strand
GCGGGTACGCCCTTTGCGGAGCACTTCGTGCTGTCCTCAAGGGCTAGTCGTCGCTTCGCTCCTCCCTCCGGAAATTCCGAAGAATTTCAGAAGGCGGGTTTCCTCCGTCAAAAAACGATAGTTTTTTGACGGCCTCTTAACATGCCGCAAAACCAAATTCAAGGGGGCTTCCCGCTTTTTTGCCGCCCGTCTTTTGCCTGACGGCTGCGGGGGGCGTTCAGCCGCGCCCTGCGCGGCAAAAAGCATCCGTCACAGCACGATATCCAGCAGATCCAGCAGATCGTTCACCTGATAGCTGCACAGCGGCTCCGCCCCGGCCTCGCGGATATTGCCGCCTGCCACGCCCGCGCAGGCGAACCCCGCCAGCCGGATGGAAACGACGCCTGCCGCGCTGTCCTCTATGCCCAGCACGCGCTCGCGCCGTTCCTTCGGAATGCCCAGCCCGACGCACGCCGCCTCGGCGTAAAGCCACGGGTGCGGCTTCAGTTCCAGTTCGCCCATCGTACCGGGGCGGCCCTTTTCAAGCGCCGTACCGCCGGTGATGATGCAATCGTAAAACGCCAGCGGGTCGCCCATATCCAGCTGCCGGAAAACGGAAACGATTTCCGGCATGGCCTTATCGGTCATGCCGCTGGTAACCAGCGCGATTTTCACGCCGCTGCGCTTGAGCTCGGTCAGGAATTCCTTCAGATGCTTCGCAGGAACAAACGATTCGGTGCGTCCGCGCCCGTGCAGCAGCTCCTGCATCTCATAGGCGACCGCCTGATGATAATACCGCCGCGCTTCCTCCAGCGGCGTGCCGGGAGCGTATTTGTCGATGATATACGTCAGATGCTCCGTGACGCTGTTGCCGGAAATGAACGGCTCGTCCTCTTTCTCATGCACGAAGCCGGGGCGGCCCAGCATCCGCGCGGCCGCCGCGTCGATCATCGAAACCCAGAACGGCTCGCTGTATACGCTCGTGCCGTCCAGATCCATCAGCACCGCCTCGGCGCGCGGGCGGAACGCCGCTTCCTGCCAGGGGTAAATAGCCGGATACCCCACGCTGCTTTTGACGTAGCACAGCGTCTTATCTTCATATTCGATCAGGTCGATCCGGCGATCGTTCGTCGTGCGGATGCGCGCGACGCCCTCTCTGCCCGTATGAAACATTCCGTCCCCTCCGCAGGGAATTTCAATCAGCTGCATAAGCCGCCTCCGTCATGTAATATTCAGGCCTGTTTTTCGTCCTCCTCCAGAAACGCCCGCCGGTACGCGTCGGGCGTCTGGCCCGTGGTGGTTTTGAACACCTTGATAAAATGCGACGCGCTGGCATAGCCTACCTGCGTGCAGATTTCGGAAACGGGCGCGGCCGTTTCCCGCAGCAGCTTTTTGGCGTGCTCCACCCGCAGATACGTCAGATACGCCTTGCAGCTCATGCCCGTCTCTTCCCGGATGATCGCGTTGGTACGGTTGATGCCGAGGCCCACAGCCTCCGCCGCGCCCTGCGCCGAAACGCTGTATTCGCAGAAGTTCCGCTTGAGATATTCGATCACCAGGCGGGAGGCGGGCTGCACGGCCTGCCTGCCGGCCTGCTGCACATGGGCGCACAGCGCCGGAATCAGCCGCAGAAGGCCGTAATGCGTGGCGTTTTCGTTGGCGGAGGTGAGCAGCATCGTCATCTGTTCGCCCGAAAGCTCGAAGGCATGCTTTTCGCACTGGCGCTGGATGGCGCAGTTGAGGTTGAAAAGGTTGTAGCGCCGCATCAGCTCCGAAGCCGTCTGCGTCATAAGATTCATGTAGTTTTCCAGCTCCAGCAGCGCGCCCTGGCAATCGGCGCAGTCGATGCGCTCCGCCAGGCGGCGCAGCGATACGGCCGTATCGGAGATGTTCCCAGAGGGCTGCTGCCGCCGCGCAGCCGACTGCTCTGCGTCGCGCTGCATGTTGTCCAGCGCCGTCAGATAGGAAGAAGGCACGCCGGTCAGCGATTCCACCGTCTGCCCCACGCCCACGGTAAACCGGATGGGCTGACAGTTCAGATAAGCGCGCAGGCGCTGTAAGAGCATTTCCAGCTGCTCCGGCTGTTCGGCGTTGCACAAAACGGCGAGCGTGTGGTTTTTGCGGCTGCACTCCACCGCGTACAGACTGCCCACGTCCTCGTCCATATCCTCCAGGCTGTCGACAGCCGCATCCATATTCTCCACGAACACAGCCTGCTCGCCCTCGGGCATCGCCGCCGCCACGCAGAAAAGCCTGTGCGGAAACCGCAGCCCGATTCTTTCCATTTCCGGCACGACGCCGGATGCGTTCGCGTTGCTCAGCAGCATCAGCAGCGGAGCGGATGGGGCTGTAGCAGACATACGCCAGCGCGACGATCAGCCCGAACAGCGCGCCCAGCCCCAGCAGGAAAAACAGCGTATCGCGCTGATAGACCATCATATCCGCCAGCGTAAAGCGATGCACGCCCGCCTCGATGCGAAAGCCCGTATCGTCGCCCGAGGAAACGCCGCCTGACGCGCCCTGCACCAGAGAATGCCCCTGATAGAACAGCGCGTAGTTTCTGGCGGGCAGGTCGCTCGAGAGCGCAATGCGCTCTTCGAGATCCTTCGCGTCGACGACAAAGCACAGCGTGCCGCGCCCGGCCCGGATGCTGTTCGCGCGAACGGGATAAGCGATGAGCATCACGTCCGCACCGTAAAAAACGCGCGCCTTCTGCTCGCTGTCGAACAGAAAGGACGTCAGCTCCTCGCTCGTCTCCAGCCCGTAACGGCGGACGAACACGTCGAGATCCGTCTTTACGCCCTCGCTGCGGAAAACGCTGATTTCCGCCCCGTTGCGATACATCAGCGCGAACTCCGCCGGGAGATCGGCGTAGGCGTGGTATTGGCTGAGCGCGTCGAGCATTTCAATCTCGTGCGTCTTGTTTTCAAACACGTAATCGGAATCGAACACACGCTGCACGGACAGCTTCAGCGAGAGCATGCGCATGGCGTTGAGCTGCGTATCCAGATCGGCCACCGCGTGATCGGTCTGGTTCTGAACGGAGACGCGCGTGCGATAATTGATATTGCGAATATAAATGCCAAAAAGAACCGACCCAAGCATCAGACAGGTCAGCAGCATGAGCGCAGTATAAAGGAGAATAAACTTCCAGAAAAGGCTGGATGCTCGCCTCCGTCCGATCGTAGCCGTTCCCCCCGTTCCCTTTTGCAAAACCGCTTACATTTTATCATTTTACCATGCAAGCCGCAAAAATCCAACCGCTTTGTA
>SFFS01000047.1 GCA_004557805.1 Clostridiales bacterium | reverse complement strand
CCAGAAAATAAAATCCGTAATAAATCCCCGGCTGCTCCCTGGTCAGTTCCATAAAATAATTCTTCACAGAAGCCTGGGTCAGACTATAGGAGGTTCTTCCCTGCAGCAATGAAAATGTGCCGAATACAAACGGATTGGCTGCCGCCATCAGCGCGCTGCCCTGCCGCCTGGCTCCACGGGCAAATGCGTTGATTTTTCCGCATTCTCTTGTCAGGAGAACGACTCTTTTATCATTTTCACCGATAAGCTCCTCTTATATGTTTACAATCCCATTGTGATACCAATTCGTCGCAGGACTATTTGTCCATGCAGCAAAGATACGCTCAAAGTAGGAAGTTTTTTTCATGAAAAAGCTTGTCGCCGTCATCCTGACCTTAACCCTGTTGCTGGCCGCAGCCGCCGTACCCGGCCTGGCTGCCAGTACGCTGACCCCCGGACACCTATCAGGCCGCCGCCACCGGCTATATGGGCGCCGTCACCGTAGCCGTTACGGTGGATGAAAGCGGCATCAAGAACATCGAAATCGCAGAATGCACCGAAGAACCCAAAATGATCGCCGACGCAGCCCTGCCGCAGCTGATCGCTGATGTAATGGAATACCAGACCGTGAACGTGGACGCCGTTTCCGGCGCAACTTTCGCCAGCATGGCCTTCAAGAACGCCGTTACCGACGCGCTCAAACAGGCGGGCAACAGCGACGGCTTCCAGGATAAGGCCGTCTATCCTGCCGTCACTGTTGCGGACGCTGAAACCGACGTGCTGGTTATCGGCGGCGGCGGCGCAATGGCTGCCATGGCCGTAAAGGATTCCGATTTCACGGGCAAGGACAGCGGGCTGAACGTCATCCTGGTTGAAAAGCTGGGCTTCCTGGGCGGTTCCACCATGCTGGCGGGCGGCTCCATCGGCGCAGCCGTGCCCCTCGACAGCACCGTCAACGCCGAAAACGAAGCGATGCTGGACGCTTACATGATCGAGACCGAATGGTTCGCCGGCAGCTCTGACAGCAGCGTGCCCGGCAAGGCCGACCGCACGGTCGTCTCCGCCATGCTCAAAACCAGCGGTTCCCTGCTGCTGAGCATGAAGGAAGCCTTCCCCCTGATTACCGACGGCGCGATGGAATCCCCCGAAAGCTACATCAGCGTCATGTCCTGGGTCAGCGCCAGCAACGAAGGCATGAACGATCCCGACCGGCCGCGCTCCGGCAATATGATTACGGACTTCCTGAACAAGCAGCTGGCCAAGACGGACGTGGATATTCGCCTGAACGCCGCCGCCACCCGTCTGCTGACCGATGAAAACAACAACGTCATCGGCGCTGTGGTCGAGACACAGGGTCAGGAATACAACATCTACGCCAAGAAAGTCATCCTGGCCACCGGCGGCTTCGCGCAGGATCGCGCGCTTCTGGAAAAATATCTGCCTGACGAAGTAGACGTCATCAAGTTCTGCACTGCCGGCGCACACGGCGACGGCCTGACCATGGCCGAATCCCTGGGCGCGCAGATCGTCCCCAGCGGCATCCTTGGCTATCTGGGCGCGGAATGGCGTTTTGCCAACTTCTCCGACCTGCGCACGCCCTTCCACAATGGCCGCGCCTCTCAGGTGATCGTCAATAAGGAAGGCAAGCGCTTTACCTCCGACGCGGCGGGCTTCAACTGGACCGCCTACGCCGACCTGCTGCACCAGACCGATAAGACGGCCTACGCCATCATCGACGCGAATCACCCCGGCTTCTCCGCAGCGGAAAACACCAGCCTCAAGGATGTTGTGTTCAAGGCTGACACTCTCGAAGAACTGGCCGGTAAAATCCACGTGGACGCCGCCGCGCTGACGGAAACCATCGCCGCCTATAACGCCATTGCCGACGGTGCCGAAGACGCTTACGGCGTTACCGCGGAGACCATGGCGCCCGTGCTGCCGGCTCCCTTCTATGCCGTTACCATCCGTCCCGCCATGCTGGGCACCTACACCGGCATTCAGGTAGATGAAAACTGCCGCGTGCTGAAGGCTGACGGAAACGTCATCGGCAGCCTGTACGCCGCTGGTGAAACCGCGCTGCACGGCGCGCAGTTCATGCTGGGCGCAGCCCCTGTACATGGGCCACATCGCCGGCGTGGACGCCGCCAACGCGCTGCAGAAGCAAACCTTCGATATTCGCGGGCCGTCCGGTTTATTCGGACGGCCCATCTTTGTTTCAGCTGAAAGGGCCGCAGGGCGGTCCGAAAAAAATCCGCCGCCCCTTTACTTTTCCGGGGTTTGCCGTTATAATGTGTGCTTGTCGTGGGCAGGAAAGCGGACCTGCCGGCCCTCTTCAGAGAGCGCGCATCCGGTGCAAGCGCGCGTGGGCGGCTCCGCTGCCGGCCTGCCATGGTCGCGGCACGGCCGGCCTCCGTTATCGGGCTCAAGAGCGGACGCACAGCCGTGCGTCAAGCAGGGTGGTACCGCGAAGCGCGCCTTCGTCCCGGCAGAGGGGCGCGGCGTATTTTTTTATGGAAAAACAGGAGGCAAAAACCATGGCAAAGAAAAACGAACAGGAATTTGTTCAGCACATTACGCCCCGCAGCGTCGATTTTTCGCAGTGGTACACCGATGTGATCCTGCAAACCGGCCTGTGCGATTACGCGCCCGTGCGCGGCTGCATGATCATCAAGCCCTACGGCTACGCCATCTGGGAGCGCATTCAGGCGGAAATGGACAAGCGCTTCAAGGCCACCGGCCATGAAAACTGCTACATGCCCATGCTGATCCCCGAAAGCCTGCTGCTCAAGGAGGCCGAGCATGTCGAAGGCTTCGCGCCGGAAGTGGCGTGGGTCACCCAGGGGGGCACCGAGCAGCTTCAGGAGCGTCTCGCCGTTCGCCCCACCAGCGAAACCATTTTCTGCACGATGTACGCCAAGTGGGTGCAGAGCTGGCGCGATCTGCCGATGAAGTATAACCAGTGGTGCTCCGTCATGCGCTGGGAAAAGAGCACCCGCCCCTTCCTGCGCACGAGCGAATTCCTCTGGCAGGAGGGTCATACCATCCATGCCACGGCCGAGGAGGCCGAGCAGGAAACGATGCAGATGCTGGATGTCTACCGCGAAGTCGCGGAAGACGTGCTGGCGCTGCCGGTCTATTGCGGCCGCAAGAGCGAGAAGGAAAAGTTCGCCGGCGCGCAGGCCACCTACAGCATGGAGGCCATGATGCACGACGGCAAGGCGCTGCAGGCCGGCACCAGCCATTTCTTCGGCACCAACTTCTCCGAGGCTTACGGCATCCAGTTCCTCAGCAAAGAGGGCAAGCTGGAATACGCGCAGGAGACGAGCTGGGGCGTTTCGACCCGCCTCATCGGCGCGATCATCATGACCCACGGCGACGAGCGCGGTCTGCGCCTGCCTCCGCAGGTTGCGCCGATTCAGGTTGTCGTGCTGCCCATCGCGGCGCATAAGCCCGGCGTGCTCGAAGGCGCGAAGGCCATCGCCGACCGGCTTTCCGCCATCGGCGTGCGCGTCAAGTTCGACGATCGCGACACCGTCTCCCCCGGCTGGAAATTCAACGAATGGGAAATGAAGGGCGTGCCGGTGCGCCTCGAAGTCGGCCCGCGCGATCTGGAAAACGGTCAGGTCATGTTTGCCCGCCGCGACACGTTCGAAAAGTTCTCGCTGCCCATGGAGGGGCTCGAGGGCGCGATCACCGATCTGCTCGCCGATATTCAGAAAACGCTCTTTGAGCAGGCGCGCGATTTCCGCAACGAGCACACCGTCGAGGTTCACAATTACGACGAGCTCAAGGCTGCTGTGGAAGGCGGCTTCGCCAAGGGCATGTGGTGCGGCGACGCCGCCTGCGAGGAAAAGCTCAAGGCCGACATCAACGCCACCACGCGCAACATGCCTTTCGATCAGACGCCCTGCGGCGACACCTGCTGCATCTGCGGCAAGCACGCTGCGAAGCTGATGTATTTCGCGAAGGCGTATTAAGGAACGGGGGAACGACAGGGGGACGCCGTCCCCCTGTACCCCCTGCCAGAAACCTGAGGTTTCTGGACTTCCCGGTTTGGGGTATATAAAAAATCCGCTTGAGTTGTCATCTTTTTTTTCGAATACTGCCGTTACGGAAGGAGCGCCGGTGATATGAACAGAACGGAAGCCGTTACCATCACGAATATGTGCATGATATACGACGGCAGCAGGGTTCTGGTGCAGGAAGGCAGAGTCTACTGGCTCGAGCTGGATGAAATGAAAAAGGCCGGCAATCTTGCAGGGGAAATGGAATTTACGCTGGAGATTTTCCTGCGCGAAGATTTAAGCGAACACTTTCTCCTGAAAGAAAACGGCGAGTGGCGAGAGGTTCTGAAATAGATTCCAGTTTGACAGACGCAAAAGTCCCTTTCGAAGCGAAAGGGGCTGCTTTTTTATCCCGTTCTCTTTTGCGGCGCATGCGCCGCTTTGTACAGTCGTCGCCGCTGTCCCTTTATCACGTGCATCCGCACACTTCCTTATCTTTCCTTCTCCGCATGGAACCGCGGCTCGACCGTTTCTCCGTTTACGATCAAAGCGAAATGCACATGCGCCCCCTGCGCCGCTTCGCACGGCGCGCCGCCCACGCCGCCCAGCCGCTGCCCCGCGTCGACTGTCTCGCTCTCCGAAACGGCGGCGGGCCATTTCAGCGCCGCGTAGCGGCACAGAATTCCGCCTTCGCTTTCCACCTCCACCACGCCGCCCAGCAGCCGGTCGCGCCGCACGGCGACAACCGTGCCGGAAAGCGCCGCCAATACTGCGTCGCCCTCATTCGCCGCAAGATCGAGCGCCTCATGCGCGTCGTAACAGCGAAGCGTCGCGTTCCATCCCTGCCGCTCGAACCCGCGCAGCGTCTCGCCCGGAACGGGCCGCACAAGCGCGGGGAACGTCTCCTCCGCCTGCGCGGCCTGCGACAGCACAGGCGTCTCTTTTTCCCGCAGGGCGCGCGCCCAGACGGCGCTACCAGCGACCACGCCTGCGCACACGATCACCGAAACCCAGAACCGCACCTTTTCCCAGCGCGTAACGGACATACATTTCTCCCTTCTGTTTTCAGATACTCCTTGGAAAAAGTATGTCCGGAATACGGCCGGTTTACTCCTCTCGCGCATGGAGCGGACAAAAAAACCGGCGCATCTCTGCGCCGGAAAAAACGCCGTTTCCTGCAAGCCCTACCGCAGCCGCATCAGCTGATCGCGAATGCGCTCCACCTGCCGGATTGCATCCGCCACCTGCGCCTGCGCGTCGCGGATACGGCTCTGCACCATCACGTCCGCCAGAAAGCCGTCGAAGAAATAATCGGCGAACGTCAGGAAATCGCCGACGTCCAGATTGAACTCCGGAATCTCCTCCACGTCGCGCAGCTCGTCGGCGAAATGCCGCAGCGCATCGCGCGCGTTTTCCATTTCAACCCGCGCCCGGTCGAGCTTCCCATGCTTGAGCATCGTGCTCAGGAAGCCGCCGCCCAACATATCCCACACGCCAAGGCTGCGCGCGCTTCCGAGATATTCCGCCGCGCGGTGCAGATAGACCAGCGCGTCGTCGGCCGCGCGGATCGCCTCGTTAATTTCCCGCAGATTGTCCATCGTCGCTTTTTCCCTCCTCATAAGCGTTGCTCAGCCGCGCAATCGCCAGGTCCGGCGTAACATAGCCGTACCGCCCGTCGGGCAGCAGCACGCGATACCAGCCCGCGTCCGCATCCATCCCGGCGCACACAAGCGCCGCGTCCTCTGGCACGCGCAGCAGAACCGCCGCGTTCCTGTCCGGCGCTTCGCGCACGTTCAGCATGCCCTCCCGCACGCCGGAAACCACTCCGACCGAAGCGATCTTGCCGTTGACTCCGCCGCCGGGCGTAAACGATACGTCGCGCTCTCCGCCGCGTACATAGCCCATATCCTCGCCGCAGACGATCAGATACCAGCCCTCCGTCCGCCCGGCGCACAGGTATTCGCCGTTGAATGCGTGGCGCAGCATCGGCGCACTTTCATCCGCCGCGGCATACAGGCGGACATATCCCTTTTCGGCGTGAACTTCCGCCGTACCCCGGGCAAACGAGGCGCTGTCATAATACTGCCTGGCAAATTCGAGCAGCGCCGCGGTATCGTCGCGCGGGTTTTCCGTCCATGCCAGCCCCGCCGCGTCGCCGGGCATATACTCGGGCAGGGGGATAAATTCGAAAGATCCGCTTTCCACCATGCAGGTCGATTCATAGCCCGCGCCTTCCTCCTCGCTCAGCGCTCCGCTTCCGTCGAGCCGGTACACGCGGGCCCATTCATCGTACTGATTCATGAAGCTCAGCAGCAATCGGCCGCCTCCGCGCATGCCGCAGATCGCCTTCAAATATGGCGCTTCGATTTCTCCCGCCAGGGCGGCTTCGCCGCGTTCCATCCGGTAAACGCGCAGCCGCTGGTCGCTCGCAATTTCAAATCGGAGCGTCAGCAGTTCGGGCGTTCCGTCGCCGTCCACGTCATAGACGGAATATGCGTCCGCCGCGGCCTCAGGCCCCGCCAGCGCGCGGGCATACGCATCCCGCCAGCCCTCGGCGCGGGCGCATGCGCCCGAAAGGCACAGCGCGAGCAGCAGACACAGCAGCCTTCGCATGCAAAGTCTCCCTTCATTTTACAGGATCAGCGGCGCGAACATCACGAACGCGGATACCGCCATCATCGCCACGCCGCCCAGCCGCTGCGCCGCCGCGCCCTCCTCGGAAAGCTCCGGCACATTATAGCGCCAGCGGTTTGCAAAAAAGAACGTCTGCTCCGGCCAGAGCAGCGCGGCCGCGCCGAGCGCATAAAGCAGCGCGCCCGTCAGAGGCAGCGCCGCGGAGCCGCGCGGTTCGGCAGCGTTTGTATCCATGCGGCACAATGCGTTGGCAAGCGCGCCGCGGCCGATGCTTACGGTCTCGCCGTTGACGATGACGGTCGCGCCGTCGCTCCATATGACGGGCATGCCCTCCTCGTCCATCACCCACTTTTCAGCAGGGTACCACACGCCCGCAACGACCGTGCCGTCATCGTACTCAATGCGCACGCGCTCGCCGTTCCAGATGAGCGCAGCGGAGAGCGTCTCCGCGCCGAAGCGGATATCGCAGAGGGTCTTGTCTCCGTCATGCGAGAGGGAGACGCGGTAATCGGCGTTTTTCTGATAGAGCGCGTCGCTCCGTTTGGGCAGGAAGGTTTCGCCCACGGTTACGCCGCGCTGGAGATTGAACGCCATGGCGGAAACGAACAGCGCCAGCAGCACGGCGGCGAGAAGCGCAATCTTCTTTTTCATACGGGCTTCACGTTCTCCTCTCCCAACAGGCTGCGCAGCGCGGTCAGCAGCGCTTCGCCTGCGCGGCAGCGGAAGCCGTCGGGCGCCTTGAGTCGGCTGCCGTCGGCCACAACGTTGAAATATACCGCAGTCGGCCCCGGCGCGCCTGCGATGATCTTCAGCGCCTGCTGCATCTGCGCCGTATCCTGCACGCGCAGCCACAGCTTTTCGGGCTGGCTGGCGGGCGGAGGGCCTGCCTTTTCCGGCGCATATGCGCCGGAAAAAGAATCGTCCGGCATCGCTTCGCCGTCCTTGGGCAGCGGCACGACGTTATCCACGCGCAGACGCGGCGCTTCTTCCTCGCGGATGGACAGGCTGCCGGTCACAATCACCGGCGCGTCGACGGCCAGCTTCGAGCCGAGCCGTTCCCACACGCGTGGGAACACCAGCCCCTCGATCTGCCCGGTCAGATCCTCCAGCACCACGAAGCCCATCAGCTTGTTGGCCTTCGTGGTTTTCGAGCGCACGTCGGCCAGCACGCCGCCCATCGTCACACGGCGGCCGTCGTTGGAAATGCCGCCGTCCTCGGCTTCGGTCATTTCCATGACCTGCTGCACGGTGAAGCTCATTTTCTCGAGCGTCCCGGCATATTCGTCGAGCGGATGACCGGTGATGTATACGCCGGTCACTTCTTTTTCCATGGAAAGCAGATCCTTGAGCGAGAACGGCTCCACCTTCGGATAGTGCGGCGCTTCCTCTACCAGCGCCGGCCCGCCGTCCACCGCGTCGAACAGCGAAACCTGCCCGGCCACGTTCTTCTTACGCACGGCGGCCGCGCCGTCCATGGCGATGAGATACACGTTCATCAACTGCGCGCGATTCGCGCCCATGCCGTCGAACGCGCCGGCCATGATGAGGCTCTCGACCACGCGCTTGTTCACCCGGTCGTCCACCACGCGGCGCACGAAATCGAAAATATCGCGATACGCGCCGCCCGACTGCCGCTCGCGCACGATCGACTCGACGGCGGCCTCTCCGCTGCCCTTGATGGCGTTCAGCCCGAAGCGGATGCCGGGTTTTCCCTGCTTGTCGGTATCGACGGAGAACTTTCCGCGGCTCTTGTTGACATGCGGCGCGAGCACGGAAATGCCATGCTTGCGGCAATACTGAATATACTGCGCGATTTTGCCGCTGTTGGAGGTGAACGAGTTCATCATCGCGGCCATGAACTGCACGGGATAATGCAGCTTCAGCCACGCCGTCTGCACGGCGACGATCGCGTAGCCCGTCGCGTGCGATTTATTAAACGCATAGCTTGCGAACGCCGTCATTTCGTCGAAGATGGAAACCGCTACGCTCTCCGGCACGCCGTTGCGCACCGCGCCGGGCACGATAATCTTTCCGTTCTCCTCCAGGCCGTGAATGAAGTATTCGCGCTCCTGCGCCATAACGTCCTTTTTCTTTTTCGCCATGGCGCGGCGCACCAGGTCGCTGCGGCCGAGCGAATAGCCCGCCAGATCGCGCACGATCTGCATGACCTGCTCCTGATAGACCATGCAGCCGTAGGTCACGTCGAGGATCGGGCGCAGGCGCTCGTCCTTATAGCGCACGGTGGAAGGATCGTTCTTGCCCGCGATATAGCGCGGGATGCTCTCCATCGGGCCGGGCCGGTAGAGCGAAATGGCGGCGATAATATCCTCAAAGCAGCTCGGCTTCATGTTCGCAAGGAACGAGCGCATGCCGCCGCTTTCCAGCTGGAACACGCCGTCGGTGTCGCCGGAGGAAATCATCTCGTATACGCCGGGATCGTCCATCGGGATGTCCTCGGCCTTCATGTCCACGCCCGCCTCGCGCATCATATCCAGCGTATCGCGGATGACCGTCAGCGTGCGCAGGCCGAGGAAGTCCATCTTCAGAAGGCCCAGATGCTCCAGCGTATCTTTGGGGTACTGGGTGGTCACCACATCGTCGTTTTTCTGCAGGGGCACGTAGTCCGTCACGGGGTTCTGCGTGATGAGCACGCCCGCAGCGTGCGTGCCAGTGTTGCGCGGCATGCCCTCCAGCTCGCGCGCCATGTCGATCAGCCGCTTCGTGCGCGGATCGACCTCATAGCGCGCCCTGAGGTCGGGGTTGATCTGCAGCGCCTTATCGAGCGTCATATCCAGCGCAAAGGGAATCATCTTGGCCACGCCGTCCACCTCGGCGTAGGGATAGCCCAGCACGCGCCCCACGTCGCGCACGACGGCCTTTGCCGCCATGGTGCCGAAGGTGATGATCTGCGCCACATGATCGCCGCCGTAGCGGCGCGCGACATAATCGATCACTTCCTGCCGCCGCTCGTAGCAGAAGTCGATATCCAGATCGGGCATCGAAACGCGTTCGGGGTTGAGGAAGCGCTCAAAGATAAGGTTGTACTTCAGCGGGTCGATGGCCGTAATGCCCAGCGTATAGGCCACGATAGAGCCCGCGCCGCTTCCGCGGCCGGGGCCGACCATGATGCCGTTATCCTTGGCGTATTTGATGAAATCCCATACAATGAGGAAATAATCAACGAACCCCATCGTCTCGATGGTGGAAAGCTCGTAGTCGAGCCGCTTCTGCGCCGTACCGTCGTCGTCCGGATAGAGGACGGCCAGGCCGCGCTGGCATTCGCGGTGCAAAAGCTGAGGCGCGGTGATGTTCTCCGGCAGCGGGTAGGCCGGCAGGTGCCGGGTTTTGAAATCGAACTCGACGTTGCACCGCTCGGCGATTTCCACCGTGCGCTCCAGCGCCTCGGGCCACTGGGGAAACAGCGCTTCCATCTCATCCGGCGCTTTGAGGTAAAGCTCCCGCGTCTGCATGCGCATGCGGTTCTCGTCGTCGAGCGTTTTGCCGGTCTGGATGCACATGAGCACTTCCTGCGCCTCGGCGTCCTCGCGGCGCAGGTAATGCACGTCGTTTGTGGCCACGAACGGCACGTCCATCTCGCGCGCCAGCCGCACCAGCTGGGGCAGCACCGTGCGCTCCTCGGGAATGGCGTGATCCTGAATCTCGATGAAAAAATGATCCTTGCCGAACAGGCGCACATAGCGTTCTACCGCGCGGTGCGCCGTCTCGTCCTGGCCGTTCAGCAGCGCCTGCGGCACCTCGCCCTGCAGGCAGGCCGACAGGCAGATCAGCCCCTCCGTGCGCCCTTCGAGCAGCCGGAAATCAATGCGCGGCTTGTAATAGAACCCGCGCGTCCACGCGTCGGAGACGAGGTGCGTGAGGTTCTTATAGCCCGTTTCGTTTTCGCACAGCAGGATGAGGTGATTATAATCGCGCGCAAGCGCGCGGCGATCGTCCATATCGGGGCAGATATAGCATTCGCAGCCGATCACGGGGTGAATCCCGGCCTTTTTCGCAGCCGAGTAGAAATCCACCGCGCCGTACATCACGCCGTGATCGGTCACGGCGCAGTGGCGCATGCCCTTCGCGCGCAGCGCGTCCATCAGCGGATCGATGCGGCACGCGCCGTCGAGCAGGCTGTATTCCGTATGCAGATGAAGATGAGCAAAATCAATCATATGGAAAGTATAGCACGAAAAGGAAAAAATGAACAGGAAAAATGTTTTTCGGCTTGACGTTTCGCGCAGTCACATGTATAGTCATTTTCATAAAAAGGAAAACGATGGAAGGTAACGATTCATGAAACGCACACAAGTTCGCGCGCTCACACTCGCAATACTCCTCACGCTTACCCTTTGCCTGCTGCCCACAGTGGCGGGGGCGGTCACACTGAGCAAAAACAGACTGGAATTTACCGTCGGGGAATATAAGGACGAACGGTTTCAATGGCAGTTCGATGATAACGAAAAATTTTTGAACGACTTTGACCTTAGCGGCTGTGATAGCAAGGAATATGGCTTAGAGGCGTGGTCAAAACCGGATAGGTGGATTTCCATAAGCGGCACGCCGACCAAAAAGGGCGGTTATACCGGGGAAATCATAATAAAAGTAATAAAATCGGATTTTACGGAAGAGACAAAAACGCTTTTCATTGAAATCGTCATCAATGAGAAGCAAACGCCGGAAACGCCCACTCCCACCCCTACTCCCGCGCCCGCTCCGGTTGAACGTCCCGAAGTCGTGGACTACAGCCGCTGCGAGCAGGCGCTCATCCGCGGCGTGAAGGAATGGTGCAACATCCGCCAGCGCGCGGATATCAGCTCCGACATAATCGGCCGCGCAATGTTGGGCCAGCGGATTTCGCTCATCTGCTGGAATGAGGACGAAACCTAGTGTTATGTTGACTGCGGCGGCGAGCAGGGCTGGATTGCAAAGCAGTTCATTCTGCCGATCAAGTAAAATTTTTGCAGAACCGCTCCGCGCCTTTTTGCGGAGCGGTTTTTCTTTGCAGCAGACGCGGCGGCGCATCCCCTTCGCGCGCAGCGCGTCCGTCATAACCGGCAAATTGAACAGAGTTTGCCGGGGCTACTTGACGCGCGCGGCGGTTTATATTAAGATCAGTTTTAACCATAATTTTGAAAGAAAAAAGGGGTTGCTCTGAAATGAAACGAATTCTGGCCGCTCTGCTCTGTTCCGCGCTCGTGCTTTCGATCGGCGCCGCCGTCGCGCTGGGGCTGCGCCCGCAGGTCAAGGTTGCGTATGCCGACTGGATACCGACAGAGGGATGGACCACGCCCGATGGAAACTGGCGGCCGGGGGAAGCCACACCTTGGGGCTGGACTCCTCAGCCCATTCCCACCGCCGTCCCCACCGCCACCCCGACTGAACACCCCGAAATCCCGGATTACAGCCGTTGCGAAAAGGCGGTCATTCAGCACGTGCGCGAATGGTGCAACATCCGCCAGCGCGCGGATATCAACTCCGACGTGACCGGCCGCGCGATGCTGGGGCAGGAAATTTCGCTCATCTGCTGGAACGAGGACGAAACCTGGTGCTACGTCGACTGCGACGGCGAACAGGGCTGGATTGCAAAGCAGTTCATTCTGCCCATCAAATGAGATTTGGGGAACCGTTCCGCAAAATCATTGTGTCTCTGAAACGGTCAAACCGGCGCGACTCTTACGGTCGCGCCGTTTTTTTGCCGCGTATTCACTGAAAGTTCAGAAAGTCAGACTCCGTCTCCGGAAACATCTCCCGTCAGCGGAACGCTATCCACATAGCAGCTGTCCGGGCATAAATCAACTTTATTGCTCCATACTTTGCCGCTGTCTATTTCCGGATCGATATCCCAGGACACGCAGTGACTCTCGTCCAGATAAACTCTCCGAAAATTCCGCCAGTCCCGAAAAGGAGCGAATACGGTACCGGCTTTCAGAAGCGGCTGCGCGTTATAAAGCCGCTTTTCTCCGTTATCAAAAGTCAACGTCAATGTGAAATCTTCATTCGGGACGACCCGGACAATTTTTCTGCGCCCGGAAGCGAAATATTCGGCTGTCTTTTGATCGTATCCCTTTGAAAGATAATACTCCGCGTTTTTTTCCATGATTTCACATCCTTTTCCGGAACCTCCGTTTATCTCAGCGGTTCAATGGCGAACAATTCCTGTTTCTTCGTGGCAAGCTCCCAGTTATCCATCAGCTGATCCTGCCGGATCGCCGCCCATCCGAGCAGCATCTTCAGTTGCTTGCTCGGGATATTTCCCTCCAACACTTCCAGATCCTTTATGGAAACAATCACTTCGTCTCCGCCGTACGTCGCATGGAAATGCGGCGGCATATGATCCGCCCAGTACATCGTAATTCTAATTCCCCGAAACATGGATATCGTCGGCATGAAATCATCTTCTTTTTTTGATTATAGCATTTTGCGCACGAAAATCAAATCCTTTCGCCTGCGCGTTTCCGTTAATCATCCGCGCGCCGCTTTGCACAAAAAATGTTTATTATTTGTACTTCAGCAGGAACGATTTGCCATTTCAAAACGTCTATATAAAGAAGGCCTTGTTTCCATCGGAACCGAGCGAAAGGAGTGAGCGACATGAAGTTTCTCTGCGCGCTTCTTGCCGTTGTCATGCTGACGGCGTGCGCGTTCGGCGCATGCGCCGAAGCGGAAACCGTCGCGTTTGCGGACGCCGTTGTTGAGCAGGCGATTCGCGAAGCGCTGGGCGTTTCCGCCAATGCTCCCCTCACGGCCGACGATCTGGCGAAAGTCGTTTCTTTCGACTGCATGTCCGAAGATGTAGCGACGCTCGCCGACATTGCCATGTGCGTCAACCTGGAATCCTTCATTCTGCGCTACGAAAACAATCCCCGCGTTTTTTCGCTTAGGCCGTTTGAAAACCTGACCCGGCTGCAATTCTTCCGGATCGACGGCAACGTGCTGAATACAGCGCCGGTTGCGGCGCTGCCGGAGCTGAACACGATGCAGATCGGCGGACGCGCGACCACCCTCGACCTCTCGCCGCTGGCAGGGCGGACGAACCTCGATTCCTTCTACCTGACCCGGCGCGCGCTGGACGGCAATACCGATTTTTCTCCCCTGACGAGCCATACGAATCTGCGCAAAGCGACGCTGCCCAAGCTCCGCGAGGGCGAGCTGCGCCCGCTGCTGGAAAGCTGGCCGAACCTGCAATATCTGAACGTCTGGGGCGGCCCTGTCACGACGGACGACCTCGCCGGGCTGGCGACGCGCACGCTGAAGGTGCTTGTGCTGAACCCGGACGAGCCCATCGACGATTTCTCACCGCTGGCCGGGCAGAAGGAACTGTTTCGCGTTCAGACGGGCACGCTGACCGAAACGGGGCTGAAAAGCCTTGTGGAATCCGTGCCCGGGCTGCGGAAGCTGTTCTTCTACGCGGGCGATATTGCGGACTTCACGCCGCTGCTTTCGCTTGAAAAGCTCGAAATGGTCTACACCTCCGGCGGCCGCCTGTTAACGCTGCGCGAAACGCTGAAGGACACGGACGTGGCCGTCAACGACCCGTCTAAATTCTGAATTTAACCCGAAAGCAACCGCGCCGCGCTGACAACCGAACGGCCTTCGCAGCGCGGCGCGGACAGTTTCGACAATTTGCTATTTTGAAATATCCATATATGCGAAAGGGGAATAGTCGTGTAACTCGAAGGTTTCATTGCAATCGGAACCGAGCGAAAGGAGTGAGCGACATGAAGTTTCTCTGCACGCTTCTCAGCGTTCTCATGCTGACGGCGTGCGCGTTCGGCGCATGCGCCGAAGCGGAAACCGTCGCGTTTGCGGACGTTGCCGTTGAGCAGGCAATTCGCGAAACGCTGGGCGTTTCCGCCGATGCTCCCCTCACGACCGACGATCTGGCCATGATTCTGGAATTCGACGGCGAAGCCGGTGAAATCCAGACGCTGGAAGATTTTGCGCTGTGTAAAAACCTTGAATCTTTCATTCTTCGCGGCAGCAAAACGCCCGCATACGACCTCACGCCGTTTGCGGGACTGGAAAAGCTGAGGTTCTTCCGTATAGACGGCGACGTGCTGAATACAGCGCCGGTTGCGGCGCTGCCGGAGCTGACGGCGCTGCAGATCGGCGGTTCCGTCACGCAGCTTGACCTCTCGCCGCTGGCGGGACGGGATAACCTGACGGCTTTCTTCCTGACGAAGCGTGCGCTGGAAGGCGATACCGATCTCACGCCGCTCAAGAGCCACGCGAACCTGAAACAGGCGACGCTGCCCAAGCTCCGCGAGGGCGAGCTGCGCCCGCTGCTGGAAAGCTGGCCGAACCTGCAATACCTGAACGTTTCGGGCGGCCCCATCACGACGGACGATCTCTCCGCGCTGGCGACGCGCAGACTGGAAGCGCTTTCGCTGAGCCCGGACGAGCCCATCGACGATTTCTCTCCGCTGGCCAAGCAGAAGGAACTGTTCCGCGTTCAGGCGGACAGAATGACTGACGCGGGGCTTGAAAGCCTTGCGGAATCCGTGCCCGGGCTGCAAAAGCTGTACCTGAACGGCGCGCTGCTGATCGATTTCTCTCCGCTGCTGCGGCTGGAAAACCTCGAGCAGATCAACATGTATGTCGGCGACGGGCTGGCGCTGCGCGAAACGCTGAAGGACACGGCGGTTGAAATCAACAACGAAATGTAAAAAAACAAACGACGAATCCTCTCTCATTGGAAACAAAAGAATACAGACGACAAAAGAAAAGGAGAAATCACGATGAAAAAAATAGCGATTGCTCTCTTCCTGCTTGCCGTACTGATCTGCACCGTTGCCCTGGCGGAATGCGCCGGCGGGAACCCGAACTGCAATGGAACGTCGCTGACCACCTATGAGAACGGAACGAGAACATATCGTTCTTCCTGCGGCAGTCACCCGAACTGCACAGTGATCTCGACTTACAGAGTGATCTGCGCCCGCTGCGCAACCTGCGGCTACGGCGGATGGCCTGTGGACGAAGTGCTGATTTCCGAACACCACAGCGCCGCCAACCGTTAAATGGTTTCTCCGTCAACGGGCGCTTCCATTGTCCGATATGGATTCGTACCCGCCAGTTATCCCCTCCCCCTGCGGGCGGGGGATTTTTTTGCGCGGCGAAGCCGCCGTCCGATAAAAA
>SFFS01000263.1 GCA_004557805.1 Clostridiales bacterium | reverse complement strand
CGCCACAAGCGACAGCTTGAACATCACATGGAAAATCTGACTGGCGGCACCCCTCCCGTCAGATACCTACCCTGTGTAGTCCCTTGTAAACTGTACTTTTATGTGTCACAAATAACAATAGCAGAACATACTATATAAATCCACTTCATTTACATGGCATTCAATATAAAAAAGTGCAGGAGCCCTCAGAGCAGCTCCAGCACCTTAAACCCCAGTCCGTCGCAGCTGACGAGCCTGTATTCAATTCCTCTCAGCGTTCCGTTATACGCAGCGGCAAGTCCCGGCCCGTGCAGATGCCCGTAGATGCACAGCGGCACGGCGTGCGCCTCGAGCAAGTCCGTAAACCCGGAGGGGATCTCCGGCGATACAAACGGCGGAAAATGCATCATCGCAACCAGCGGCAGCTCCACGCCGCGCGCCCGCGCCTCAGCGCGCTTTTTCTCCGCGCAGTTCAGCGAAAGCTCCAGCCGCGCCACCTCGCGCTGATAGACGCGCAGATCGTCCGCGCTCAGCGCGGAATCCCCCGGACAGAGCCACCCGCGCGTGCCGCACAGCACCGCGCGCTCAGTGACAATCGCATCATTTTGCAGCGCGAGCATGCCCTCCGGCAGCGCCGCGCGCACGCGCGAAATGGAATCCCACCAGAAATCGTGATTGCCGCGCAGCAGGATTTTTGTTCCCGGCAGCGCCGCCACGGCCCGCAGATCGTCCATCGCCTCGTCCAGCTGCATCGCCCAGCAGAAATCGCCCGGCAGCAGCACCAAATCCTCCGGCGCGACGCGCGCGCGCCAGTCCTCACTGATCCGCGCGAAATGGCCGCGCCACTGCGGACCGAACACGTCCATCGGCTTCTGGTGTTTGCCCGGCAGATGCAGATCGCTGATGGCGAATACCTTCACTTGAACCTCTTTTCCGCGCTTCCAGCATTTCCCATGGAAATCCTCTGGTAAATTTGTTGCGCATTGATTGCAAGATTATTACAATTATGTCAACTTCCGGGAGAACTGGAAGCACAAAGGAGGGATACGATGAAAAAGCAACTCATTCGCGCACTGGCGCTTTCGGCGGCCGCGCTTTGCCTTGCGGGCGGCGCGCAGGCCGGGGACGTTCCCACCTGCCCGATGGTCACATGGGAAGAATACACGGCCTCGCGCGGCTGGACAGGCTATGATTCCGGCGCGTCCTGCGGCACGGGCTCGAGCAGCTCCTGCACAAGCGCGCGCGGGCTCTCCTGGGAAACCGGCGGCAGCACGGGTTCCGGATGCAGCGCCGGCACGAATTCCGGCTGGGCGGCGAGCGCGCCTTCCTCCGGCGGCTGCGCTTCGAGCCGGCCTTCGGGTTCGTGTTCTGCGGCGCAGGGCGCCGCGAACAGCATCCGCGGCAATTCCTGCTCGAGCGGCGTCTACACGCCCGCAAGCTGCGGAAAATGCGGCAGCGTATCCTGCGACGGCGATTGCCCCACCGCATCCTGTCCGGGGGATTCGAATTGCATTTTCTCCTTCGGCGCGGAAAGCGACTGCACGCAGCCCCCTTCCCGATCCGATGAAAATTATACCGCACAATCGGTCTCCCCGCAAGAGAGCGCGCTGTATCAAATGATTAACGAGGACAGAGTTTCCAACGGCGTGCAGGCGCTGCCGCTCGACGAGGAGCTTTCCGCCATCGCGCGCGCCAAGAGCGAGGACATGATCGAGAACGGCTACTTCGCGCACGAATCGCCGACCTACGGCCGCGCCGCGCAGATGCTCGATGAATTCGGCTACGAATACACGTCCGTAGGCGAAAACATCGCGCGCAACGGCAGCGTGGAAAAGGCGCATGCGGCGCTGATGAGCTCGTCCAGCCATGTCCGCAACATTCTCGGCTCGCAGTGGAAAGCCGTGGGCGTGGGCGTCGCCAACGACAGCAACGGCTATCCGTATGTGACGGAGCTGTTTGTGCGGTGATCTGATCCGCGCCATGCCGGAGAACAGCAAAAGACCTGCCGCACGAAATGCGGCAGGTCTTTCTATATGCATAAAGAACGGGATTGCGATTTTTTCATGAGGAATACTGGACAGCCGCATGATCTGGAAGCCAGTCGTTACCGCTAGTGTATTTATAGTGCGGACTGGTCGAACCAATGTGCATGATGTTATGTATGGTTTCGCGGAAAAAAAGCTCTTTATTCCTAAGAATGTTCTTAGTCTTAAAGCCGGCTATAACCTTACCGTCAACAGTTGTAACTGGTGTCGGTTCGTCTTTGTCTGCAAATTGTACATACCATATACCTTGGTTTTTCCATACACTAGTAACCTTTTTAGCCGTTTCCATGTTTTCAGGGCAAATCTCCACAGAACGATCCAGCCACATCCCCGGAATCTGTTCTGCAGTATCCCCAAAATAATATTTATAATATGGTTTATCCCTTATCACTCCGCCATGCAGAGTAACAGCCATTTCCGCAATATTATCACTTACTCGCTTATAGCAGCAAGT
>SFFS01000262.1 GCA_004557805.1 Clostridiales bacterium | reverse complement strand
CAATAAGCCCCCAATTCGACTCGGAGCTCTGGATTTCCTGCCCGCTGTCGTCCACAATGATAAAATGTGAATTGCACGCGGGCCTTCCCACGCGCCGGGGCGAAAAATCGTTCCTGTAATCAAAAATGCAGGCGCAGCCCGCCTCGGTGCTGCTGTAATACTGATACAGGCGGCTGCCGGGCAAAAGCGCGCGCATCCTGTCCTTCATCGCCGAGTCGACCCCCGCCGTGCCCAGCTGCAGATAGCGCAGCGGATAGCTCCCCAGCCGGTCGCCCGTCAGGTGCAGCAGGATGTTGACCGTCGCTGGCGTGAGCGAAAGCGCGTTAACCGCGTAGCGGTCCATCAGCGCGAAGAAATCGCCCGCCATCGCCACGCCGTCGCACAGCACAACGCTCCGTCCTCCCAGCAGCAGCCCGAAGCAGTGCCGCAGGCCGTAGGAGTGGCTCACGGGCATGGGGATCATTTCAACCGTGTCTTCCTCCATGGCCACGCCGTAGAACACGTTCTGCGCCACGGCCACCTCGGCGCGGTGCGTCAGAGCGATGCCCTTGGAGCGCCCCGTCGTGCCGGTGGTGTAAAGGATAGTGGCAAGTTCGTCCCCGCGCGGCATTTCCGGCGGAAGCGGCGCTTCCGGGCCTTCCAGCCGCGTCCGCCGCAGGAGCAGCTTCGCCTCCGTGCGCTCCGCAATTTCCTGCGCGCGCTCCTCGGGCAGGTTCTTTTCCAGCGGTACGAACACTGCGCCCAGCCGGTGCGCCGCGAACTGCAGCGCCAGATAATCGGCGCGCTGCGCCGCATAGGCCGCCACCCGTTCGCCTCTGCGCACGCCCATCGCCGCAAGCTGTCCGGCTTTTTTCAGGATGCGCGCATAGAATTCACCGTAGCCGAGCGCTTCGTCCGGATCTGCAACGCACAGCCGCTCCGGCCGCTCGGCGGCGTACCGCGCGATCAGCTCCAGCATCGATTCCGCCCAGATTCGCTCCTCCCGAAACGCATGGAGAATCCGTTCCTGCGCGCTCTTTCTCTCGTTCATCGCTCTCCTCCTCACTGCTCCAAAATGGTTTCGATCGCCGCCTGCTCCCGCGGCTCATACTGCGCCCAGCACTCCTGCCAGCGCGCGCCGTCGTCCGCCGCCGCATGGACGACCCCCTTCTCCGTCAGCCGCGCGCCCAGCCAGCCGGTGCATTTCACCGCGCCAAGCATGTTCACATGCCGGAAATCGGAATAATCCGTCTCAAAATCCAGCCCGATCTCATCTGGAATCTTCGTCAGGTTCCAGAATTCATAGCCCGCCGCCTCGACCGTCTTCTCCGTGGCGTTCAGCATCTTTTCCTGCTTGCGCGAAAGCGAAAACGGCGTTGCAAGAAACACGGCGTTCACGCCCTCCGCACGGCAATATTCCAGCAGTGTTTCCAGCGCGCGCACGTTATCCGCGTCCGGCTCGATGGCCGCGTTGACGGCGCTCCAGTCGCGCATTTCAATCGGCTCCCAGCCGGTGATAAACTGCCAGCCCTTCATCGGGTCGGCCTTTCCCCAACGCAGAAAACGCAAGTCGCTCCACCGCACATCCTTCCATCGGCCATGATATTTGATAAGGTCGATCTCGTGCGAAAGCCGCGTCTCCGGTTCCGCCTGCGCCGCGATGAGCCGCGCGCGCGTGCGCGAATACGGCATATTGTCCGAAAGCCTGCGCAAATCGGCCGCAATGGCCGCGCGATCCTCCCGGGTGGCAAGCATCGCGCGCAGTTCAACGATGTACAGCGCGTCCGGCTGCGTTTTGCGGCACTCCTCAATCGCATAGCGAATCATATCCACCGACTGATTCGGCGTCGCATACAGATACGAAGTCAGCCCCGTCTCCCGCCACAGCCGCAGCGGCGAAAAAAACGCATAGACCGCGCTGGAACCGACGAACACCACGTCGAGCGAACCCGCCGGCTCGGCGTAAAACCCTTCCAGACGCGTGCGCACGCCCTGATCGTCCGGACGCAGCGAATATCCCGCCGATACCGCGAACACGGCCGTACACAGCAGAAAAGCAACCGCCGCGCTCAGGCGGCGCATTGCGCCGCGAAAATTAAAACCGGCCATAGAAAAACTCCGCCGGGCGGTATCCCGGCCCATACATTCCAAACACGAGCACCGCGCATACGCCCGCAAGGCTCAGCACAAACCGCGCCCAGCCCGGCAGCCGCATTGCGCCGCGCTTCTCCGCCCACACATCCGCCGCCAGCAGCGCCGCCGCAGCCGCCAGCGCCGCCGCGAAATCGGCCGCGTCCAGCCCGCAGGCGAGCACGCCCGCCCCCGCGCGGAACGCAAACAGCCCGCGCCACACGGCAAGCGCCGCGCCCGCGCTTTCCGCACGGAACAGCACGCGCGTGAGCGTCATCACAACAAACGTGCAACCGATCTGCACCGCGGCGGGGAGCCGCCGTTTCGGCGCGCGGCAGCTTTCAGCAAGGATCAGCGCGCCGTTGAGCGCGCCCCAGAG
>SFFS01000046.1 GCA_004557805.1 Clostridiales bacterium | reverse complement strand
TGCAGATGCCGGGAAGGATGCTCTTGCGCCCGCCGGAAAAGCCCGCGAAGAAATGCGGCTCGATAAACCCTTCCGTCACCAGCAGGTCGCAGTCAAGCGCTTCCCTGTTCACCCACAGCTCCGCGCCGGAGGGCAGATCCGTCACGAACGCGAAATCGTCGGGCGCGAACGCGTCGTTGACGACGATGCGCTCGTTATCCACAATCGCGTCGCCAAACATGGCGCGCTGCTCGGCCTCGGTCGTTTTGCGGTGCAGACCGGTCGCAATCAGAATGGTAATTTTCGCCTCCGGGTTCCCCCGGCGGATTTCTTCAAGCAGCAGCGGAAGCGTAATTCTGCTCGGCATCGCGCGCGTATGGTCGCTGGTCACGATGGTCACGCGCGCCTTCCCCTTTGCAAGTTCGCTCAGCCGCTCGGAGCCGATCGGGCTTTCAAGCGCCGCGCGGACGATTTCTTCCTCGCTCAGCGGCGATTTTTCCGGCGCTTTCGCCGTCAAAACCGCTTCAAGGTTTTCTTCCGCCACATGCAGCGTCATGTGCGTTTTGTAATAAGGAATCTGAAACTCCTTCATCCGGGCAGCCTCCTTTATTCGCAGCGTTTGGGCAAAAAGCCCATGCGCTCCAGTTCGACGAGGATAGTGCGGCCCTCCGCCACGCCTTCGATGATGCGCCGGGCGCGGCGGCTGTCGCCCACGGCCAGCGTGGGCACGCCGGGGAACGCGCTGCGCAGCGCCTCTACCGCGTCCGTTTTCGATTTCAGGCCGAGGCAGACGAATCCGTAATCGAACGGGAATTCGCGCTTCTCCTCGCCGCACAGCGCGGTAAAACGGTCCTTGTCCGCGCGCGTCAGGCGCGTGCCGGGCAGCAGTTCGATATCGTACTTGCCCGTCAGTTCGCGGAAGCGGCTCTTATACACCGGATCGAGATCCGCGCCGATCTGCGGCAGCCACTCGATAACGGTTACATGCGCGCCGCGCGCGCCGAAAAACTCGGCCATGTCGATTCCGACCGCGCCGCCGCCGGCTACGGCCACTTTCATGCCGCGCATATCCGCGGGGTAGCTGTCCAGCCGGTCCAGCGCGTCCAGCGCGGTAATCAGCCGCGTCCCCTCTTCGCCCAGCGCTTCGCGCAGGTTTTCGATGGGCGGCAGCAGGGGCTCCGCGCCCGTTGCAAATACGATCAGATCGGGGCGGAAGGGGCGGATCTTCTCCGGCCGCGCTTCTTCGCCCAAGAACATATACAGGTTCGGAAGCCTTTGCGCGCGCGCCGTCTGGTAGCGCGTGAAATCTGCGAAGCGCGCCTTGTCGGGCAGCCGCGCGATGCGCGCCGTCAGCCCGCCGGGCTGCGTCTCTTTTTCAAACACGAACACGTTGCAGCCGACCTCCGCTGCCGTGCAGGCGGCCTCCAGACCGGCCGTGCCCGCGCCGATGACGGCCACGTTGCAGGTGCGGTTCACGCGACGCGTCTTATATGCGTCGGCGTCGTGAAACAGATCAGGGTTGATGGTGCAGCGGATGGGCGTGCTTTGCGCCACGCGGTGCGCTACGCAGCCGACGTTGCAGGAGATGCATTTGCGCAGCTGGTCCACGCGGCCGGAAGCGACCTTGTTCACCCAGTCGGGTTCGGCAATGAGCCCGCGCGCCATGCCGATCATGTCGGCATCGCCCTTTTCGAGAATATTCTCCGCTACCTCCGGGTTGCGAATATTGCCCACGGTTATCACGGGCTTGTTGAATTTCTCGCGCACGGCGCGCGCCATAAAGCTGCGCCAGCCGTCGGGCAGGCACGCCACGTCGATCTGATACTGTACGGCGTTGCTGACCGCCGCGGAGACGTCGATCGCGTCGACGTACGGCGCAAGATAGGCAAGCAGTTCGAGCATCGCCGCCTGGTCGTTTCCGCCCTCCATCATTTCGTCACCGTTAATGCGCAGAATGACGGGATAGCGCGGTCCGACGGCCTTGCGCACCGCGGCCAGCACCATCGCGGGGAACCGCGCGCGGTTCTCGGCGCAGCCGCCGAACTCGTCGGTGCGGCGGTTCGTCAGCGGCGAGAGGAACTGGCTGATCAGATAGCTGTGCGCGCCGTGGATTTCCACCGCGTCGAAGCCGGCCTTTCGGGCGTTCACAGCGGCCTGGGCATATTTTTCGGCAATGCCGGGCAGCTCGTCCGCGCGAAGCGGGCGCGGTTCTTCGCCGCCGATTTTCGCAGTGATGTTGCTGGCCGAAACCGGCTGCACGCCGGTGCGGAACTGCTTGGCGTTGCTGCCCGCGTGGTTCAGCTGCGCGGCGATGCACCCGCCGTACAGATGCACCCGCTCGCACAGGCGGTACAGGCCGGGAACATAGCGCTCATGGTCGATGCGCAGCTGCGTGGTGCCGTTGGAACCAACCGGCGAATCCACGCTTACGTTTTCGATGATAATCAGCCCCGTGCCGCCCTTGGCGCGCAGGCCGTAATAGTTGAGATGATCCTCTGTCACAACACCGTCGGGGCCCGTAAAATTCGTGCCGGCCGCCGTCATCACGACGCGGTTGCGCAGCGTCATGCCGTTAATCTGCAGAGGCGAAAGCAGCGTTTCAAATTTTGTCACTTCCGTTTGCCTCCCGTCAAAGCGACATCGCGGCGTCGTAGGCCTCGCGGGTCGCATCCAGCGCGCGGCGCGCGCGCACCGCGTCGCCGATGACGAACACCTGCGGCGCAAGCTCCTTGCATGCTTCATACAGCGGGTTATACGAGCGCGAGCCGAGCGCGAGCACAACGGAATCGAACCCGTGCGCCGCTTCTTCCCGGTCGTTTTTGCGATACTCCACGCCGTCGGACACAAACCGCGTCACGGCCGCGCCGGTAATACCCTTCACGCCATGCTCGGCGAAATTGCGCATCAGCAACTTGCGGTGCTCGACGATCACATCCGCGCCCAGCGCGTCGCGCATTTCCAGCACCGTCACATCATGGCCGCGCTCGGCCAGATAGTCGGCCAGCTCGCAGCCCACCATGCCGCCGCCAATGACGAGCGTCTTCGCGCCGCAGGCCGCCTTGCCGGCCAGCACATCCGCCGCATGCAGCACAAACGGCTCATGGATGCCCGGAATTTCCGGCACGAACGGCTGCGCGCCCGTGGCCAGAATGAGCGCGTCCGGCTTTTGCGCGGCGATGAATTCAGGCGTGGCCTCAGTGTTCAGCAGCACGTTCACGCCCGCCTCCTCGCAGCGGACGATATACGCGCGCACCATGCACGTAATGTCGCCCTTTCCGGGAGGATACGCCGCAAGCGTCATCTGTCCGCCGAGCGCCTCGCTCTTTTCCACAAGCTTCACTTCGTGGCCGCGCTCCGCGGCGGTAAACGCCGCACACATGCCGCCTACGCCGCCGCCCACGACCAGAACCTTTTTGGGCGTTTCTGTCTTGGGAAGCGTCAGATCCTTTTCATGGCCTACGCCGGGATTCACCAGGCAGGTCAGCGGCTGGCCCTGCATCATCATGCGCACGCAGCCCTGCAGGCAGCCGATGCACGGCAGCATTTCTTCAAGCCGTCCCTCTCGCGCCAGCTCGGGCATGTGCGGATCGGCGATGCTCTGCCGGCCGAACGCCACCATGTCGCAGCGTCCTTCGCGCACCATCAGTTCGGCGAAGTATGGCTCGGTATAGCGGCCCACGGTAATCAGCGGCACCTTCACCGCGCGGCGAATCTCCGTCACCTGATCGGCGTTGAAGCCCGCATGGTACGCAGTAGGCGCCCACATATATTCGTCCATCAGATGAATGCTGCGCGAAACGTTCAGCGCGTCCACGCCGCACTCCTCCAGATAAGCCGCGACAGCGGCGCTGTCATGAACGTCAAGCCCGCCCTCTGCTTCGTCGCTGCCGTTGATGCGCGCCAGCACCGCAATGCGGCCTTCCGTGCGCGCCTGCACGGCCTCGATAATCAGTTTCGGCAGGCGCATACGGTTTTCAAACGAGCCGCCGAATTCGTCGGTGCGCTTGTTGGTGCGCGGCGAAATAAAGCTGGAAAGCAGATAACCGTGCGCGCAGTGGATTTCCACCGCGTCCAGCCCGGCCTTCATGGCGCGCTCGGCCGCGTCGGCGTACAGATCGACCAGCGCGTACACTTCCTCCGTCGTATACGGGATCGGAATATCGCGGCCGCAGGCTGCCGGGATGGCGGAGGCGGAGCGGAGCGGATACCCCGCGGCCTTGGCGTTGCCCTCGGGACCGGCGTGCTGCAGCTGCACGGACACCTTCGCGCCATAGGCATGGCACGCCTCGGCCACACTGCGGAAGCCGTCGATCATGCTGTCGTCAAAAATACAGGATTTGCGCGGGCCGCCCTTGGCCTTTCGTTCCACGACGGTCGCCTCGATGGTAATCAGTCCGAAGCCGCCCCGGGCGCGCTCGGCGTAATAGGCGACCGATTCATCGCTCAGGCAGCCCGTAGGCAGCGCAAAATTATTGGACATCGCCGGCACGACGAAGCGGTTCTTCACCGTCATCGGCCCGATGTGCAGGGGCGTAAAAAGCGAGGTAAACTGCATCTTTTCTCCCTCCAGGAAAAAAACTTTGCCGCGCACGGCGCGGCCTTATGAGCACGCGCCGCGGCGGCAGGGGCTGCGTTTCGAATACGGTTGCGATTACTTCTTGGGCAGTTCGCCGCCGGCGGAATAGCCGAACAGCATCACCAGCGGTTCGTCGGAATCGCAGAACGCGCCGTGATACGCGCCCTTCGGCACGAACTTGACGTCGCCCTTGGTGAAATGGCCGCAGACCTTGTTGTCCTTGTCCAGCTGGGAGCCGCCGCCGGAGATGATGTAGCTGAACTCCTCGGCGTTCTCATGCACATGCACCATGCCGCCCTCGCCCGGCGCGAACACGGCGATGCCCAGCACGAACTTTTCGGAATGATGGAGCTTATCGTTGACGATACGGAAGATCTTGCGGCAGTTGCCGTAGGTACCCTTGGTGCCGTCTTCGCGGGTATACTCGATGCGCTGGCTCGGATCGCCGATCTGCACGGCTTCAGCCTGGCCCTCACGATAGGGTTTGATGATGGAAACGAAAGTTTCAGCGTCCATGTTTTTTCTCCTTTGCTTCTTTCAAATTATTTTTTCTTTGCAAACAGACCCTTGATCTGCTCGATGCACCAGCGATAGGGGCGCGTGCCCTTCACGAGCGTCCACAGCACCACCAGGAACAGAACCAGCGTAATGGGACGGGTAAAGATGCTGTTGATGACTCCGCCGAATCCGCGGAAGGACATCAGCGAATTGCGCCAGTTGGTTTCCATCAGGTTGCCCAGCACGATACCCAGCACCAGCGGGGAGGCCGGGAAGCCGAACTTCTTGAGGATATAGCCCAGCAGGCCGAAGAGCATCATCCAGCCGATGTGCGCGATCATGTTGTTGGTTACATACGCGCCGACGACGGCGAGCATGAAGATGATCGGGAACAGGCGGCCCTTGGGGATTTCAACGAACTTGGCGAACACCTTGATGCCGGTCAGACCGAACGGCAGGAGCAGCAGGTTGCCCAGAATGTTGAGCATGACGACAATGTAGAACAGCGTGCCGCTCTTCTGCATGAGCATCGGGCCGGGGTTCATGCCGTGCATGACGAGCGCGCTCATGATGATGGCGGTCACTGCGTCGCCGGGCACGCCCAGGGTGAGCATCGGGATGAACGCGCCGCCGACAGCGGCGTTGTTGGAGCTTTCCGGAGCGACAAGGCCTTCGATCGCGCCCTCGCCGAAGGGAACCTCGGGGTTCTTGACGGTGCGGCGGGCATGGTCATAGGCCAGCAGCGAAGCAATGGTGCCGCCCGCGCCGGGCAGCGCGCCCACGACAGTGCCGATGACGGCGCAGCGCAGCGTCAGCGGCAGGTGCTTCACAACCACCTTGAATTCCGGCACAATGCGGGAAACGTCCTGCTTGACGATCTTCGCATCGCGCATGTTCACCTGCGCAAGCGCCTCGGAGAAGCCGTACAGGCCGATCATCGCCACAACGGACGGGATGCCCGCCAGCAGCTGGCGCTGACCCATCGTGAAGCGCGGAATACCCATGGCGTAATCCTGACCGACACGGCCGAGCAGAATGCCCATGCAGGCAGCGATCATGCCCTTAATCATAGAGCCGTTGCCGAGCGCGCCGACCATCAGGATGCCCATGATGGAAAGCAGGAAATAATCGACCGGGCTGAAGTTCAGCGCGAACTTGCTGACCATCGGCGTGAGGATGAGCAGCGCGAGCGTGCCGAACAGGCCGCCCACGACGCTCTGCGTGGTCGCAATACCGATGGCCTTGGCCGCCTGGCCCTTGAGGGCCATGGGATAGCCGTCGAATACGTCGGCCACCGCGGCGGGCGCGCCGGGAATGTTAAGCAGGATGGCGCTGCGGCTGCCGCCGTAAACGGCGCCGATATACACGCCGCACATCGCGGCCAGCGCGATGTTGGTGCGCCAGCTGAACGTCAGAGAAACGAGCAGAGAAACCGCCATGGTACCCGTCAGACCCGGAATCGCGCCGACGTAAACGCCCGCGCAGGTGCCGATTGCCAGCGCTACCAGCATCATCGGATCGGTGAACGGGGTAAGAAGACCAATTAAGGACTGAGACATCTTATCTTATCCCTCCTCAGGGCAGCGATACTTTGAAGACGAGCACAAAAATCAGATAAATGGCAACCAGCAGCACAACGGTATAGATCGCGTTCTTGACGATGTTGTGCGGGATCATGTAGCACATGGAACCCATCAGGAACAGCACCGACGCGATCATGAACGGCACGCCCAGAACGAGCAGCACGAAATACGCAATGCAGATGAGAAGGAAGATAAACGATTCCTTCGGGAACACATATTTGAAGGTATCGATCAGCTTGCGGCCAAGCGGCACGCCCGCGTCGATCGCGGGAATTTTCAGGCTCTTGACGAAATCGAGGATCACCAGGAAGATCATCAGGCCGGAAATGCAAAGCGGGAAGAACGCGGGGCCGGAGACTTTCGGATATTGATGCAGAATATCGATCGACTGCCAGAGGAAGAACCCCGCAAACGCCAGCAGGAACACGGTGAAGAAGCGCTGACCGGGATTGAGGAACTTCGCGCCTTCCGTGTTTTTCTGTTTATTTTCGCTCATAATGTCACTCCATCCGGTAAGTTGCCCCGCCGAGCCAGACCGCCGCCGAAGCGGCGGCCCGGCAAAAACAGGGAGTGTTGAGTAAAGGGAATGAGATTGATTGGCTTATTCGAGGCCGAGATCCGCCATGGTCTTGTTGATGGCGCCGGCGTTGATGAGCGCCTTGGCGGCGGCGACGCGGAAGTTGCGGATGTAGTCGTTGGCTTCCTGACCGGTCAGGCCGAGCAGGTTCACGCCGTAGTTTTCCATAGCCGCGCGGAAGGACTCGTCGTTGTAGGCCGCGGTGAGCGCTTCAGTGTAGGTATCGACCATATCCTGGGTGCATTCCGGGTTCAGCGCCACGCAGTAGAAGGCGTTGAGCGGGAAGAAGTCGGTCATTTCCGGATAGTATTCGGTGATGCAGGGGATGTCTTCGATGATGCGGGTGTTGGAGTTGGAGCAGAGGATGCGCACGTCGCCGCTGTCCACATAGTCCTTGATGTTGGCGTAAGCGGAGAAGCCGAAATCGGCGAAGCCGCCCAGAACGGTCACAACGGCGGAGGAGGAAGAATCGGCGGTGTACGCGTCAAAGTCCACGCCCACAACAGCCTTGTAGACGGCGCTGGTCGTGGCGTTGATGCCGACGGTGCCGGAAGCGGTCTTCAGCACGGTGCCGGGTTTGGCCAGTTCGGCGTTGAAGAGGTCCTCAACCGTCTCGTAGGGGCTGTCCTTGCGGACGTAGAGGAAGTTGGGGGTGTCGGCGATGACCATCAGCACGTTCACGCTGTCGCTGGTGTAGGGCACGAGGTCATACATGTCGTACAGGGCGCAGGTTTCGGCGCCGCAGATGAGGCTGTAACCGTCGGGAGCGGCTTCGCAGCCTTCAGCCCAGGAGATGGAACCGGAGCCGCCGGAAAGGTTTTCAACGTTGATGATCTGGCCGAGGAAGTTGGATGCAACGGAGAACAGCGGGCGGACGATGTTGTCCGTGGTGCCGCCGGCGCCATAGCCGAGGAAAGCCTTGATTCCCTTGGTGGGCTTCCATTCCGCGTTGGCGGAAACGGCGACGGCCAGAACCATCATCACTGCGAGCACGAGAGCCAGGAACTTTTTCATTGAGTTTGCCTCCTTATGTGATAATAATTTTAATGCAAGCGTCCTGAATCAAACGCCTGAATTACGGGATTTATTTCACCGCCATGGCGGCGACGGCTTCGTCGAACAGCTTTTCCCATTCTTCATAGGGAACTTCCACGTCGGAAAGGGCTTCAAAGCCCATCATCGCGCAGTTAATCAGCATCACCTTGCCGCTGAGCGCCGTCGCGCCCTGCTCGCGCGCTTCCTGCATGAACAGCGTCACCGCCGGATTGTAAATGCACTCGAAGCAGATGTGCCGGGGTTCGATGAGCTCCTTGGCGATGGGGGTTTCGTCCTTGTGCGGCGGCATGCCCAGTCCGGTGGCGTTGATGATCACGTCGGAATCCTTCGCGGCGGCTGCCAGCGCGGCGTCGTCCTCATAAGGCAGATAGATCGCCGTGCCCGGATACTTGGCGTTGATGCGGTCGGCCAGCTCTTTGCTCGCCTCGTTGAACTTATCGCGAATGTAAACCTTCTTCGCGCCTTCGAAGATCAGCGTCCAGCAGATGGGCTTGCCCACGCCGCCCGCGCCGAGGCAGAGGTATTTCTTATCGCCGATATTGATACCGGTTTCCCTGCGCAGCGCGCGCGTAAAGGCGCGGCCGTCGACGTTGGTGCCGATCAGCTTTCCATCCTTCATCACAACGCGGTTGGACGCGCCGATCATGCCGGCCAGCTCGTCGGTGCCGTCGAGGTATTTCAGAATTTCGACCTTGTAGGGCTTGGTCACGCCCAGACCGTTGATGTTCATCTTGCGCAGGCCGGCCACGAGCACCGGCAGGTCTTCCTTCTCGCATTCGATGGGGAAGCGCACCACGTCGATGCCGTAGCGCTCGTACATCGTGTTGCTGATCTTGGAAGAAACAGACTGTCCCAGCGGCTTGCCCAGCAGCGGGATCATTTTGGTGGTAACGGTGATATCGCGCATTGTTTTAGTCCTCCTTGATGTTGATATAAATTTCCGCTTCCTTCACTGCCTTCTCGGTCAGTTCCTGGCCGATGCCGTGCAGGTCGGGCACGGAATAATACCCGTTCACAGGCTGGTAATCGTATTTGCACAGTTCAATGTTGTACGGCTCGATCGCGTATTCGTGCACCTCATGGATGACGAAGTTCGGAATCACAGCCTCCACCTGCAGCGCCGCGGCGTTGGAAACGGGGCTGCCGCATACGTGCAGCTGCACGCCGATATCGTATACGTGCGCCATGTCGCAGATCTTTTTTCCCTCGGTGATGCCGCCGCAGTTGCACAGATCCGGCTGAATAATGCTCAGCGACCGCTCCTCGAAGAACGGGCGGAATCCCCAGCGGGAATGGATTCTTTCGCCTGCCGCAAGCGGCATTTTAACTTCCCGCGCAATCACGCCGAACAGCTTGTCGTTCAGCGGCTGCGTCGGCTCTTCGAGATAATAGACGTTATACTGCTCCAGCCGGCGACCCAGCTGAATCGCCGTGTTGGTATCGGTCAGCGCGTGCAGTTCGACAATAATGTCCAGCCCCTCGCCGCCGACCTCGCGGATCGCCGCCACGCGCGCCTCGGCCACGTCCAGCTGCTCCTGGGAAAGAATGCCGCGGGTGTTCCAATCCATCCAGCCGCCGTTGGGATCGATACCGATGGGATCGACCTTCACCGCGTCGAAGCCCGCCGCAATCGCGTCGCGCGCGGCCTGCGCGTATTCTTCAGGCTGAATGTGGCGGTAACCGTTGCCCTTCCAGCCGTTCTGGATCTGACTGGCGTAGCCGCGAATCTTCTCGTTCGTTTTGCCGCCGAGCAGCTGATAGACCGGCTGGTTCATGTATTTGCCCTTGATGTCCCACAGCGCGATATCGATGGCGCTCATCGCCGCAAAGCAGACCGCGCCGCCGCTCATGCCCCAGAAGGTTTTGCGGTGGAACATATCCCAGATGGCCTCGATACGCAGCGGATCCTTGCCCAGCAGCATGCGCGCGAAGTCCTGCGCCTGCCCCACGCCGGCGTCCTGCGCCGTACCATAAGCCAGACCGATCTCGCCCAAGCCGTCGATTCCCGCATCCGTATGAATACGCACAAACGCCGGGCGCCACTTCGGCTTGCCCTTTTTGGGATAGCTGCGGATAATTTCCACACCGGTAATTTTCATGATTTCTTTCCTCTCACGCGCCTTATTTCGTCATTCGCTTGACACAGTTGCAGGGTCTGATTATAATTTCAGGTTATCGATACATTGCCAATAGAGTGAACGCATAAGTCTTGTGCATGATATTTATTTCACTACGGTCTGCATTGTATCACTGCGTATATTTATCGTCCAATATAAATCCGGGGAACAATTCATAACCATAATGTTATGAATTTCCCAAGCGGAAGGAGCGTAATCCTGATGACGTTTTTGCAGCTGGAATATTTTCGAAAGATCGCCGAGATGCGCAGCCTGACCGCCGCGGCGAACGATCTGCACGTATCCCAGCCCGCCGTCAGCAAGGTGCTGCACGCACTCGAGGAGGAGCTGGGCTGCCAGCTTTTCATCCGGAACGGGCGAAACTATGCGCTCAGTCCGAACGGCGAAATCTACCTGCGCCATGTCGAATCGGTGTTCCGTGAGCTGGACGCAGCCCGGGCTGAAATGTCCGATCCGAACGTAATGACGGGCACCGTTACCGTCTCGCCCCATACCGGCACGGGATTTCTACCGCAGATCATCACGGAATTTCGCCGGCAATATCCCAATATCTGCATCCGTCTCGTCAAGCGCCAGTTTTCGCCCGACCGCGCCACCAGCCGCGAAGCGGACCTGTACCTGACCGTCTGCAACAAAGCGCTGAACCTTTACAGCTCGGTCATCGACACCATGAAGCTCGACGGTTCAGTGGAGCTGTTCACCGAGGATATTCTCTGCGGCGTTTCCAAGCGGCACCCACTGGCGCAGCGCACAAGCGTCTCGCTGCGCGAATTGCAGAACGAAAACCTGATCCTGCTGCCGGAGTTCGCCGTCACGCAGCAGATTATCGACCGCTGCGCGCAGCTGCACGGCTTCTCGCTGCGCCCAAGCATCGTCTGCAGCGAATGGAACAACATCGTCAGCCTGATTAAAATCAATTCCGGTGTCGCCTTTCTGCCGCACTATTCCTGGTTCTCTCCGGACGACACCGACATCGCGCTCCTGCGGCTCGAGGAGCCGTACCTTCAGCGCACGCTGCTGTGCTCCTGGTCCGAAAGCGCGCGCATGCCGCGCATCGTCTCACTCTTCCGCGATGCGCTCGTGGAATATTACAGCCGTCTTTCAGACTGAACGGCATTCTTTTTTTCGCCGCAATGCGGCGCAAAAAGCCAAACACGCCGCATTCTTGGTAAATATAAAAACTGCCCGTTGCAGTTGCCGTGCTGCAACGGGCAGTTTTTGTAATTGCCTCTGACCGGCTTTCTTTTCGCCGTCCCTCGCCATTTATTCGCTGATTTCGTGCAGATAATCGATAAATAGTTTATCTCCCTGGTTCGGTTCATAGCTGTGCCATGCCACGGCTATGCGTTTTTGGGCAGAAAAACAAATCATCTGTCCATTCATTCCCGCTTTGCCAATCCATTGCGAGCCTTCCCGCAAGGGCGCAAGCTCATATTGCCGGTCGATCACTTGATTGACCCATTCCTCCGACAAAATGCGCCGCCCTTCATAAACTCCGCCATTCTGATAAAGCCAAGCCAGTTTCACCATATCCTTCGCTTGAACGTAAAGACCGGTTCCCGCAATAGGATGTCCATGAGGGCAAAGGCTCCAGGCGACCTCAGAAAAATGTAGCGGAGCAGTCAGACGCTTCATCAGAAATTGGTCCATGGTTTCACCGCTAAGCGCATGAATCGCGCGTCCCAGAAGGTAAAAACCGGCGTCGTTATATACATAGACCGAGCCCGGCCGATATGCCAACGGATGTCGGAGAATAAAGCCAAGATAATCCGTGCCATAGTCATTTGCATCGTTGTTATCAATGTCAAAAAAATCTGTCCCGTTTCCCCAGCGATGCTTCAGCACATGCTCTATCGTTACGTCCTCCCATTTGGGATCAATCCCCTCAGAAAGCTGGTCGCGCAAGATATCTGCCAGCCGGTCCTCTGCACGAACAAGCCCCTGATCGGCCAAAAGACCTATTCCGGTCATGGTAAACGCCTTGGCAATAGAGTAGCTGTCGTTGCAATTATTACAGGGCTGAAGCTTGCTGCTTTCGATTCCGTTATCCGTCATTACTGCAAGGTCATAGAAGTTCAACCTTTTTTCTTCTATAAACCCCTTAAGTTTTTGTAACATGACAATGCTCCTTCGTTTTTTCATCGCTGTAAATCGCGAAAAGCGCAGGACTATCCTCCTCGCGGAATGCGCGCAGAATCAGGCGCGGAGTATCGAGCACCCCGTTCCCTTTTGCGGCGAGCCCGCCGCAAAAAATCATTCCTTCACCTTTGCGAAAATCATCCGTCCGGCGCTCGTCTGCAATACGCTGGTGACGATCACATCGACCGTTTCACCGATATGCGCGCGGCCGTTTTCGATGACGATCATCGTGCCGTCGTCGAGATACGCCACGCCCTGCCCCGGTTCCTTGCCTTCCTTGACGATCTGCGTGCGCATCGCCTCGCCCGGCAGCAGCGGGGGGCGGAGCGCCTGCGTCAGATCGTTGAGGTTGAGAACCTTCACGCCCGCCACGGCGGCAACCTTGGCAAGGTTGTAATCGCCGGTCATTACCGCGCCGTGCGAAGCCTGCGCCAGCTTGAGCAGCTTCACGTCGGCTTCGGCTGCATCCTCGGGGTTCTCATCCGTGATGCGGACGGTCACGCCGTCGAGCTTTTGCAGCTTTTCAAGGACGTCCAGCCCGCGGCGACCGCGCGCGCGGCGCAGCGGATCGGCGGAATCGGCGATGTGGCGCAGCTCGTCGAGAATGAACTGCGGCGCGATCAGCGCGCCGGGCACAAAGCCCAGACGGCACACGTCGTACACGCGCCCATCGATGAGCGCGCTCGTATCCAGATAGACCGGCGCAAGCGCCGTCTGTTTGGCCGCCTGCGCGCGCTTCGCCGTGCGTGCGGGCGGCAGAAACGGCATTTCGCGCCAGCGCTTGTAGAATACTGACGCGCCCAGATAGCCGAGCAGCAGATATACGATGCTTGAAAAGCCCGCCCAGAGCAGATCAGGCATACCCACATGGAAAAGCTGCGTGATGAGCGAAGCGACGACCAGCCCCAGCACCAGCCCCATCGCGGCAGAAAGCAGCTGCATCAGCGGCAGGTCGGAAAACGCGCGCTCCGTTTCGCCCGCCCAGGAGCGCAGCTTGTCGATCAGCCCCGGCGCGAGGAACCAGAACAGCACGCAGAATGCCGCGCCGCCTACGCCCACCAGCAGAACGGCCGCCAGCGCCGACGGCTGATGCCGCCCGCCGAAGCGGTTCCACGCCTGAACGGCGAGCGCGCCCAGGCCGCCGCCGAGCGCGGCTCCGAACAGCGTCACGATCAATCGCAGGAACGCCTGCATGCTAAAACGTTTTTTGATAACAACACGCCCCATTCTGAAATGATTTCGAAAAAAATTATTTCTCTTTCGCCAGCAGCATCGCCATCGCCTGCGAAACCGTCTGCACGCCCAGCAGCGTCATGCCGGCCGTTTCCGGCAGGCCGCGCAGATTTTCGCGCGGCAGGACGCAGCGGGTAAAGCCCAGCCTCGCCGCCTCCGCGACGCGCCGCGACGCGTGGCTGACCGCGCGCACCTCGCCTGAAAGGCCCACCTCGCCGAAAATCACCGTATCGGCCGGAAGCGGCGTATCCGTCAGCGAGGAGACGACCGCCGCGCACAGCGGCAGATCGGCCGCAGGCTCCGAAAGCGAAAGCCCGCCCGCAACGTTCAGATAGACGTCCTTATCGAAAAGCCGCATGCCCGCGCGCTTTTCCAGCACCGCCAGCAGAAGCGCTACGCGGCCGGAATCGAGCCCGTCCGCCGCGCGCCGCGGCGCTGCCAGAAACGAACGCGCCACCAGCGCCTGCACGTCCACCAGCAGCGGACGCGTACCCTCCATGCCGCAGGCGACGGCCGAACCGGACGCATCCCGCGCGCGCTTGGAAAGCAGCAGCTCCGAGGGGTTCTGCACCTCGATCATGCCGCTGTCGCGCATTTCAAAAACGCCGATTTCATTCACCGAGCCGAAGCGGTTTTTCGCTGCCCGCAGGATGCGCCATTCGTGGCGCGTATCGCCCTCGAAGGTGAGCACCGCATCGACCATGTGTTCGAGCACGCGCGGCCCGGCGACCGCGCCCTCCTTCGTGACGTGTCCCACCAGAAAGAGCGAGCCACACCCCTCTTTGGCCAGGCGGATCAGCGCCGACGCGCTCTCGCGCACCTGGCTGACGCTGCCCGGCGCGGACGCGATTTCCGGCCGGTACACCGTCTGGATGGAATCGACCACGGTAAAATCCGGCGCGGTTTCGCGGATGCGCGCCTCGATATTGTCAACGGCCGTTTCGGCCAGCACGTAAAGATTCTTCGCGTTCACGTTCAGACGCCGGGCGCGCAGCGCGATCTGCCGCGCGCTCTCCTCGCCCGTAACGTAAAGCACCTTTTCGCCCTTTTCAGCCAGCGCGCCGCACGCCTGCAAAAGCAGCGTGCTCTTGCCGATGCCCGGATCGCCCGCAGCCAGCACGGCGCTCCCTTCAACGATGCCGCCGCCCAGCACGCGGTCCAGCTCGCCGATGCCCGTCACGACGCGCGGCTGCTCGGCCTCGTCGATTTCCGCCAGCGGGACGGCCTTCGCGCCCGATCCCGGCGCGCGCTTGCGCGCCTTTTCCGGCACAATCTCCGGAGCCGCCTGCTCAAAAAGCGAATTCCATGCGCCGCAGCCGGGACATTTGCCCAGCCAGCGGCCTGATTCATACCCGCACTGAGAACAGACGAACAGCGTTTTTGCCTTTGGCATTTTCCCCTCCATGCGCCCCTGAGCGCTGCCTCCTATCATACCAGAAAACGCCGCGCAAAAAAAGGGAAAACTTTTTTCGGCGCAGATAAATTTCCGCCTTTCATTCGTTATATGGGCGAAACCGGCGAAGGATGGGAAAAGAGCATGTACAGATCTTACACAGGCGGATATGGTTCGGGGCGGAACGTGTTTGTGCGGCGCAGAAGGCCGAAAATCGGCCGCTGGCTGCTTTTGTTTGTGCTGCTGGCGGCGCTTGCATGCACGGGCTATACGGCGTTTGACAACGGACGCTGCACGGTGAAGCGCCAGCGCGTGTTCGTAGCCGACCTGCCGGAAGGGCTGGAAGGCTTCACCGTGCTGCACGTATCCGATCTGGGCGGGCGCAGGCTGGGAACGAACCATTCCGAGCTGACGCGCGCGCTGAAAAGCGCCAAATGGAACGCAACCGTGTGTACGGGCAATATGCTCGGCAAGGACGGCGACCCCTTCCCGTTCTACGAGCTGATTTCCGCCGTGGGCGCGGGCAAGCCGTTTTATTTCATCGCCGGGCGCTCCGATCCGCCGGCCGTAACGCAGACGCTGGAAGCGGGCGCAAACCTGAGTGAATGGGTGACGGGCGCGCAGAGCCGCGGCGCGACCTACGTCGACAGGCCGGTAAAGCTGGATGTGGGCAAGGAGTCGGTATGGCTGACGGA
>SFFS01000261.1 GCA_004557805.1 Clostridiales bacterium | reverse complement strand
AGCCGGTATTCGACCGTCAGCGTCACGCCGCGCTTTCTCACGCCCGCGTAGGAAAGCGCGTCGAAGCGGCTGAGCAGCGCGTTCGAAATGAGCGCGGCGTCTATATCGCCGCTTTTTGCCGAGACATACGCGCCCAGCGCGTTAACCGTCTCGACGATGCGCGCTTCCTCGTCCGGCGGCAGGCTCTCGCCCAGCGGCCGCACGCCGATCAGCCACACCCGCGCCGTGAAGAAATACACGCACGCGGCGGCCAGAACCGCCGACACGGCCAGCGTCCAGCGCGCGCGGATCCTCGCCAGCGCCGAGCGCCAGCCCGAGCGCGAGAGAATTTCGGCACTCAGGCCGTATTCCTCAGCCAGCGCGCAGACCAGCCTTGCGCCCGAGGTCGATGTGACGACGCGCAGTCTCCGCGCGTCCTGCCGCTCGATGCGCTCGAACGCCGCCCCCTGCGCCCGGGCGCGCTCGATCAGCCGCTCGGTCATGCGGCCCGTCAGGCACAGGCGCACGCGGTCAGTCATGCGCGCTCCCTCCCGGCAGCTCGATCGCGGCGATCTCGCCCACGATGCGCAGGCTGTCCGGCCGCACGTCGGCCAGCGCCAGACGCGTCCCCGAAACGGAGATCAGGCCGTCCCGCACGGCCAGGCGGACGCGCGATTCGCTCACCTCGGCGATCGCGCGGCAGTTTTCGGCCAGAATTTCGCGACTGCCCAGCACAGTCAGCCGCGCCAGACCGCCCGCCGCGTCCTCGGGCAGCGACAGCGCCGCCAGCACAGGCCGCTTTCCGCTCATCGGCTCCACCTCTTCTCGAATCCACTTCAGAGCAAGGATATGAGCCGCCGCCGCGCGATTATTCGGCGAAAAGTCTCCATGCGTATATTATCCCAGTTTTTGCTACATTATACTATATACAGCCCCCACCGCGCAAGAGCGAAATGAAAAAACCGGCGCGCAGTCCCTCTCAAAAAAACTGCGCGCCGGTCAAAACGTATGCCGACAGAGAAAAAACTCGAAAAAATCCCCGACCGCCGGGCTGAACAGTGCCAAAGCAGGGGCCTTGCGCGCCGAAAGCGCCGCATGAATTTTGCAAGCCCCGCGCAATCCCTCAGCGGCGGATCAGCCGCATGGACGCAAAGCGGAACATATCCCGCGCCGCCGGCTCGGCCAGACGCAGCGCGATATGGTTCTCGCCCGCCTTCAGCGTCACGCCGCCCAGCTCGGCGATCATGCCGCGGTGATAGCGCGCGATGAGCGCTTCGATGTCGCGGTCGTGCCGCACGCTTCTGCGGCTCGTCCCGCCGTTCACGCTCAGATCGACTTCCGTCTCGAGCGGCTCTGTGCCGTGCAGGCCATTGACGGTCATCTCCACGGCGTATTCGCCCGCCCTGTCGGCGCTGACCGTCCAGCTCATGCCGTCCTCGGGCGATTTCCAGTTCATCGCGTCGCAGGCGTTGCCCAGCGTAATACCGCCCTCGATTTTCGCGGTGGAGCCGGTCAGCAGGAAGCCAAAATCCGGCAGCTCGATCAGCCCCTCGTCCACCTTCACGCCGCCCTGCGCCGTCAGCTTGACGACAGGGATGATCTTTCCGGTGAGGTCGGGCAGCTCGACGCGCACCAGCGCGCCCTCCTGCGTAAAATGCGCCCGTCCCGCGCCCAGCACCTCGGCGGACTCGACCTTCGTCAGCACGCCGGGGACGAGCAGCTCGTGCTCCGGCTTATTGACGAAGAAATACAGGCTGTCGCCCTTCTCGGTCACGGGGCCGGACATGAGATCGACGCTGTAGGGCGAAGGCTCGGTGGCATAGACCGCCTCAGCGTTGACCTTCATCCATTCGCCCACCTCGCGCAGCACCTTCTGCGCACCCACAGGGATGCGCCCCAGATGGTCGGGGCCGACGTTGAGCAGATAGTTGACGTTGCGCGAGGCCAGGCGCGTGAGCAGCGATATGACCTGTTCGGGCGTTTTCCAGTTCTGGTCATAGCTCTTGTAGCCCCAGGTATCGTTGAGCGTAGCGGCCGTCTCATAGAGCATATCGCGATTTTTCTTCGCGCCCGGCACCTGATTGTCGCCCATGGAGGCATAATCGCCCATGCCGTTGCCGATGCGGCTGTTGACCAGGCAGTTCGGCTGATACTTCTTGACCAGATCGTACAATTCGCGGCTCTGCGCGGGCGATATGACGCTGGGCGTGTCGAACCAGATCACGCTGATCTCGCCGTATCTGGTCAGGATTTCCTTCACCTGCGGCTTGATCTTCTTTTCAAAGCAGCGGGAGAAATCCTTGTGCGCGTTATCGGGAAAATCCCAGTTGTTCGTCCAGCTGGAGCCGGCGTTCTTATAGCCCAGCGTATAGCCGCCGCCGTCCGGCTCGTGCCAGTCCAGCTCCTGAGAATAGTAAAGCCCGAATTTCCCGCCATATTTTTTGCAGGCCGCGGCCAGCTCGGCGATGGGATCGCGTCCAAAGGGCGTCGCGTCCACGATGTTGTAGGGATCGGCGTCGCTTTTGAACATGGCGAAGCCCTCGTGGTGCTTGCTGG
>SFFS01000045.1 GCA_004557805.1 Clostridiales bacterium | reverse complement strand
GCTGTAGCGTGCGCAGAGCACGTTCGGGTCGACGACGTTGCCCTTGGATTTGCTCATCTTTTCTCCGCCGAACACGAGCCAGCCGTGACCGAACACCTGCTTGGGCAGCGGCAGTCCCAGCGCATGCAGCATGATGGGCCAGTAAATTACATGGAAACGAACGATTTCCTTGCCGATCAGATGCACGTTTGCCGGCCAGTATTTGCGGTAAAGCGAATCATCCTCCGAACCCCAGCCAAGCGCGGTGATATAGTTGGACAGCGCGTCGAGCCAGACATAGATGACATGTTTCGGATCAAAATCGACCGGGATCCCCCACTTGAACGACGTGCGCGTCACGCACAGATCCTGAAGCCCCGGGCGCAGGAAGTTCGAGAGCATCTCCGTGGCGCGGGAGGCAGGCTGGATGAAATCCGGATGCTCCTCGATGTATTGGATAAGCCAGTCCTGATATTTGCTGGTTTTGAAGAAGTACGCTTCCTCGCGCACGCGCTCGACAGGGCGGCCGCAGTCGGGGCAGATATGCCCTTCCTTCAGCTGCGTTTCCGTCCAGTGCGCCTCGCAGGGCGTGCAGTACCAGCCCTCGTATTCGCCCTTGTAAATGTCTCCCTGCTCGTAGAGCTGGCGGAAGATCTTCTGGACGATCACCTCATGCCGCTTATCGGTGGTGCGGATAAAATCGTCGTAATCGATTTCCATCAGTTCCCACAGCTTTTTGAAGTTGGCGACGATTTCGTCGACGAACTGCTGCGGCGTCACGCCCTTTTCGGCGGCCTTGCGCTCGATCTTCTGGCCATGCTCGTCCGAACCGGTCAGAAAGTAGGTGTCATAGCCGCAAAGCTTCTTGAAGCGCGCCATCGTATCCGCCGCCACGGTGGTGTAGCAGTGACCAATATGCGCGTTCGCGGAAGGATAATAAATCGGTGTCGTAATATAATAAGTACCCTTGTCTGCCATATGAGACGCCTCCCTGCGGCTCACGCCGCCCTAAATGCCATAATAAAGGAAATTATAGCGGCTGAAACGCAAAAAGTCAATGGCGCAAGGCGCTGCAGGCAAAACTCCCCGTTCCCGCCCTCGCGGCGGCAGCCGGCGTTAGGTTGTAACGATGCGAAAAGAACAATGCGTTTGTAACAATACCGGGCATAACGATTCATACGGGGGTCGAACCCGCAAACGCGGCCCGGCGCGTCTCCATGCAATGCAGCCCCATTCTCCGCTGCCGAGATCACGTCCGCTCTGCCGCGCTACCTGCCTGCGTTCTATTGCAGTTCCGTCGACCAGTTGGCCGCCTGAATCAGCGTATCCACGCGCCGCGCTTCGCGCGCGTATTTGTCGCATTGCGCTTGATATTCCGCCACGCTGACAGCGGGCAGAATCTTGATTTCCGTGCGCGTGGCGCGCCTGGTGGCGCTGCGCGCTTCCTCCAGGAAACGGCGATACATTTCCGTGCGTTTGATCATGCAATCGCGCCGGGCGATCAGTTCGGTCAGCGTTCCCTCGGCGGTTTCAACGGCGCAGTTCGTGCGGTTAATGCGCGCGATCAGCGCTTCAAGCTGTTCAAAGCACTCCTCCGCCTCGCGGATCAGCGCTTTCGGGTCCTCCGGCGGCGTTTCGCCCTCCTGCACGAGCACGCATCCCGCGATGCGGTCGCTCAGCTGCGTGATGCGCCGCTGCAAATCGGCGCGGTTTTGCAATGCTTCAGCCAGCAGCATGATGTCCCTCCTCCGTTCTTTCGGTTCGGATTCATTTTATACGGCTTCGCCGTTTCTGTCAAACAGGCGTCCATTCTTTCCCGCATGCGCTTTTTTCCGCCGCGGCGCGGCGGCAGAAACCATCCTGTTCGGCTTCAAAAGCATGCGACCGCAAAAAAATTTAAAAAAATTTAAAAAAGCGTGATCTTTTTGGGCTTTTGCTACGTCTATATTTACAGATATTACAATTTCTTTAATTTCCTTACAAATTCAGGGTGTATCTGAAAAAGGAAGAGGTGTGAACATGAAAAAAGCAATTTCCATGATTCTTGTCGCGATGCTGCTGGTTTCGCTCATTCCCGCAGCGTTCGCGGACACCAGCCTTGCCAACGGTTCGCAGGCCATCGTCGTAACGCAATCAGGCAAGCTGAACATGCGCAGCGGCGCGTCTTCCTCCTATTCGATTGTCAAGCGTCTCTCCAGCGGCACGACGGTTACCATCGTCTCCCGCACGGGCGACTGGTATTATGTCACCGCAGGCGGTACTTCGGGCTATGTAAGCGCCAGCTTCCTGCGCTCTGCCGGCTCCCTGCCCTCGCAGAGCAACCCGCCCACCAACAACAATCCCGCAAACTCCTCGCAGACGCCGCTGGGCGCTTCGGCCACCGTTACCACAAACGGCGGTTCGCTGAACATGCGCAGCGCAGCCGACGCAAGAAGCGGCGTCGTGCGCAGACTGCCCAACGGCGCAGGCGTGGTCATTCAGGAAAAAGTCGGCGAATGGTATCGCGTTTCCTATAACGGCGCGCAGGGCTATGTGCTGGGCACGTATCTGCGCATCAATCAGTCCGGCTCTTCCTCGCAGCCCGGCACGGGCACGCCCTCGCAGACGCCCTCAACCGGTTCCGTCGCCTATGTGAACACGGCCAGCGGCTCCCTGAACGTGCGCGAAACGGCCGGTGGACGCGTCATCGCGCAGCTGGCGCGCGGCACGGCCGTCACTATTCTTTCGCAGAGCGGTTCATGGGCGCGCATCGCAGCCAACAGCGTCACCGGTTACGTCAACAGCAGCTACCTCTCCTATACCGTTCCCTCCTCGCAGGCCCCGGCGGCTTCCAACAGCCCTAATAACGGCAAGATCGCCGTGCTGACGGGCAGCCAGCCGCTGCGCGTACAGCCGAGCTTCGCCGCCGGTACGATCACCGATATCGGCACCGGCGCGAGCGTCACCGTACAGTCCTATGGCACGGAATGGAGCTACGTCGCCTTCGGCCGCTACACCGGCTATCTTCCCACCGCCGTGCTGAAAATGACCAACCAGACCGCGGCGACTCAGCCGAAAATCACCGGCTACTTCCCCGGCAATTATACCGCCTACGCCAAATATTCCTACAGCGCTTTGCGCGTCTACGCCGAGCCCGGCGCAAGTGCGGACGCTTACAAACAGCTGATCAGCCTTACCGCCGGCAACCGCGTCTACGTCGTGCAGCGCGCGGCGACGGACGATAACCAGAGCTGGCTGCAAATTCAGACCGGAAGCGTTTCCGGATGGATCCGTCAGGCTGATATCGAGCTGAACACCGAAAACGGCGGCGGCACGCTGCCTTCCGGCGGCAGCACCGCCTATGTCAACACGTCCAGCGGTTCGCTGAACATGCGCGAATCGGCCGGCGGACGCGTTATCGCGCAGCTGGCGCGCGGCACGCAGGTGACCATTCTTTCGCAGTCCGGCGGCTGGGCCTGCATCAGCGTCAACGGCAGAACGGGCTACGTAAAAGCGAGTTATCTCTCTACTTCTGCGAGCGGCGGCAGCGGCAGTAGCTCCGGGATGGGCAACGGCAACAGCAGCCTGAACAACACTTCCGCGCGCACCAACAACACCCAGACGATGCGCGCGCAGCCTGACAACAGCTCCGCCGCCGTCGTCAGCGTGCCGGCCGGCGCGACCGTTACCATCAACACCTACGGTACCGTCTGGTGCAGCGTCTCCTACGGCGGCTATACCGGCTACATGCCCACTGTAACGCTCAGCGTCAGCGGTTCCGGTTCTTCCAGCGGCACGACCATCACCGCCGCGAATTACACAGCCTACGTCAAATACGGCAACGGCCAGCTGCGCATCTACGCAAGCGCCGGCGACAGCACCCCCATGACCACAGGCAGCATCTCCAAGGACGCGCAGGTATACGTCCGTCAGCGCGCCGTCACGCCCGATAAAACGGTGTGGCTGCAAATCCAGTATTCCGCGATCACCGGCTGGATCCGTCAGGCCGACCTTGACCTGTATACGACCGGCGGCTCCGGTTCTTCCTCTGCCACTCCCCCAATCGGCGAAGGCGCAGCCGCCAGCGGCTCCGACAACACGTCCTCGGTGAACGACGCGCTCCTCGAAGCCATCCTGCGCGGACAGCAGCAGTCGAACGAAAACCTGAGCGTAGACGACATTATCCGTCAGCGTATGATGGGAAATTGACGGGTTTGCGGTATTTTTTCGGCGCATTGCGCCGAAATACTTGACATCGCCGCCGTTTGGTTGTATCATTCATCTATCCTTTGTGATGACGAAGAAGAGTAATCCCCCGCCGGTTCCCCAGAGAGCGCGATCACGGCTGCAAATCGCGCGAACCGCTTTGGATGAAGACCACCTTCCGAACGAAGGCGCAGCGCAGCGTTACGGCGCGTGCAAGGTTCGTCTTTCAGACGAATGAAGCAGGGTGGAACCACGGCATAGCGCCCGTCCCCGCGAGGGGACGGGCTTTTTGCACCTTTGAAGGAGGAAAGAAAATGGAAATCATTGCGAAAGACGGCATGAACGGTTTTGACGCGGCGGAGCAGGCCGGCCTGAAAAAAGAAGCGCTCGTCATGCGCGTGAACGGCGAAGTGAAGGAGCTCTGGCAGCCGCTTCATGAAGGCGATAAGGTGGAAGTGCTCACCTTCGCCGATGAGGACGGCCGTAAGGCGTTCCGGCACACGGCCTCTCACGTGCTGGCCGAAGCGATCGCGCACGTGCGCCCCGGCACCAAGTACGCCATCGGCCCGGCCATCGCCGACGGCTTCTATTATGACGTCGACAGCGACGAACCCTTTACCGCGGACGACCTCAAGGCGCTTGAAAAAGAGATGCAGCATCTCATCAAGAAAAACGAGCGCGTGGAGCGCTTCGAGCTTCCCCGCGCGGAAGCGCTCAAACTGATGCAGGACCGCAGCGAGCCCTATAAGGTCGAGCTCATCAACGATCTGCCTGATGACGCGGTGATTTCTTTCTACACCAACGGCGATTTCACCGACCTGTGCGCCGGCCCGCACCTCGCCTCCACCGGCAAAATCAAGGCCGTAAAGCTCACGCAGGTCGCCGGCGCGTACTGGCGCGGCGATGAAAAGAACAAGATGCTCCAGCGCATTTACGGCACCTGTTTCCCGTCCAAGGAAGAGCTGGACGAATATCTCGCGCGCATCGAAGAGGCCAAGAAGCGCGACCACCGCAAGATCGGCCGCGAACTCGATCTGTTCATGATGGCGGACGAGGGCCCAGGCTTCCCGTTCTTCCTGCCCAAGGGCATGGTGCTGCGCAACATCCTGGAAGATTACTGGCGGCAGCTGCACCGCGAAGCGGGCTATGAAGAAATCAAAACCCCGATGATCCTCAACCGCGACCTGTGGCTGCGTTCCGGCCATTGGGAGCACTACAAAGAGAATATGTATACCACCACCATCGACGATCAGGACTACGCCATCAAGCCGATGAACTGCCCCGGCGGCATGCTGGTTTACAAACGTAAGCCGTGGAGCTATCGCGATCTGCCGATCCGCAGCGGCGAGTTGGGCCTTGTGCACCGCCACGAAAAGAGCGGCCAGCTGCACGGCCTGATGCGCGTGCGCTGCTTTACGCAGGACGACGCGCACATCTTCATGCGCCCCGATCAGATCCGCGATGAAATCAAGGGCGTCTATCAGCTGATCAACAAGGTGTACAGCGTGTTCGGCTTCCCCTACACGGTCGAACTGTCCACCCGCCCGGCCGACTCCATCGGCACCGACGAAATGTGGGCCATGGCCACCGACGGCCTCAAGGGCGCGCTGGACGATCTGGGCGTCGAATATAAGATCAACGAAGGCGACGGCGCCTTCTATGGCCCGAAGATCGACTTCCATCTGCAGGATTGCCTCGGACGCACCTGGCAGTGCGGCACCATCCAGCTCGATATGAACCTGCCCGAGCGCTTTGACCTGACCTACACCGGCGCAGACGGCGAGAAGCATCGTCCGGTGATGATTCACCGCGTGGTGTTCGGCTCGATCGAACGCTTCATCGGCATCCTTATCGAGCATTTCGCCGGCGCTTTTCCGACGTGGCTGTCCCCGGTGCAGGTGAAGATTCTCACCATCACCAGCCGCTGCGACGAGCGTGCGAAGGAAATCAACGCGCTGCTGGAAAAGGCGGGCTTCCGCCCTGAAATGGATTTGCGCAACGAGAAGATCGGCTTCAAGATCCGCGAAGCGCAGATGCAGAAGATCCCCTACATGATCGTTCTCGGCGACAAGGAAGTCGAAAACGGCGAAGTTGCCGTCCGCGGCCGCAAGGGCGATCTGGGCACGATGAAGCTGGAAGATTTCGTGGCCAAGCTCAAGGAAGAAGTGGACACGAAGGCGCTGTAAGGGAACGATAAAAAATACTTCCGGGGGAAATCCTTCTTCGATAAGAAAGAATGGTTTCCCCCGGTTTCATGTCCGGAGAAAGCCATTCGCATTATACAATTCGCCCCGCTCCTCTTGAACAGGAGCGGGGCGATATTTTCAGCGATTCATCAGCGCGAGAACGTTCGCGACCTGCAATTCAATGCCCACCGGGATACAGGCTTCGTCGATGTCGAAGAAGCGGCTGTGCGCCACGCAGCGCTTAGGATCATCTACGGCGCAGCCGAGGTGATAGAAGCACGAAGGCCGCTCCGCCGCAAAATATGCGAAATCCTCCACGCCAAGCGACGGCACCTTGCGCAGAATTACGTTTTCCGCGCCAAGAATTTCCGCAGCAGTCTCCCGCACTGTGTCGACAACCGCGTCGTCGTTAATCAGCGGCGAATAGCTCGGCTCCACAATCAGCTCCGCCCTGCCGCCAAGCATTGCGGCCGTCTGCTCGCAGATTGTCCGCACGCGCTCCCGCGCGAACATGCGCGTCTGCGGGTCGAGCGTGCGAATGATGCCCGTCATTTCCACATAGTCGGCAATCTGGTTGCGGACGTTTCCCCCATGGATTGTGCCGAACGTACAGACGGCGGAGTCCGTCGCGCTGACGTTGCGGCTGACAAATGTCTGCACAGCGTTGATGATGTTCGCAGCGATTACAATCGCGTCCACGCCCTCGTCCGGATGCGCGCCGTGACACGATTTGCCGTAAATCTTCAGCGTCAGCATGTCCGAAGCAGCGTACATCTGCCCGTATTTTATGCCGATCTGCCCCGCAGGCAGATCGGGCGAAACGTGCAGGCCCAGCGTATAATCAACGTGCGGATTCTCCAGGCAGCCTGCGGCAATCATCCGTTCCGCGCCGCCGATCGTTTCCTCCGCGGGCTGAAAAAACAGCTTTACGCTGCCATGCAGCTCGTCCTTCATCGAAGCGAGCACCGTTGCCGCGCCCAGCAGAACGGCCGTATGTGCGTCGTGTCCGCAGGCGTGCATAACGCCGTCGTGCTGCGAACGCCACGGCAATTCCGGATGATCCTCCTGAATGGGCAGCGCGTCCATGTCTGCGCGCAGGCCGATCACCGGGCCCTCAGACGCGCCGCGAATGAGCGCGACGATTCCCGTTTCCGCCACGTTTTTTTCATATGGAATTCCCAGCGCGTCCAACTTTTCGCAGAGCAGATTCATCGTCGGCGTTTCCTGCTCGGACAAATCGGGATACTGGTGCAGATGGCGGCGAAGCGCCACCGCTTCCTCCGCGGCGTGCAGCCGCGCTATTCTCTGCCGAATCGTTTCCATTGCGTTCTCCTTAGAAGCCGGTCAGTACGGCGATTTCAATCAGAACCATCTGCGTCGCAAGCAGAATCAGGAACAGCTTCCCAAACCACTTCAGCCAGCGGTCGTAGCGCACATCGCCCAAGCCGCAAACCGTCACAATGCCGCAGGTCGGCCAAAGCAGGTTGGACAGGCCGTCGCCAAACTGGAAGGTCAGGCACGCCACCTGGCGCGTCAGCCCCAGCGCGTCGGCAAGGGGCGCCATGATCGGCATCGTCACCGCCGCCTGGCCGGAACCGGACGGGATGAGGAAGTTGATGATCGTCTGCACGATGAGCATCAGCTGCGCGGAAATAGCGGAAGGTGCATGCTGCAGGAAGCTGCTCAGCGAATAAATCACGGTATCCATGATCTTCGCATTGTCCATGATAACCACGATGCCCTTCGCAAGGCCAGTCAGGATGCAGCCCCACAGAACGCTCTTCGCGCCTGCAAGCATCTGCTTGCAATATTCGTTCGGGTTCCAGCCTGCAAGCGCAGCCGCCACGGCCGACATGATGATGAACAGCCCGCACAGCTCCTTGTAGCCCCAGCCCAGATTCAGCAGGCCAATCATCAGCACCACCAGCGTTACCAGCACGTCCACAAGAATCAGTCCATGACGCCAGGTAAAGGTGTAGCTGTCGAGCTGGCTGCGGTCGAACGAATGCACGCAGTCGTCCCCATATACCGCGGAGAGTTCCGGGTTTTTCCGCACTTTCTGCGCATAGCGCAGAAGATATGCCGCCGAGATGCCCATCATCACCACGAAGCAGATCGCGCGGAACGTCAGGCCGGAATACAGCTCCACCCCAGCGATCGACTGTGCAACGGCCACCGTATACGGGTTCAGCGTCGCCGCCATGAAGCCGATATATTCGCCCAGCGCCAGCACCGCAAAACCGGTCATCGCATCGAAACCGAGCGCGATCATCAGGCCGACGATCAGCGGATAGAAGCCGTAAAATTCGCTCAGCATGCCGAACACCGAGCCGCCCAGCCCGAAGACGACCATCAGCACCGGGATCAGGATCAAATCGCGCGAGCCGATTTTTTTGATTACCTTGCCGATTCCGGCATGAAACGCGCCCGTCTTGACCAGCACGCCGAACGTCGCCGCGCAGGTGAGAATGACGAAAATAATATCCGACGCGCTCACGCAGCCCTGATACAGCGCCGCGAAAAGACCGAGCAGACCCGTGCGCGTCGTTTCGGATTTATCGATCTGATGGTACGTCCCCGCAATGACGACGTTGCGCGTCGTGCCGTTCACGTCGATTTTTTCATAGTCGTACGTGCCCGACGGAACGATCCACGAGAGAATCGCCATAATCAGCAGAATGCCGAAAACGATCAGCCATGTATCGGGAAGTTTCACCTTTTTCTTCACTGCGCTGTTTTTCATTGTTTGTTCGCTCCTTTCCAGCGTTCCGGAGCTGCTTTCGCAGCATCGAATTTATGCGTTTATTATAAAGCACAGAATTCTCCGTGTTTAGTTCCAAACATGCCGATAATGCTGAAATAAATGCTCTATTCCCCTGTCTTTTCCAATTCACCTTTTGTCCGCTTGTAAAAGACACACGTTATGCATTTCTTATAAATTATTTTCGTCTATTCTCTTTTGCCTGCGATTATGCTATAATTATGTCGCTGCACGAAAAACACTCGAGGAGGAATTTCCCCATGCGTATGATGGACGCTCTGCAAAAGCAGGCGGCGACGCCCGGGCTGACGCTCTGCCGCGTGCCGGTTCCTGTTCCGAAAGCCGATGAGGTGCTTATCAAAATCCACAAAACCGCGATCTGCGGCACGGATCTTCACATCTATCAGTGGAACCAGTGGGCGCAGGATACGATCAAGCCGCCGCTAGTGGCCGGGCATGAATATGTCGGCGAAATCGCCGAAATGGGTAGCGAAGTGCAGGGGCTGCGCATCGGCGAACGCGTCAGCGGCGAGGGGCACATTGTCTGCGGACACTGCCGCAACTGCCGCGGCGGCAACAGCCAGTGGTGCCGGAATACCGTAGGCGTGGGCGTGAACCGCGGCGGCGCATTCGCCGAATATCTCTGCATTCCCGCGCGCAACGTCATTCCCATCGACGAATCGCTTGACGAGGATATCGTTTCCTTCTTCGACGCATACGGGAACGCCACGCACACCGCGCTGATGTTCGACGTCGTCGGCGAGGATGTTCTCGTGACCGGCGCGGGGCCGATCGGCGTGATGGCGGCGGCTATCTGCAAGAAAAACGGCGCGCGCCGCGTAATCATCACTGATATGAACGAATACCGCCTCGACCTCGCCCGCAAGATGGGCATAATCGCTGTAAACGTCGCGACGGACGATCTGGAAACCGTCATGCGCGAAAGCGCGATGGTCGAAGGCTTCGACGTAGGACTCGAAATGAGCGGCAGCCCCGCGGCGTTCAGCCAGATGCTGCGCCACATGCGCAACGGCGGCAAAATCGCCATGCTCGGCATTTTCGGCAGGGAAATGCAGATGAACTGGAACGAGGTCGTTTTCAAGGGCCTGACGATTCAGGGCGTATATGGCCGGAAGATGTTTGAAACCTGGTATAAAATGATCGCCATGATCCAGGGCGGGCTCGACCTTTCCCCCGTCATCACGCACCGTTTCCACTACACCGACTACGAAAAGGGCTTCGAAGCGATGGCCTCGGGCCGCAGCGGCAAAGTCATTCTGGATTGGAGGAAATAATCATGAGAGAAAAAGCTTACGATATTTTCAGCGGCCAGCTGGCCGCCATGCGCGAAGCCGGAACCTACAAGGACGAGCGCATCATCACCACGCCGCAGCAGTCGCGCGTGGATACGACCGCAACCTCCGGCGTCCTCAACATGTGCGCCAACAACTATCTCGGCCTTGCGGACAATCCTGAAGTCATTGCCGCCGCAAAGGAAAGCTATGATCACTGGGGCTTCGGGCTCTCGTCCGTGCGGTTCATCTGCGGCACGCAGCAGGTACACAAACAGCTGGAACAGAAGCTTTCCGCATTTTTCGGCTTTGAAGACGCAATCCTCTATTCCTCCTGCTTCGACGCAAACGGCGGCCTTTTCGAAGCGCTGCTTACCGCCGAGGATGCGATCATCTCCGACGAGCTGAATCACGCCTCGATCATCGACGGCGTGCGTCTCTGCAAGGCCGCGCGGTATCGCTATAAGAACAACGACATGGCCGATCTGCGCGAAAAGCTGGAACAGGCGAAGGGCGCGCGCATCAAGCTGATCGCGACCGACGGCGTATTCTCCATGGACGGCTATATCGCCAACCTGCGCGGTATCTGCGATCTGGCTGACGAATACGGCGCGCTCGTCATGGTAGACGACAGCCACGCCGCGGGCTTTGTCGGCAAAACCGGCCGCGGCACTATCGAGCACTGCGGCGTGCAGGGACGCGTCGATATTCTCACCGGCACGTTCGGCAAAGCGCTCGGCGGCGCTTCCGGCGGCTTCACGCTCGCGCGGAAGGAAATCGTGGCGCTTCTGCGCCAGAAATCCCGCCCGTATCTGTTCTCGAATACGCTCGCTCCGGCCGTATGCGCAGCCTCTCTGAAAGTGCTGAACCTGCTGGAAGCCTCAACCGCGCTGCGCGACAGGCTCGAAGAAAACACGAAATACTTCCGCGGCGCGCTCGTCGCTCTCGGCTTCGACGTTCCCGAAAGCACGCATCCGATTGTGCCCGTCATGCTCTACGATGCGCACGTGGCCAAAGAGTTTGCCGAGCGCATGCTCGCCAAGGGCGTCTACGTCGTCTCGTTCTGCTATCCCGTCGTGCCGCAGGGCAAGGCGCGCATCCGCACGCAGGTCAGCGCCGCCCACACCTTGGACGATCTGCGCTTCGCCGTTTCCTGCTTCACCGAAGTGAAACGGGAAATGGGTCTGTAAATCAAATTATTTCAGGGGGAACCTTACTAAAAAAGGTTTCCCCCTTTTTTAGGGAAACCTCTTGAATTAATTCTCATCAAGGACGACGGATACTTTTACGCAACATTGTACGGAGGTCGCTCTAATCTGCCCGGCGCGGAAACGACGGAAAAAGCGCCGGGCTGGAGTCTCAGAGAATTCTTACGATACCCCCTGATATCAGGTTCGTCCTTTTCTTATTTCAGGCGCGCAACGGCCGCCTTTTCCGCATCGAGCGAGTTTACAAACCGCCCGAGATACTCCTCGAACCCGCGGACATCGGTGGGTTCGGGCTGCATCATGCTGCTCTGGCAGCTGCCGAACACTTTGTTCTGCAAATATTCGCTCAGGCTCTCGCCCTCCTCGCGATGCGCGCGATAATCAGCCAGCAGCGCCATGCCCCACGGACCGCCTTCTCCTGCCGTCGCCATGACGGATACCGGCGTGTTCAGCGCCGCCGCCAGCAGTTTCTGCCCGGCGCAGCCGGTCTTGAAGAACCCGCCGTGACCAAGCAGCGAATCGATGCGCACTTTTTCCTCCTGCGTGAGAATATCCATGCCGATTTTCAGCGTTGCAACCGCGCCGAACACGAGCGAACGGGCAAAATTTGCAAACAGCGGATTCGCATCCGACGTGCGCAGCAGCATCGGCCGGCCTTCGTCGGTATGCGTGATCGTCTCGCCGGCAAAGTAATTGACGTTAACAAATCCGCCGCAATCGGCGTCGCCTTCGAGCGCGCCGTCGAACAGCGCGGTGTAGACGGCGTTCATATCGCACGGAACCCCCGCAGCTTCAGCAAAACCATGCAGAATCTTCGCCCAGGCGTTTATATCGCTGGTACAGTTGTTGCAATGCACCATGGCCACGGGCATGCCGTCCGGCGTCGTGACCATGTCGATTTCTTCATGCACCTTTTTCAGCTTCTCTTCCAGCACCACCATTGCAAACACCGACGTGCCCGCAGAAACGTTGCCCGTGCGCACAGCCACGCTGTTTGTCGCAACCATGCCGGTTCCCGCGTCCCCCTCGGGCGGGCACAGCGGCGTGCCGGGTTGCAGATCGCCGGTCTCATCGAGCAGCTTTGCGCCCTCGGGCGTAAGCGTTCCCGCATCCTTGCCCGCGGAAAGCACCGCAGGCAGGATCTGCCGCAGCGTGAACAGGTATCCCATTTCGCGCGCCAGCGCATCGAAAGCAGAAAGCATCTCCGCATCGTAATCGCCGGTTCGGCTGTCGATCGGGAACATACCGCTGGCTTCGCCTACGCCCATAACCCTGCGGCCGGTCAGCCGCCAGTGGATATAGCCTGCAAGCGTCGTCAGATGTGCAATCTGCGGCACGTGCGCCTCGCCGTTGAGCATCGCCTGATACAGATGCGCAATCGACCAGCGCTGCGGCACGTTGAACCGGAACAGCTCGGTCAGCTTTGCAGCGGCTTCGCCGGTAATGGTGTTGCGCCACGTGCGGAATTCCGCCAGCTGGCGGCCCTCGCCGTCAAAGGGCAGATAACCGTGCATCATACCGGAAATGCCCAGTCCGCCAAGCGCCGTCAGTTTCACGCCGTATTTTTCCTGCACGTCATTTTTTAATTCCGCATACGCATGCCGCACGCCCTGCCACGCGTCGTCCAGGCTGTACGTCCAAACGCCGTTCTCAAGACTGTTTTCCCAGCTGTACGACCCCATCGCGACGGGCGTATGATCGCTGCCGATCAGCACCGCCTTGATGCGCGTCGACCCCAGTTCAATGCCCAGCACGGCGTTGCCGCTGCGAATTTCTTCCGCATAATTTTTCATTTTCGTTCCCTTCTCCCCTAAAAAATCGCTGAGTTGATCGTAACATAAACGCGGATTTGTGTCAATCGCGCTCGCTTTTTACGCGGCGCCGTGCTATACTGCCTGACAGGAAATTCAGCAGAAAAGCGGGGGTTATTTTGATTCGCGAAATCATGAAGGATATGATTTTTCTGGCGCAGAAATCTGCGCCTGCCTCGGCGGAGGATCTTCCCATCGCGCAGGATCTTCTTGAAACGCTCAGGGCGCACAAGGACGGCTGCGTCGGCATGGCAGCCAATATGATCGGCGTAAGCAAACGCATCATTGCTTTTGACGATCACGGCAAATACGCCGTGCTGTTCAATCCGGAAATCGTCAAAAAGTCCGATCCGTATACGGCGGAAGAAGGCTGCCTTTCCCTTTCCGGCGTGCGGAGCACAAAACGCTATCGCAAAATTCAGGTGCGGTATCAGGACGAGCGTTTTCTCACGCGCTACAAAACCTACGAGGGCTGGACGGCACAAATCGTCCAGCATGAAATCGATCACTGCGACGGAATTCTGATCTGACACGAAAAACGCCCTGCCGACTGGCAGGGCGTTTTTGCAACTCTTGCAAACTTACTTGCCGATATAGGCCATCGCGCTGTCAGCGCTGATGAAGTCGGTGCTAACGCAGATAATCAGGCAATAGGAATGCGCGGAGCCGGTTCCCAGGAATTCGCGGCTGGAGGTAAATCCGGCGGCGTACAGGCCGGGAATAGCGGAGCCATCCGCCTTGATAACGGAACCATCGTTTTCAGTTTCGATACCGCCAACATAGTCGTAACCGAGGAAGGTCGTTTTCACAGCGTAGAACGGGCCTTCGTCAATCGCGTTGAGCAGCTGGGCATTCTTGCCGTAATCTTCGTCTGCGCCCTTGGCGCAGAAGGAATTATAGCGCTCCACGGTTGCTTTCAGAGCATCCGCGTTCATGCCGGTCACCGCCGCAAGCTCTTCAATGCTGTCCGCCTTGAAGTACGGGCCTTTATTGTTGTTCTTGGCAACCTCTTCTTCATACTTGTCAATCTGTCCGAGTTCCGTCAGCAGCGCCGCATCGGAAACGGAGAACTGCCGGTTCAGGCCTTCGCGCACAACATACTTGCGCAGATAGCGATCGTCATCCTCGCGGCAGAGCCGCTCGCCGTCAATGCTGCAGAACATGGACTTGGTGCTGATATCCTGACGGGAAGCGTAGCGACCGTTAACATGATACGCATCCGTAATGTAGGCGTGCGTCGCACCGCCGTTGCAGTACTGATCTTCCGTCATCACGGCGCCGAGCTCAAGCGCCATGCGGATACCGGAACCGTCGGTTCCCTTAGGCAGTTCAGTCAGGCCGCCATAATAATCGGGCAGATATTCCTTCACGAGTTCCTGATCGTTGCCGATGCTGCCCGTGCAGAGGATCACAGCGCCAGCGTTGATCGTCAGTTCCCCGTCGAGCGTTTTGGCCTTCGCGCCGATGACGTTTCCGTTTTCATCCGTGATGAGGCTTTCCGCTTTGGTTTCGAGCAGAAGACGGCCGCCGTTGGCAAGATAAGCATCCTCATATTCCTGCGTGAGGAAATTGCCCTTGCGAATTACGTTCATGTAGGTGTATTCCGCGGGCACAGCAGGACGGCGCGTGAAAGCTCCGTCGTTATCGGTCAGGTCATCCACAAGGATGATGCCGTTGCGCAGCTGCCAGTCATATACGTCGATGCTTTTGAAGCAAACTTCCTTAACGCGGTCGAGATTCGGATATTTTTCATTCTCCGGGAAATTGCCGTAATACATCATGGTCTGCAAATAATCGTAAGCCTTCTGCGCATAGGCTTCATTGTTTGCCATGCGGATCGCGCCGCCGGTATAGCCCATCGTTTCAATCAGAAGCACATCGGCGCCGTTCTCCAGCAGACGGTTGGCGGCGGCAAGACCCGTCAGGCCCGCGCCGACGACCAGCACGTCGCAGTCCGTGGTTTCGTTCACGGCGCTCTTTTCAACGGGCGCTTTAAGCGCCTCGATATCCGCGCCCGCCTCGGTCAGCGCCATCTCAACGGCCTTCAGGATACCGTCGGAAGTGCGCGTCGCGCCGCATACAACGTCAACGGCCAGCGACTGCGCGTCGAGAATTCGTTCCGTCATTTTTTCATAAGCGACGGGATAGATGTAATAGGTGTCCGAAGTACCGGTGAGCTGAATGCCGGTGATCTTATCTGCGGTAACGGATACGAGTACGCTCAGCTCGCCATTGAGTCCCGTTCCTGTTCCGGCGTATACGCCGGGAACAAAACGCGTCTCTCCCTCGGCGAACGCGGCGCACGCCAAAAGAATCAGGGCAAGGCTGAGCAGCAGGCTTACGAGCCTCTTGGTCATGTGGAAACCCTCCACAGTTTTTGGCTTGAACAAGCCCAGATTTTGCGCAGGTCGCAAGCGAAGACTCGTTTGTTATTTTGCATACGCAGCGTTTCCAAACGCACACCTTCTCCTTTGCAGCTCACGCCACGTCATTCATTATATGTGTGCGCCGCCTGTTTGAGAAATGCAAATGCCTCTTGACAGATGCATTTGAAATCCATAAATGGATAACCGTTCCCCGTTCTTTTGCACCAGTACGCTTGTTTTCAGATTGTCAGTATGTTATCATTTTATTAAAATGGAGTGGATGAACATGCAGGTAAAGGATCTGGAACTCTTTGTCGCCATT
>SFFS01000044.1 GCA_004557805.1 Clostridiales bacterium | reverse complement strand
TGGGCTGCCGCTGCATTGCCTATCTTGCCACTTCGCAGTATTGCACGATCGAGGATAAGTTGCAGGGCTATCTTGCCGCGCTCGATCAGCATAACGCGCAGCATCCGGACGACCGCGTGTGCGGCGGAATGGGGCTGAGCAAAATCACCGGCGATATTGCGGATCTGTTCGAGCAGTTCCTGCGCGAGCATCCCGAGATCGACGGACTGTTCGTGTTCAACGACCGGCTGGCCATGGTGCTGTATCAGGTGCTGTGGAAGATGGGGCTGACGCCCGGAAAGGATGTCCGCATCGTTTCTGGGGAAAACAGCGGCTTCTGCGATGCGTTCGGCGTGCCGCTTTCGTCGGTCGACGTGCCTGTATACAGAATGGGGCGGATCGCAGCCGAACAGCTGCTGGCCGTGCGGGAAGGCGCGCCGGAGGAGGAGCAGCATCATATTGTGCTCGGCGCGGAGCTGCATGCGCGTGCAAGCAGCTTGTCGCAAAACTGAAGATGTATTAAAATTATTTCTTTGACAACATTTATATAGAAAAAGTTTGCTAAAACCACAGAAAAATATTGACACACCTCAAAACGCATGGTAGTATTGTATACATAAGGTGTTAGATGTAATACATCTAACACCTGAGCGATTCCTAATTTATACAGGAGGCTACCATCATGAAAAAACTCGTTGCTCTGATTCTCGCGCTCGCGTGCCTGTTCTGCGCGGCGACCGCCATGGCCGACGAATGGCCGGGCAAAAAGACCGTCCAGATGATTATCCCCTTCGGAGCGGGCGGAGACACCGACCTGCACTGCCGCGTGCTGACCGAAATGGTTTCCAAAGAGCTCGGCACGGATATCGTCTGCACGAACGTGACCGGCACTTCCGGCACCATCGCCGCCCGTCAGGTGCTGGACAGCGAAGCCGACGGCAACACCATCCTCTGGCATCAGACTTCCTTCCTGATGGCCTCTCTGCTGGGCCTTTCGGAATTCGACTATCATGATTTCGAAACCGCCTGCACCGTGATTGAGGATCTGTCCTCCTTCCTGTGCGTCAACGCCAATAACGGCAAGTTTACCACGTTTGACGAATTCGTCCAGTATGGCAAGGATCATCCGGGCGAGCTGCTCTGGGGCGGCACCATCGGCGGCGACGCGCATCTGTATGCGATGATGTTTGCGGATCTGCTGGGCATCGAAGTGAGTTACGTCGATCTCGACGGCACGGCTGAAATCGTTCCCGCGCTGCTGAACAACGACATCGATTTCACCCTCGGCATCTACGGCACCTACGGCGCTTACGTTGATAACGGCGACTTCGCGGCGCTTGCCTTCCTCGGCGACGAAGCGCTTGACGGCAGCGACACTCCTACCTGGAAGTCCCTCTTCGGCGAGTCCTTCCCGATCGGCAAGATGTTCGGCTACTGGTTCCCCAAGGGCACCGATCAGGCGATCATCGACAAGTTTAACGCCGCTGTTGAAAAGTGCGTGAACTCCGACGAATTCAAGGCACATTGCGCCCAGTATTACATCACCCCCGTCTATCGCGGCGGCGAAGAAGCGGTTTCCTATCTCGACGCACAGTACGAGCTGATGAACAACTACAAGGAACAGCTGCTGGGCAACTGATGGAATCATGGGCAGGGTTGGGCCCGCGCAAGCCGGCTCAACCTTTCTTTTACCCTGCGGTCGTCTGAATGGAGGAACCCGGCATGAAAAACCAGTCCTTTTCGGATTTTATGAGGCGGTTCGGCAGCGCTGTTTTTGCGGCAGTGCTGTTCATATGCTTCGCGCTGATTATTTACTTAACGAAGGATATTAAGCTGCTGGTCGTCAACACCACGGTGAACGCGCGCTTCTGGCCGATCATCATCGGCATCGGCGGCTGTGCGCTGAGCGTGATTATGCTGATCCAGAGCATTATGGAGGGCGTCGCCCTGCGCAACCGCGAGGAGAGCGGCGAGGCGGAAAAGCCGCCGCGCGCCGAACGGTTCTACCAGGGCGCGAAACGCCGCTCGCTCATTACGCTCGCGCTGATGTTCCTGTATATTCTGGGGCTGGATTATTTCGGCTTCTTTGCGATGACGGTGGCGTATCTGTTCCTGCAGATTCTCACGCTTTCCGGCAAGGAGAACCGCAAGCTGTGGAAAATCGCGCTGATCGACGTGGCTTTCACGCTTGTCATCTACCTGCTTTTCCGCTATGCGTTCCAGATGATGCTGCCCGCCGGCAAGTTCTGGAGCATGATTGGAGGCTGATGGAATGAACCAGTTCATTACGGCGTTTTCAACCGTGTTTTCCGACCCGATGGCGTTTGTGCTCATCTTTGCGGGCACGGTAATCGGCATTATTTTCGGCTGCATTCCCGGCCTGACGGCCGGCATGGCCATCGCGCTGTTCCTGCCGCTGACGTTCAGGATGGATATCATTCCGAGCCTGACGCTGCTGCTGGCGCTGTATATCGGCGGCATTTCCGGCGGCCTGATCTCCGCGATTCTCATCAAAATTCCCGGAACGCCCGCGTCGATTGCGACGGTGTTCGACGGCGGCCCCATGGCCGATCGCGGCGAGTCGTGGAGGGCGCTGTCGGTCGGCATTGTGTTCTCGTTCCTCGGCACGCTGATCGGCATCCTGATCCTGTGCTGCCTGGCTCCGGTGCTGGGCAAGTTTTCGCTGTCGCTGGGCATGTTTGAATACTTCTCGGTGGCGGTTTTCTCGCTGACGCTGGTGGCCGTGCTGTGCGGCACGTCGCTGACGAAGGGGCTTTTGGCCTGCCTGATCGGCCTGTTCATGGCGACGGTCGGCGCGGCGCCGATCGACGGCTTCACGCGCTTCACGATGGGCATCCATGACCTCGACGCGGGTTTCAAGGAGGTTCCGGCGCTGGTCGGCCTGTTCGCCATTTCCGAACTGCTCAACTGCGGCAAGGAAGGGCAGGGCAGCGTGAAAATGGCGAAGATCAATCGCAAAGGCTTCGGCATGAGCGGGAAGGAATTCTTCGGTCAGTGGTGGAACTGCCTGCGCTCCTCGCTGATCGGCACGTTCATCGGCATTCTGCCGGGCATCGGCGGTTCGGTGTGCAACCTGCTGGCTTACGGCGTGGCGAAGAAGAGCTCGAAGTATCCTGAAAAGTTCGGAACGGGCATTATCGACGGCATCGTCGCCTCGGAGGCCTCCAACAATGCGTGCATCGGCGGCACGATGGTTCCGCTGCTGACGCTGGGCATTCCGGGCGATGCGGTCACGGCCATTCTGCTGGGCGCGTTCACCATCAACGGACTGACGCCCGGCCCGATGTTCTATCAGGAGAATATCAAGCTGATCTATGTGATCTATGCGCTGATGTTTGTCTGCTCGATCGTAACGTTTGTGGTGCAGTTCTTCGGCATTAAGGGCTTCACGCAGCTTCTGAAGGTGCCGAAATACATTCTGCTGCCGATGGTGATGGTGCTTTGCATCGTCGGCTCCTTCGGCACGAACAACCGCATCTTCGATGTGTGGACGCTGCTTCTGTGGGGCGTGATGGGCTTCATTCTCACCAAGTTTGATCTGCCGCTCACGCCGATCATTATGGGCTTCATCCTGGGGCCGATCTGCGAGAAGTATCTGCGCAGAGGGCTGATGATGAGCCGCGGCAGTTTCATGCCGTTCATCACGCGGCCGGTATCGGGCATTTTCCTGGGACTTTCCCTGCTGATGGTCATCATTACGTTTGCTTCGCAAATGGTCAGGCTTGCGCGGACAATCCGCGGAAGGAAGGGTGAATAATGGCTTATACGTTTCATAACAAACTCAAGGAAAACCTCAAGGCCGGCAAGGCGCAGCTCGGCGCGTTCGTAACCGCGCCCTGCCCGGAGGTTGTGGAAGTGCTGGGCGTGACCGGGTTTGATTTCGTCATTCTCGATACCGAGCATACGGCTTCCAACATTGAAACGGTCGTCGCGATGATGCGCGCGGCCGAGGTGTACGGCATGACGCCCATCGTGCGCGTGCCGGACGATACGCCCAAGAACATGTCGCGCTATCAGGACATCGGCGCCTACGGCGTGCAGGTGCCCATGGTGCACACCGCCGCGCAGGCGGAGGCGATTGTGAAAGCGATGAAGTTCATGCCCGACGGCATTCGCGGCATGTCCGGCGGCCGCGGCACCGCGTGGGGCCGCATCAACGATTACCGCCGCGTCAGCAATGAAGAGACGCTGATCGCCGTCATGTGCGAATCGAAGCAGGGCCTGGAAAATATCGAAGAGATTGCGCGAGTTCCCGGCGTGGACGCCGTGTTTATCGGCGCGTTCGATCTTTCGCAGGCGCTGGGTGTGCCGGGGCAGACGGAGCATCCGATCGTTGAAAAGGCCATTCAGCACGTGCTGGACGTCTGCAACGAGGCGGGCGTGATTCCGGGCATTGTCGCGCCGCGGATTGATCTGGCGCGCCGCCGCGTCGAGCAGGGCTTCCGGTACGTCACCATCCTGGACGACATGGCGTTCTTCGCCGATTCCGTGACCGCGCAGCTGGAAGGCGTGAAGGCCTGACGCGCGGAAATAAAGCGTATAAAATTCCTTTGCCGCGGCAATTTCGACGGCAAAGGGATTTTTTGTGCGATAACGCCGAAAAATCCGCGCGTATGCGCGGAAAAAATGAAAGAAACCTCTTGCACCTGAAGTTGACTTTAGTGTTATACTATCCTCTGCAAAACGCATGAAAGGAATGGAAAACCTATGCAGTACAAGGAGTTTCGAGGAGAAAAGCTTTCCGCGCTGGGGTTCGGCATGATGCGGCTGCCCGTAATCGACGGCGACGACGCGCGGGTGGACGAAGCGCAGGCGGCGGAGATGTTCGACTATGCTTTCAGCCACGGCGTAAACTATTTCGACACCGCATGGGGATATCATAGCGGAAATTCGGAGTATGCGGCGCAGCATCTGTTGAGCCGCTATCCGCGCGAGCGCTATTATCTCGCCTCGAAATTCCCCGGATACGATCTTTCGACGCTCCCGCATAAAGAAGAAATTTTTGAGACGCAGCTGAAAAAATGCGGCGTGGAGTATTTCGATTTCTATCTGTTCCACAATGTGTGCGAGATGAATATCGACGCGTATCTCGATGAAAGCATCGGACTGTACGCCTATCTGATGGAGCAGAAACGGCAGGGGCGCATCCGTCATCTGGGGTTCTCCGCGCACGGCAACCTCGAGACGATGAAGCGCTTCCTCGACGCATACGGCAAGGATATAGAGTTCTGCCAGATTCAGCTGAACTGGCTCGATTGGAACTTCCAGAACGCGCAGGCAAAGGTGGAACTGCTGCGCGAATGGAACATCCCCGTCTGGGTGATGGAGCCGGTGCGCGGCGGCAGCCTGACGAAGCTGTCCGACGCGAACCTTGCCAGGCTGCGCGCGCTGCATCCGGACTGGCCAGCGGCGGAATGGGCGTTCCGCTTCCTGCAGGGAATCGAGGGCGTAACGGTGACGCTTTCGGGCATGACGAGCCTTGAACAGGTGAAGGAAAACATCGCCACCTACGAAACCATGCAGCCGCTCTCCGAGGAGGATCTGGCGGCGCTCCGCGCCATCGCGGCAGAGATGACCTCGCGCGGCACCGTGCCCTGCACAGCCTGCCGTTACTGCACCACGCACTGCCCGCGCGGGCTGAACATTCCGTGGCTGCTGGAATTGTATAACGAGCACAGCTATTCCGGCGGCGGGTTCCTTGCGCCCATGGCGCTTTCTGCTCTGCCGAAGGAAAAACAGCCGTCGGCCTGCCTCGGCTGCCGCAGCTGCGAGAAGGTGTGCCCGCAGAAGATCAAAATTTCGGAAGCGCTCAAGGCGTTTACGGAAATGCTGAAATAACCGGCTAATCGGCCGAAAATCAATAGAAATGCTCTCCGCATTCCACGGGGAGCATTTTTTTGCGGCGCAGAGCGCCTGAAAAAGCCGTTACCGCACGTTTTTCTGCGCCAGCCCGTCGATGGCGACGCTGAGCGCGGCGTAATCGCCGATTGCGTCTCCCAGCTGCGCCGGGAGAATCTGGCACGCGGCGCTGGAACGCCGCAGCGCCTCGCGTTCGACGACGCGCAGCGCGTCCTGGCGGAAATAGCGCTCGGCGCGCGCATAGATGCTGCCGATGACGATGCGTTCCGGGTTCAGCAGATCGATCAGCAGGGCGAGGCACAGTCCGAGCTTTTCCGCGCTTTGGCGCAGCGCGGCGCGCATCGCTCCGTCGCCCGCGTCAGCGCGCTGTACGGCCTCGCGCGCGCTCATGCCCGCCAGCTGCGCGATGCCGCCGCCGGAGCAGAAGCCCTCGAACGAGCCGCGTTTTCCATAGCCGGAAGGACCGTCCTCCGCGGCGCGGATATGGCCGATTTCACCCGCCATGTCGTTCGTGCCGGCGTAGAGCCTGCCGTCGAGGATCAGCCCCGCGCCCAGGCCCGTGCCGAAGGTGAGAAACGCCATGTTCCGGCAGCCACGGCCCGCGCCGAAGCGCCACTCGGCCAGCGCGCAGGCGTTCGCGTCGTTTTGCAGGAAGGCGGGCGCGCCCAAGCGCTCCTCTAGCGTTTGCACGATGGGCACATCGTCCCAGCCGGGAAGATTCGGCGGCGAAAGAATCAGGCCGCGGGACGGATCGAGCGGGCCGCCGCAGCTTACGCCGACGGCGCGAAAAGGCCCGCGCGGCGCGCGGCGCAGGAGCGCGTCGAGCGCGCCATGCCAATCGGGAAAATCCGCCGTGCGAATTTCATCGCGGGAGAGCACGCGGCAATCCTCCGTGCCAGTGACCAGCGCGCATTTGGTGCCGCCGAGATCCAGACCGAGATAAAGCGGGCTTGTATCGTTCATGAAGTATTCCTCCGCAGGAAGGGTTCGGCATTTTGCGGGCGCATTGCGCCGAAAAAGCTGTCTGCCTTCATTATGACAGACGGCGCGGGGGAATGCAACCGGAAATGAAAGCGCCGGTACCGGTCCGGAGACCAGTACCGGCGCGTGCGAATTTTGCGTCAGTTTTCCGCGACGGCGTTTTCGCCGGCCAGACGGCCGTAATACATTACGATCGTCAGGCATTCGCCGGTCTGATGCGCATAGCCTTCGAAGCCCGCGACAACGTCGCCCGCGGCGTACAGGCCGGGGATGGCGGAGCCGTCTTCACGCAGCACGCGCGCGTCCAGGTCGGTGGCGACGCCGCCGTAGGTCAGGTGGTTGACGGCCTGCGCCTTGGCGATGACGAACGGGGCTTCCAGCACCTGGCCGTTGAATTCCGTGCGGCCAAAGTCGGGATCGCTGCCGTTTTCAACCATCGCGTTGAACGCGGCGACCGTTTCGGCAAGCGCGGCGGCGTCTACGCCGGCTTTTTCGGCGGCTTCTTCAAGCGTATCGCCCATGAAGAGCACGCCGCGCGCTTCCAGATCGGCGGCTAGGCCCGCGGTGTTGGCCTCGATCGCATCGTACATTTTCTTATCGCCGACGAGGTTTGCAATCGCGTCCGTCTGCTGGATTGCGGCGCCCTGCACGTTCGCGGCCGCGTCGTTGACAAAGCGCTTGCCTTCTTCATTCACAGCCAGCTGTTTGGCGCCGCCCAGCACGCCTGCTTCGGCCGTCGTGGCCAGGGAGCGATAGCCTCTCCAGATGAAGCCGACGAACTGCATGTCGTACAGCTTCGCGCCGACGGCTTCCGCCATGACGATGCCGTCGCCGATGTTGGTGGCCGGGTTGGAGGAGCCGGTGTTGGTGGAAATGCCCTTGCCGACGTTCTGATATTCCGCAACCATTTCGAGGTTGGCGGAGAAGCTGCCGGTGGCGATGACGACGCCCTTGGAGGCGGAGTAGGTCACGTTTTTGCCGTCGACAACGGCGGTCACGCCGGAAACCTTGCCGTTTTCATCGGTCACGAGTTCGACCGCGCGCGTATTGTAAACGACCTGCGCGCCGGCCTTTTCCGCGGTGTTGAGCAGCACGCCCATCAGTTCCGCGCCCTTGTTGTTGGGGGTGACGTAGTGCTTGGTGGTGGGTGCCTTGAAGGTCACGCCCTCGGAAACGAGCCACTGGTAAATTTCTTCGTTGGCTTCAACGGCCTTGCGGATATAGTCGTAATCGAGCGTGGCGGGCACGCCGTCCAGATCCTTGCCCTTGCCCTTGTTGTAGTGATCGAGCATGACGCGCTCTACGCTGTCATAGGCGGCGGTGATGGATGGATCGGCCAGATAGGCCTTCACGTCGGCCTGAACGGCGGCGAGATCGCCGGCGTATTCCGCCGGGAAATCGTCGGCGGTGTAGTTCAGATAGACTTCGACGTCTTTGTCGTTGCGGCCGAGAGCTTCGCGGATTTCTTCATTGAACCCGTTCAGGTTGCCGCCGGAAAGGATGGCGGAACCGCCCGAGCGGCCGTTGGCTTCCAGCACGATGACGCTCGCGCCTTTTTCAGCGGCGGCATACGCCGCTGAAAGGCCCGCCGCGCCCGCGCCGACGACGATCACATCGGCCTGCAGGGCGGTTTCTTCGGCTTCCTGCGCGTCGGCTTCGCTGCCCGCCGCCTGCGCGATGCAGGCAGCCGCGGCCTTCAAAAGCGCTTCGCTGGTGATCGTCGCGCCGCTCACTGCGTCAACGTCCGCGCTCTGCGCCTCGAGAATCGCCGCCGGAAGCGCGTCCAGCACCAGCGTGCCGATGCCGGGGGTCTCCTTTTCGCCGGCCACGGTCACGTCCGTGATCTGCGCGTCGGAGAAGGTCATCGTAACCGTTACATCGCCGTTCATGCCGAATTCGGAGGCGGTGTAGACGCCGGGGGTATACGCGGCCGCATATGCCGTGGAGCACAGCAGCGCAAACGTCAGGAGCAATGCAAAGAGCTTTTTCATTTTATCCTCCTAAAGCGTATTATGGCCGGAACAGACGCACAGCCATCGTCAAAAATATATCGTTTTTCTGCACGCGATGCAAGCGCTGTGAACTGTTTGGGCGTTTTGCGCGCATAACTGGACATTTTTTCACGAATCAATCTTTTGCGAGCGGGACGGTTTGCGATACAATAAGAAAAACTTTTGCGGCAGGGAGCGGCGGAAATGATTGGAATTGCAATTCTGGATGACGATAGCCGGGTACGCGAGGCGCTGAACGCCCATCTGACGAGATTCGCCCGGCGGGAAGGGCTGGAATTGCAGATCCGCTCGTTTGAATCCGGAAGGGAATTCCTCGAGACGGACTATTCCGCTTTCGACATGCTTATCAGCGATATTCAGATGCCCGCGATGAACGGCATCGACGTGGCGCGGAGCGTGCGCGAGAAGGACAAGGAAATGACGATTATTTTCGTGACGAATTATGTCCAATATGCGCTGGAAGGGTATGAGGTTGCAGCGTTCCGGTTCCTGCTCAAGCCGCTGACATACGAGGCGGTTGCGCGGGTGGCGGGCGAGGCCGTCCGGCAGATTCACCGGCGCAAGGAGGTGTTCGTCAGCATCCGGGGCAAGGGGGAGACGCTGCGCATTGCGGCGCGCGACATCGTATACGCCGAGACGTGCAGCGGGCATGTCGTCCTCCATACGCGGCAGGGCGAGGCAGAGTGCCATTCCTCGATGCGCGATGTGGAAACAGCGTTGGAAAAGCACGACTTTTTCCGCTGCCACAGCGCGTTCCTGGTGAACATGCGCGAGATACAGACCGTGCAGCAGCAGGACATTCGTCTGCTCAGCGGCGCGTTGATTCCCCTGAGCAAGCACAGGAAAAAGGCGCTCAAGGAAAGGCTGACGGTTTTCTGGGGGGATCAGTTTCTATGAGTTGGACGAGCGTTCTGGTTCGGGCGATTTATCTGGCGGTGTTCGGCGGCTGCTTTTATTATCTGACATACGGGCTGAAGCGGCGCGTCAGCGCGGCGATTTCTCTGCCGGTGCTGCTTGCAGGGCTTCTGCTGCTGTATCAGCCGTTCGAGCGCACGCTGGCTGCAACGCTGGTGCGCTACCTGATATTCGTTATCTTTTACGCGCTCTGGGCGCTTGCGTTTTTGAATATCAGCGCGAGTTACGCGCTGTATCTGTCCGTGTTCTATACGATCCTCATGGGCGTGTGGTTCAGCTGCGTGCAGATTGTTTTCCGTTACTTCGGCTGGGAAAACCGGCCTGCGCTGGTTGCGGCGGCCGGCCTGTGCCGCGCAGGATCGGTGGTTCTGATGAAAAAACGCGGCGTTGAAATCGCCGACGGCAGGACAATCGGCATCTACGAACTGCTGATCGGCACTTTTCCGGCGGCGACGTGTTTTCTGGCCAATCTGGTCATATATGAATATATGGACGAGCTGAACGCGCTGCGCAGCGTGCGGGGAACGGCGACGATTCAGCTTCTGGTGGTGTTTTTCGGCCTGTCAGCGCTGCTGATTCTTGTAGGCACGGAATCCTATTTCAAAATGAGCAAATACAAACAGGAAAGCGAGAGCGCGGCGAACCAGCTGAATATGCAGTATCAGCTGTTTCTGAAGGAGAAGCAGAACGACGAAGCGATGCGCGGGATGTATCATGATATGCGGAACCATCTCGCTGTGCTGGAGAAAATGGCCGGAACAGAGGCGGTCAGCGCATATGTCAGCGGCCTGCACGGTGCGTTTTCGGAGATTGAGCCACAGTTTCAGACAGGCAACGCAACGGTGGATCTGATTCTTTCGATGAAGCAGCAGATCTGCCGCGAAAAGGGGATTGAGCTGACGGCGTATCTGTCGCTGCGGCAGCTCGATTTTCTCAGTCCGGTTGAAATATGCACGCTGTTCGCGAACTGCATCGATAACGCGATTGAAGCCGTGCAGAATGAGGGGATTCGGGCGCGGTATATCCATCTCTCCGGCGGCGAGATGAACGGCAATCTGGTCGTCAAGGCGGAAAACCCTTACAGCCATAAGCTGATTATGGAAAACGGCGCGTATCGCTCCACAAAAAACGATCAGGCCGCGCATGGCTACGTCCTGATGAACATTCGCAGAATTGTTGAAAAGCATAACGGCGCGCTGACCATCCGCACTGAGGACGGCAGGTTCGTGCTCGTGTGGATGATTCCGGTGCCGCGTAAGGGGGAGTAAGAGCCGGGAGACGCATTCTGCAATGCCCGTCAATTTCCTCCCTTTGCCGCGGAAACCGCGCCCATCTTCACCATCCGCAGCGCTCTGACGACGGCGTCGTGCAGCAGACGGGGCGTATCGGCGATCGACTGCTCGAGCGTCATCGGGCCGTCTGGAATCGCCACCATGGAGGTAAGGCCGGCGTTCAGAAAATCATTCGCGCCTTCGCCCAGTCCGCCGACGAACGCGATAACCGGCACGCGATAGCGCGCGCACAGCTCCGCCACGCCTTGGGGCACCTTTCCGTAGCGGACGGATTGGCCGTCGAGCCGGCCCTCGCCGGTGAAAACGAGGGACGCGTCTTTGAGAAGCGATTCAAACTGGACGGTTTTCAGCACGGCGTCTACACCCTTGAGCATCTCGGCATGCAGCACGCCTATAAGCGCGCCGCCCACGCCGCCCGCTGCGCCCGCGCCCTGGAAGCCGGCGATGTCTATGCCCATTCCGGCGAAAACGCCGGAATAATGGCGCATGCCGGCCTCCAGAAGTTCGAGCGTTTGAGGAGTGCCGCCCTTTTGCGGGCCGTAGATGTAAGTCGCCCCCTGAAGACCGAGCAGGGGATTGGTTACGTCGCACATGACGCGGATGGACGAATCGTTCAGGCGCGGGTCAAGGCCGCTCAGATCGATGGAAGCGACGCGAATCAGATTTTCGCCGCAGCCGCCGAGCGCTTCGCCCTGCGCGTCCCGGAAAACGACGCCGAGCGCTTCGAGCAGGCCCATGCCGCCATCGTTTGTCGCGCTGCCGCCCACGCCGATGAGAAAATCGCGCACGCCTGTTTCGAGCAGATAGCGCAGCACTTCGCCGGTGCCGCGGGAGGTCGTTTTCAACGGATCACGCTTTTTGCGGGGAACGAGCGGCAGCCCGGAAGCCTGCGCCATTTCGACGACGGCGGTTCTGCCGCCGTGAATCAGCCCGTATTCCGCCTCCGTGCGCGAATAGAGCGGGCCGGTGACGGCGCATTTTCCCTTTACGCCGCGGCACGCCGCAACCAGCGCGTCGACCGTGCCCTCGCCGCCGTCCGCAATGGGAACGCTGATCGTTTCGCAGTCCAGTTCCTCGTGCGCCGCCTGTTCCATGATGCGGCAAATTTCCATTGAACTCAGCGAACCCTTGAAAGAATCAGGAGCAAAGATAAGTTTCATCATTCCGCACCCTCGCGAAAGTTTTATGAATCACCTGGATTATAGCGGCAAGCCGCTCCGGTTTCAATATTCAAAGCCACAAAAATAAAAAAGAATGACTATGCATTTGCACAGCGCTTGCGCTTTCTGCGTGGATATTCTATAATGGATAAAAAGCGTGCGGAAGGTGATGCGGATGTATGGCATGAGTCCGGAACTGGCGCAGAAACTTGTTGACTGCCTCATGAAAATTGTTCCGCAGAACATCAATATTATCGACCGAAACGGCGTCATCATCGCCTCGGGCGAAAAAAGCCGCATCGGAAAATTGCACGATGCGGGGCTGTCTGCCATTCGAAACAACCGCGTTGAAATCGTAACCAGCGAGCGCGGCGAGATGAAGCAGGGCATCAATCTTCCGTTTTATTTCCGCGACCAGATCTGCGGCGTGGTCGGTATCAGCGGGCTGGTGGAGGATACGATGAACGTCGCCAGTCTCATCAAATATACGATCGAGCTGATGATCGAGCAGGAAGCGCTTTTGAAGACGCGGCAGGCCGCGAAGCTGATGCGCAGCCAGCTGCTGCAGGAATGGCTTTCGCGCGAATTGCCGCCGCAGAAGGATTTTATCGACTATGCGCGCGAGCAGCAGGTAACCGTAACGGAAACGACGCAGGTTGCGCTGATTCTCCGCGCGAACGGGGCGGGAGCGCCCGACGCGCTGCGGCGGTTTGGGCAGAGCTGCCCGAGCTGCTATATCGCGCGGCTGCGAGAAGATCAGCTGGCCGTGCTTTTCAACGGCGCGGCTCCGCCGGATGCGCTGCGCATGATGCGGGAGTGCTTCCCGAACTGCCCGATCGGGCTGGGAAGGGCGGAGCCCGTCGCACGGACAAGCCATGCGCAGGCCGGAATGGCTGCGTTTGCGGGCGATCTGCTTTATCTGGAGCGCACGCTGCACCGCTACGACGAGTATAAATACTTTGCTTCCGTGCTTGCGGGATGCGGACGCGATGCGGGCGCGCATGAGGCTGCGCGCATCGGCGCGGCGCTCGAAAACGACGAGGGCGCGCTGGCGCAGACGCTGCTGTGCTATTTCCGCAACAGCCGCGAGCAGGGCCTCAGCGCGGAAATGCTGCATATTCACCGCAACACGCTGATCTATCGCCTGAACAAGATCGAAAAGCTGACGGGAAAAGACCCGCGCAGCGAACTTGATCTGTTCAACCTGATCTGTGATTATCTCGTCTATCGCTGGCAGCGGGCGGAGCGCCCTTCGCCTGCAATGCAATAGAGGAAGGCTGCGCGGCGGGTACGTTTTTTGCCGCGCTCTGCGCGGAAAAATAAGGCGCGGCCGCAAACGCGCGAAAGCGGAGATTGACAGGCGGCGGAACGTGTTTTACAATAAAAACACATGTGTTAAATAAGCGGCGCTTTGGAAACGGAGGAATGGACATGCCGCCGAAACCGAAATTTTCAAGGGATGAGATTGTGCAGGCCGCGCTTGCACTCGTATCGGAAAAAGGGGCGGAAGCGCTGACGGCGCGCGAGCTGGGCATGCGGCTTGGAAGCTCTGCGCGGCCCATTTTTACCGTGTTCAAGGGCATGGAAGAATTGCAGGGCGAGGTGCGCGATGCGGCGATGCGGCGTTTTGAGACCTGTGTGCGGGCGGGCGCGCCGGAGCTGCCCGACTTCAAGCGCGTGGACATGCAGATGGCGCTGTTCGGCATGCGGGAACCGAAGCTGTATCAGCTGCTGTTCATGCAGGAAAACCGCGATGCGGCCGGTTTCGACGACGTGTTCGGCGTGCTCGGCGTGACGGCGGAATTCTGCATTGAAGCGATCTGCCGCGATTATGGCCTGAACAGGGAACAGGCGCGTCTGCTTTTTGAAAACGTGTGGATTTATACCTTCGGCGTGGGTGCGATGTGCGCGACGCGGATGTGCCGTTTTTCCGAGGAGGAGCTCGGCCGCATGCTGAGCACGGCGTTCCGCGCGATGATGATGCTGCTGATTCAATCGGGCGGGACGGACGTGTGACGCGGCGGAACAATAGAAGATCGAGAAAAATCAGGCCGGAATGCGTGCTGCGGCACGTTCCGGCCTGATTTGCATGGAGGGCCGGAAAACCGTCCGCTGCGAGAATTAAGGCAATGCCGTATAATTCGCGTGAGGGCGTCGCGGCATTGTGCGGTAGTGCCTTAAACATTTTTCCTTTTTGCTCGTCTAATGGGCGAAGGAGGGAGCGAATGAAAGAAAAAAGCGAACGCGCGGCATGGCTCGAGCAGGCCATGGCGCGGCACGAGGAAAGCCTGCTGCGCATGTGTTTCGCCTATCTGGGCGACGCGGCGCTGGCCGAGGACGCCGTGCAGGAAACGTTTGTGAAGGCGTATCGCGCGCTGCCGGACTTCCGAGGCGAGGCGCAGGAAAAAACATGGCTGACGCGCATTGCGATCAACACCTGCAAGGACGTGCGGCGCGGCGCGTGGTTCAGGCATGTGGACAGGCGGGCGGCGGTGGATGCGCTTGAAATTTCCGCGCCCTGCGCGGAATATGACGACACCCTCGCGCGCGCCGTGATGGGCCTGAAGCGGAAATACCGTGAGGCGGTGCTGCTGTGCTACTATCAGGGACTGAACGGGCAGGAGGCTGCCGAAGCGCTCGGCGTGACGCGGGCGGCCGTTCATAACCGGCTGCAGAAGGCAAGAGCGATTTTACGGAAAGAATTGGAGGCATGGTACGATGGTGAATAAGGAATCGGTTCAGCGCGCGCTGGACGCGCGGCTTTCGGCGCTGTCCGCCTCGCCGCAGAGGCGCGCGCGTATCCGTGCCGCGGCGTTTGCAAAGGAGGAAACGGAGACGAGGAGGAAATTTGCAGCAGGGCTGATTTTCGCCCTTGCGGCGCTTCTGGCGCTGACCGGGGCTGCGCTGGCTGTGAAAACCAATCTTTTCGCGTGCTTTGCCGTGCGCGATGCGCGCTATGAAGCCGTTCTTGACCAGACGGCGGACGTGACGGAAGCGCCGGCAATCGTTCGGGACGAAAGGCTGGGCGAGACGCGCGCATATGTGGACAGCGCTTATTACGACGGCCGGTCGCTGACGCTGACATTTGCGCTGGAAAACAGGCGCAGTGCGGAAGAATGGGAACCTGCGCCGGAAGAAAAAGCGCGGATGGAAGAAAATACGGACGGTAACTTTCCGCTCTTTGCGGATGAAGCGCCCGCTGCGGAAGAAATCCGGCTGGAAGAAGCGTATCTGAAAGCGAGAGAGGAGGGGAAACCCTTCGGGTACCGCACGGATTCGGTTTGGGTGCACGATACGTTTTACACCGACGACGGCGTGGAATTGCCGCCGTATTCCGGAGACACAATTATCGGCGACAATGGAGAAATCTACGAGGTGCGCGAATTCACTCCGCTGCCCGAAGCCGCCGCCGGAAGAGATATCCTGTCCGTTTACGCTGAGCTTGGGCGCAGCACCGTGTACTACTATTTCGATGGGGTAAAGGAATACTGGATGGTTGACGTGCAGCGGGAGAACGTGGGGCGGATTACCGCGACCGTGCCGCGCAACGGCGCGGAGACGCTGGAATTTTCCGGAACGGGAACGCTTTGCGGCGCAGAATGTACCGTTACGGCAAAGGTGAGCGCGATGGACCTGTACCTGACCGTCGCGGCGGACGCAGACGTTTTTTCAGGCGTTCGTCATCCAATACCGGACGGCGGAGAATGGATCGAGCAGCCGTGGATGGCGGCTGTATACGACGAAACGGGGCGCGAATATATGCCGCGCGAGAGCGCGGGATTCTCGGACGAACGCACGCTGGAAATTCCATACGACGGCACAGGCCAGCTTCCGCAACGACTGACCGTGCGCCTGTATCGCAGCGGAATGGACGACGCAGCCCCAACGCATTGGAGCGAAACGCTTGAATTGACGCGCTAAGCGCTTTTTCAGTTCCATCCCCAAGTTTGCGTAAACGCATAATTGGGCATAACAGCCAATCAGAAACGGCTATCTGAAAAATGCAGGCATTGCAAATAACAGAGGACGGTATAGTATTTCGCAAAAGGCGATATTCAACGGCGCTCGGTTAAATTTTAAAGTATCGGCCATAGCACATTTAGAAGTGCGTTTTTTCTATTAAATTTTTTTGAGACTGTCGGCAATAATCTGAACATACAGCTCGCCGTCTTCTTCGTAAGTGCTGAAAACGCCGCTGATTTCTATTTCATCTCCCGGCTGCGGATAGGCGGCGTTTTCGTCCGCCAGAACAAATTCCAGCCCCTGCGCACAGCAGGCGGTTGCATCGGCAATGATGATATAATGATACATTTGATCGGTCGGTTCCCATAGCCCCTCGTCATAAATTCCTTGAATTCTAAATCGTTGGCCAATGAAATCATCCGGCGTGCTGAGCATATTGAATACATAGGAATACACCATGGTGGAGCTTATGTTGGTCAGGTCAATTTCCGTGACGGAGGATTCGACGGCGGGCGCTTCCGTCGCTTCGCTGACAGCGGGCGCGGTGGTCGGGCTTTCGATCTGTACAGTCTGCACGGTCTGCGTGGGCGCAGCTGCTGCTACCGTGTTTACGGTCGTATCCGGCGTGTCCTTCTGTCCGCAGCCGGTCAAGGTTAGAGCAGCGACGCAAAGGGCGATTAAGAGTGCTTTTTTCATCATCATTTCCTCCTGAAGGTTCCGATTCCCGAAAAAATCATAAAGGCAAGAATATCCGTCGCCACAATGGTTGCGCCTACAGGCGTAGAGACCAGAATGGAAAACAGAATGCCGAACACCGCGCAGCCCACGGACAGCGCCGCAGAGCAGACGACGACGCGCTTATAGCTTTTGAACACGCGCATGGCCGAAAGCGTAGGGAATACGATCAGCGCGGAGGTAAGCAATGAACCTACCAGATTCATTGCCAGTACGATTACTACGGCGGTGACGACGGCGATAATCATATCGTAAACGCCGGTGGGCGTACCCGTCGCGGCGGCAAAGTTTTCGTCAAAAGTAATGGCGAAAATCTTGTTGTAAAACAGGATAAAGATGGCAAGTACCAGCACGGACATTCCGACGCACAGCCACACCTCGGAAACCTTCAGCGTCAGAATCGAGGTAGAGCCGAACAGCGTGGAACACACGTCGCCGGACAGATTCGCCGATTTGGAGAATACGTTGAGGATTAAATAACCCAGCGCCAGCGCGCCCACGGAGATCATCGCCAGCGCTGCATCGCCGCGCACGTTCTTCGTGCCGTTTTTGCGCAGGAGCAGAATGGCGCTTAGGATCGTCACCGGCATGACGATCAGCATATCGTTGCTGACACTGACGACCGCCGCAATCGCCATTGCGCCGAACGCCACATGAGAAAGTCCATCACCGATGAATGAAAAGCGCTTGAGCACCAGCGTCACGCCCAGCAGCGACGAGCACAGCGCGATGAGCACACCTGCAATCAGCGCATAGCGCACGAATGGAAACTGAAAATATCCGGAAAGCGTTTCAAAAATGCTCATACTTGCTCACCTTCTTCCATGCGCAGAAATGCCCGGCCCACGTCGCTCTTGCGATAATCTTCCGTGTTTCCGAAAAACAGCGGTCGGTGTGCCAGATGCAATATGTGATCCGCTTCCCGCGTGGCAGCGAAAATATCGTGAGAAATCATCAGAACGGTAATGCCTTCCTCTTTATTCAGGTGACGGATAATCGCATACATCTCCGCTGTGGCGCTGGGATCGAGTCCTGAAACCGGCTCGTCCAGCAGCAGAAGCTTCCTTGTTGCGCACAGCGCGCGAGCCAGCAGAACGCGCTGCTGCTGACCGCCGGACAGATCCCGATAGCAGCGTTCCCGCAGCGGCCAGATGCCCAGCTTTTCCATATTCGTGCGAGCCGCCTCATGCTCGGCGCGGCGATAGAACGGGCGCAGCCCGCAGCGATTCAGGCAGCCGGAAATCACAACCTCCTGTACGGAAGCGGGAAAGTCGCGCTGGAAATTGTTCTGCTGGGGCAGATAGCCGATCTCGTTCTGCTTCAGGCCGTCCGAGAATTCGATTTTTCCCGAAAGCGGCGGGTGCAGCCCCAGAAGCGCTTTCATCAGTGTGCTCTTGCCTGCGCCGTTTTCGCCGACAATGCACAGATAATCGCCCTGCGCCACCGTGAAATCAATGTCTTCTGACACAATATGGTTTTCGTATCCGAGGGATACGTTCTTACAGATCAGTTGCATAACCGCCCTCACATTCTTTCTTTCAGTAGCTGGAAGGAACCCAAATCCAGCCAGTATAATCGCAGCAATCGCATCCCTCACCGCCGCAGCATTCGCAGACCACCTTCTTCCAGCCGTCGTTGCCGGAGGAACCGCCGGCTCTCTGATAGTGAGTCGGCGAGTCGGGAATGGATTCTGTATTTTCTTTCGCATCCTCGGAAAACAGGAGCGCCTGCACCTGCGGGGTGGCCACGCCGTCCTCCTCCAGTCCGTTCTGTTTCTGGAACATTTTCATCCGCTGAATCACAGTATCATTGTAGCGGTTGGTCATTTTGCTATCTGCCCTAAAATAACCCAATTCCATGAGCCGCTGCTTGAGTGCGATGACCTCGTCGCCGCAATCGCCGTTTTGAAGCGTGTGATAACTTAGCACCCTTTCATCGACATCTTCCTGAATGGTAAGGAATTGAGTCATTGCATAGCCATGACGGCTTCCGTCGTCTACGAGACACCATTCTTCACCGCTTTCCAGAACGGTAATGTAACTTCCGCGTTCCAGTTCTGCCAGCACTTTAGCGCTTTTCTTCGGCTCTTTTCGAAGCTTCAGCGGCCCTCGTTCAGTCGTTACTTCCGCAATGATAGAGCTGGTGATTTCTTCTCCGCAGGAGCATGGAAAGGGGAAAAAAGAAATAATGACGCAAACAATGAATCCACATAAGAAAGTTTTTCCTTTTCGCATCATGAGCTTCCTTTCCGTCACGCTTCCATAGCCACTGCCTTTCGGCAAACATAGTAAATATTGCTTAATTAGACTCAGCTTTGTCTTGATTAAGGCATGCATATGGAAGAAGCGGTGCGGATAACCGTTTTGCCGGTTATCCGCACGGGGGGGAGTGATCAGTTCAAGGCTTCCTTCAGTACATTCAGGTTTTCAGCCATGATGTCCAGATAGTTTTCGCCGTTTTCGACATCCGCTGCAGTGACGGACTGAATGGAATTCATGGTCAGGATCGCCTGATTTTTCGCCTGCGTGCTGGACACCACCGTCTCGGCGATGGAATGATTGTCGCCCTCGATGGTCAGCACCACGGGCAGCTTCAGTTCGTCCACCTTCTTGGCAAGGAACGCAATCGTTTTAAAGCTGGCCTCGGTTTCAGCGGAGCAGCCCACGAACGCGGCGTAGTAGGTCAGGCCGTAGTCGTCCGCCAGATAGCGGAAGGGGAAGCGGTCGGCGAACAGGATCGTCTTGCGCTGACCGTTTGCAACAGCGTCCTTATACTGGTTGTCTAGGTCATTCAACTTTGCGATATAGTTCGCTGCGTTTTCCTGATAGACAGGCGCGTTAGCGGAATCCAACTCACACAAAACGTTGGTGATGGTCTGAGTCAGCGTTTCCGCGTTGCGCAGGGACAGCCAGACGTGCTCGTCATATTCCACCTCATGCTCATGGCCCATCAGCATATCAAGAATGCCTTCCTTGTCCAGAGAAGCAGGAGCAAAATAGGAGCTGGCAGTGGATTCCATGAGCGCGTCAAAGCCGTTGTTTCCAAAATACAGATGGAAATGCTCCGCCGCGCCGGGCTCGTGACCGTGATCGTTGAATTGGACGTACTTCGGCGCTTCGGCAGAATCGGTTTCAAACTGATAGCGCACGCTGATTTTACCGCTGTCGGAGGTCTTGGTGGCAAAGCCGGCATAGCGGTATTCCGCAGAGGCGGTCGTGCCGTCCAGATAGTTGAAAGTAATGGAATTGCCCGTCACAGAAACATCTTTTACGTTGCATGCCCAGGAAACAATGTATTTTTCGCGATAGTCTTCAGCAGTCATAGAGGGGGCGTCTTCCGCCTTATGTGCGCAGTATTCTTCCAACTCGCCGTCTTTCATCATCGGCCAGAGGGAAACCCATTCGCCCGCAAAATCGGCAAGAGTGCGATCCTCAATATCCGCCTCTGTAAAGGCTTCGTCATGAGCGTGATCGTGGTCGTGCTCTTCTTCCTGCATCCCCTCGACAGTTTCTTCTTCCTTGGCCTCAACGCTTTCGAGCATGGAAACAGCCTTCAGGTTCGGGTTCTGCGCCGTCGCCAGCACATCGTCCACCCAGCCGTCGGATTCGCCGCCGACGTAGATGAACAGATCGCTCTGGGCGATTTTGATGATGTCGTCGGCAGTAGGCTGGTAGTTGTGCAGATCGACGCCATTGTCCAGCAAGAGGGTCAGGTCAACGTCGTCTGCGCGGTCGCCGAGAATCTGGCGCACCCAGTCATACTGGGGAAAGGTGGCGCAGACGATGCTGAGCGTCTTTTCGCTCTCCGCAAAGGCAGTCGCAAAGGAAAGTACAAACAGACAGGCCATCAGAATGGCAATGATTCTTTTCATGAATATTCACCTCATTAGCTTGTTTTTAGGTACAACAAAGCAGGGCGTTTGCTTAGAAAAAATGCAAAACCCTTTTCGTGCAGGCGATTTAAAAATCAGGCAAAGCGGTTTTCCAGGCCGCAAAGCGGCTCGAAATAGATTCGCCTGCTTGAATCCCTGCGGTGAATATTCAAATCAATCCGAAAGTTTCACTTTTAAGGTGATGAGGGTATGGGCGGAATTCTCCTTCGCACGGCTAAGCAAACAAATGCAGCCATACGAAAGCGCACAAGCCCCCATAAATACCGGAATTGGTCCGTTTGCGGCAAGGTTTTTCAGCAGTTGCTCGCAGGAAGCGAGCGCTGCGCAAACAGGACAGCCTTCACCAATACAGTCATGATGCGTGTGCGTCACGATATAAGTTTCAGAAACAAAAAGAGCGGCGACAAACACAACGCAAAGAATGCAGGCAAGAATGCGATGCTTCTTCAAAAGCTTCATGTTTGTCACCCCTCTTTCTTTAATCCTGCTCTCTGCATTTTTTGCAGCAGCCCAGCAGAACCGTGTTTCCTACGTCCAAAGATACATCCGCGTCGTTTTGCAGTAAACGCGCGATTGTATCAGAAACCTTTGTATCCAGATGCATCAGCGTATGGCACTTTTCACATCGTATATGCAGATGCGATGCACATGCATGAGCATCGTGATACTGATAAGCGCTTCTGCGCTGCTTCGACAAGTAACTCCGCTTCAGGCTTCCTTCCTTTTCCAGATCGGCTACCGTCCGGTAAACCGTGCTCCGGGAAGGAACATCCGCTCTCTGCTCGTTTTGCAGGCGCTGCATGACCTCATCAATCGTAAAAGCCTCATCCGGGTGTGATTCAAAGAAGGAAATCAATAAATTTCTTTGCTGCGTCTGATACCCCGTCATTCAAATCGCTCCATTTGAAACTCGTTCTCATTTCCTGAGAACGAATCCTATTATAGCCACGTTTGCTGAATTGTCAATAGGGAAAATATTATTTTACACGTTCCTGAATTGACGCGCTAAGCGTTTTTCTTTGTAGGAGAGCGCGAGACCCCCTTTCTTTCGCAAAAGAAAGGGGGTCTAGCAAAAAACAAACTTATTCTTCGCAGCAGGCTCTAAAAATTGCTTCCACGTCGGGTTTGGCGAGCTTTTTGAAGTTGCCGACCGTGCCGTCCGCGCCGCATTTGCACTTGCGCGTCAGTTCCGGAATGTCTTCTTCTTTTGCGCCCAGCTCGGCGAACGTCAGCGGCAGGCCGAGGCTTTTCCAGAACACGGAGAGGCGGTCGATCCCCTCGAGCGCCGTGCGCTCGGGATGTTCGAAATCCATCTGGCAGCCCCAGACGCGCACCGCAAATTCGGCCATGCGCATCTCGTGTCCCGGCAGCGTGTAACGCATCCAGTGGGGAATGATTACCGACAGCGTCGCGCCATGCGTCGAATCGTACAGCGCGGAAAGCTCGTGCCCCAGCGCATGAGAGGCCCAGTCCTCCTGGCGGCCGACGCCCAGCTGGCCGTTGTGCGCCAGGGTTCCCGCCCACATGACGGCCGCGCGCGCCTCATAGTTGTCCGGCTCAGCCAGGCATACGGGGCCGTACTTGATCACCGTTTGCAGTACGCTTTCACATAGACGGTCAGAAACATCGACGTCCGGAGTGTTGGTGAAATAGCGCTCGATGATGTGCGCCATGATGTCGGCTACGCCGCAGGCCGTGTGCCATGCGGGCAGCGTGAACGTGGTTTCGGGGTTCAGAATGGCGAAGCACGGGCGGTTGAAATCGCTGCGCGTGCCGCGCTTGAGCAGCAGCTGCTCGTTTGTGACAACGGCAGAATTGGAGCCCTCCGTGCCGGTCGCCGGAAGCGTCAGCACGCAGCCGTGCGGAAGCGCATTGGCGTAAGGAACCTTGCCCGACCAGATATCCCAGAAATCGCCGTCGTATACCGCGCCGGCGGCAATGGCTTTACCGGAATCGATGGCGCTGCCGCCGCCTACGCCGAGCACGAAATCGACCTTTTCACGCTTGCAAAGTTCGATGCCCTCATACACCAGCCCGCTGCGCGGATTCGGCTTCACACCGCCGAGCGTCACATACGGAATGCCCGCGGCGTCAAGCGATTTTTCAATCTCGGCCAGAAGCCCTGAACGCACGACGGAACCGCCGCCGTAGTGGATGAGCGCCTTGTGTCCGCCGAAACGGCGTACCAGTTCGCCCGCGCGGCTCTGCGTGCCGCGGCCGAAAACAAAATAGGTCGGGTTGTAGATTTCGAAGTTCTGCATGGCTCATTCTCCTTTGTAAAGCAGGTCGGTCGCGCAGCCAAAGCCCTGCGCTTTCACAAAAGCCGCAAAATCGCGGTTGAGATGCATAAGGGTGATTTTCGCGCGGAGCGCGGAAGGAACCTGAGAAAGCAGCTTGTTCAGCGTCAGATGCAGCGCGCTTTCCGGCGCGTCGCATGCGTCGAGATACGCGTGCGCGATGCGCCCGGCCGAAAGATCGTCCAGCAGCGCGGACGGCATTTCCGCCGCGTCGCCGCTGTAGAAAACGGTTTCGCCCTCGCAGGACGCTTCATACGACCAGGCGGGAAGATCGCCGTGCTTTGCCGGAACCGGAGAAAGCCGCACGCCGTCCGCATCAAGCGAATGCAGCAGGCGATACTGGTTTTCCGGCATGCCCATCAGCGTCATCAGCGTTTTCATTTCGTCCGTGGGATAGATAACCGTCGCCGGCTTTTTCAGGATGAAATAACAGTAGCCCAGCAGCGTCCCGAGCGAACCGACATGGTCGGAATGAAAGTGCGTTACCGCGACGAAGATTTCCTTCGCGCTGTCGAGCAGCCCCGACAGCTTCGCACGCTCGAAAACCGTTTCGCCGCAATCGAGCAGATAGAGGTTGCCGTTGTGGGTGAAAAAAGCGGCGTTTGTGCCGAGCGCGGCGTTGAACGCGCCGCCGCAGCCAAGAAAACGAAGCATTTCCGTTCGCTCCTTTACAGGTTAATTCCCGGATACAGCCGAACGGGCTGCGTGGTTTCAAAGTGCATTTTGTCGAAGAACTGCGTGGCCGGATCGTTGCGCTGCCACACGTCGGCGACCATTGCGCGCACGCCGATGCGCAGAAGCTCCTGCGCAGCCTGTCCGACCAGCGCGGCGGCAACGCCGCGGCGGCGGAATTCTGGGCGGGCGTAGATCATCTCGATCACGCCCTCCGTGCCGTTGGCGGAGAGAATCATTTCGCCCAGCAGACGATCTTCCTGCCAGACACCCCAGGCTGAAAAATGCTGCTGCGATTGCAGACGCGCAATCCAGTTGTAGTTATATGCCGTAACGGTATAGGCGTTGATGCGACGCAGCAGCGCGTCGTAATCTTCCTGCGTTTCCAGCAGCACGGGCGCGATCGTCGTGCCGACGGGCGGCTTGGGCAGCCGGTCGTTTTCGGCGAGAATGATGCGCTTGCGCACGACGGCGTCGTCGTTTTCAAAGCCGCAGTCGATCAGCTCGGCCAGCAGCTGCTGATCCTGCGGATTGCAGCGCGCGTACAGGCGCGCCGGAAGCTGGCGGTTTTTGCGGCGCAGCTCCAGCGTGCGGGTATACGCCGCGCCGACAAGCAGATGCAGCGAACGGCTGTCCTGCGCGCTGAGGGATAGATAGAAGTTCAGCGGCCTGTCCGGCAGCATCGTGTGGTTAATAAACTCGACGACCGACGCGCTCCCGCATTTCATTCCGAAATCGTCCAGAATCTGAAAGCTGTTTTCCAGCGGTACGCCGGGAACAGGGGAGAGCGGGTACTGAATCTGCGACAAACAAAAACACATCCTTACAGAAAGAGTGACGCGGTATAGTTTATGCGCGCAGGGCGCGCATCATTATTTTTTCCGCAGCCTGCCGGAAACCAACGAAAGCGCGCTTTTGAACTCCTCGGTTTTCAGCAGGAACAGCATAACCGCGTATACGGCGACGCCGGCCGCGATCACGCCGAGCATGCCCAGCTGGAACGCGCGCCCCGTCGCAGTGGAAAGATGCAGCGCCGAGGAAAGCGCCAGCAGCACGACGCACATGGCGGCGGTGGCGGCGAGCGTTTTCCAGAGGCAGGTAAGCAGTCGTTTCATATCGACGGCGCCGAGCCGTCTGTACAGCATGACCATCAGCGTCACGCCGCTGAGCGTGGAGCTGATCGCGGTGGCGACGGCGATTCCGGCCGCGCCCCATACGGGGTACAGCGCGATATCCAGCACCACGTTCAAAAGTACGACGATAATGCCCACCACGGTGGGGATCGTCGTCTTTTTGTAGGCGTAGAAGCAACGGTTGCCGATTTCGCGCAGGCCGACGCCCAAAATGCCCAAGCTATAGCAGGCGAGCGTTCCGCTGGTGAGCAGAGAGTTTTCTTTGGTGAACGCGCCGCGCTCGTAAATCAGCCGCGTAATGGGCAGCCGCAGAAGCGTCAGCGCCGCGATGGCGGGCACGGCGATGAGCAGATTGAGGTTTATGCCGAAGCCCAGCGTTTTGCGGAATTTGTCCGGATCCTCGGTATTCTTCACCAGCGTGGGGTAGAGCACTGTTGCAATCGACGTCAGCAGCCCGGAGCTGACCATCGTGCTGATGCGGTTGCCGTAATCGAGCGCGGTAATGCTTCCGGTTGCGGCGGACGCGACGGCGCGGTCGACGATGATGTATACCTGA
>SFFS01000260.1 GCA_004557805.1 Clostridiales bacterium | reverse complement strand
CCGGACGTTTCGGGCAGAATCGCCGTAAACGTGAACCGCTACGGCGCGGATTACGATACCTACGAGCTGCCGGTCAGCGTGGCTGCGGGCGCGACGGTGTCGGCGACGATCCCGGTCGTGCTCACGCACAAGCAGCAGGCGTATACCGTGCGTTTCCTGCAGGGCGAAACAGAACTGGCCGCGCAGACGATCAAGCCGGAAACGGTGATCAACCCGTCGAATCTGGTCGTCGGCACGCTCGGCCGCGACGCGCAGAGCCTGAGCTGGATTTCCATCGCCAAGGGGAGCGATCCGCTGGCGCGCGGCGAATACTGGACGCCCGTCGCGCTGGACGAAAAAACGTTCCCCGCCGATGCGGAGAGCCTGCGCTTTTTCGATATGCTGGCCGTGGACGGGTTCGACCTGTCCGCGCTTTCCGAGGCGCAGAAGGCCGCCTTCGACGAATGGCTGCGAAAGGGCGGAATCGTGCTGGTGGGCGGCGGCACGCGCGCGGCGGAGAACTTTGCATTCTTTAAGACATATACGGGAATCAGAGCGGGTGCGCTGACCGAGGCCGACGTGAGCGGCATGCTGATGGACGCGCTGGACGTCAGCTTCGAAGGGCTGGGGCAGGAAGCGGCGCTTGTCGAACTGGAAAACGCAAGCGGCGTGCCGCTGGGCGAAACGCGCCTGACCGACGCTGCGCGCGTGGGCGAAGGTTACGTGGTGACGCTCGGCTTTGCGCTGGGCGAAAAGCCGCTCAACAACTGGCTCGGCAAAAACGCGATCCTGCAGCGGATTTTGCTGAACAGCGCGCAGGCGCGCTATAAAAAAATCGTCGAATTCCGCCAGAGAGCCAGCTACGCCGAGCAGGGCTATTACGTCGACGGCGGCGTCTCCAAGGCGATCGGCGTGGCAAACGGCGAAGGCATGATCTGGCCGCTGGTGCTGCTGGGCGCGTTTATCGTGCTGGCGGGCCTGGGCGGCTATCTGATTCTGAAAAAGCTGGACAGGCGCGAATGGATGTGGGCCGTCGTGCCGGCGCTGGCAATCGCCGCGTCGGTGGGCATGTGGGCGCTGAGCAGCCGTCTGCCCATCCGCGAGCCGGTGGCAGTGCATTATACCATTCTCAGCATCGATGAAAACGGCGGAACGGAAGGATATTCCGTCGTCACCGCATCGCGGCCCGAGCGCGGAGAAATGACGCTCTCGGTCAATTCCGGCACGATCGACATGACCTCCACGTTTTCCTATTACAGCAGCGACGACGAGCCCGTGCAGGCAGGAACGGAGCTGCGCTATATTTACACCTGCGGCGCGGAGGAATCGGTGACGTATCAGCAGAAGCAGGCGTGGGAAACGCAGGACTTCCTCGTCCGCAACGCTCCCGTGGAGGACATGAGCGGCGTGAAGGGCGAGTGCGTGTGGGACGGCGAGAACATGACGTTTACCGTGACCAACGATTCCACCGCCGCGCTCAGCGAGGGCGCGATTGTGACGGAATCGGGCTATGTCAGCGTGCCGGCGCTTCTGCCCGGACAGACGGCGCAATGCGTCATGCGCCCATACGACCCGAACGCGGGAGACGAGGACGGCGACGGCAGCGCGCAGGGCGCTGCCAAAGGTGCCGCCGGAAGCGTGGGGATTATCGGCGGCGCAAGCGGACCGACGCCCGTTTTCGTTTCCAGCCTGTCGAGCAGCAGCTATTTTTCCGCTTATGATAACGTCCCGCAGGACGGCGTATATTACGACAACCTGACGAAACCCAATACGTTCTATGCGTACGACTATGTCGAAGCGTTTTTGAACGCGATGATCCGCACGGGCGACAGTGAAGAATGGAGCCTGCGCTCGAGAATGATCGGCAACACGAACCTGATGAACTACGACGGGCTGTATGCTCCGTTCCTGTATGTCGCGTTTTCCGATGAACTGGATACGCTGCACATCAAAATGGATGGCGAGGACGTGACGCGCGAAGCGCAGCGCGGCATGATTGTGGCGGAACTGCACTACAACCCCATTTCCGCCGACGGCACTGCGAAATTCATGAAGAACAGCTTCCCCGTCAGCACCGCGCTGCTGGACGTCGCAGAACGGCCTTCGGCGGGCGAACCGCTCGAAGCGGACAATTACCGCAGTTTCAGCCTTTCCAGCAGCCCGGCGTTCGCGTTCGATATGAGCGTAATTCCGGAAGGAATGGACATTACGGCCTTCGACGTTGCGTCGCGCTATAACTATTATTCCTATAACGTCAGCCTTTACAACGTGCGCACGCATGCCTGGGACGCGTGGAAGGAATTTACCACCGATCCCTCGGGCAACAACGTCGGTACGTCGAAGGCGGAATTGCCCGATCTGACGAAGTACATCGAGAACGGCATGCTCTATGCGCGCTTTGAGCGCGCCGACGGCGGCGAAGAATATGCCGATGTGTCCGTGCCCATGCTGACGCTGGAAGGGAAGGTGAACTGAAGATGCTGGAAATTCGCGAACTGACGCGCAGCTACGGCAGCTTTCTCGCGCTCGATCATCTGAACATGACCATCGGCGACGGCGAGCTGCACGGCTTTGTCGGCCCCAACGGC
>SFFS01000043.1 GCA_004557805.1 Clostridiales bacterium | reverse complement strand
TCAGTTGGGGTGCCATTTTAGCGCCTTTTCCGGCATTTCTGTGCCGGAAAACTTGTGGAAACCCCGCACAACGCCGCATAGAGGCAGACGAAGCCTTTGCGCCGTCTGCTGTTTGCCGATTTCATGACGTACCGAAAGTAACGTCTGCGAAATCGGCAATTTATATTTGACGTGAATTCATCTCGTCACCCCAGATGCGAAGCGCCTTTTCCGGCATTTCTGTGCCGGAAAACTTGTGGAAACCCCGCACAACGCCGCATAAAGGCTGACGGGCCTTTACGCTGTCTGCTGTTTGCCGATTTCATGACGTACCGAAAGTAACGTCTGCGAAATCGGCAATTTGTATTTGACGCGAATTCATCTCGGCACCCCTGACGCGAATTATGCGGTATCGCCCTCGATTTAGCTCCGCGAAGCCTTTGGGTTTTCTTCTTGAACGAATGGAAAATTCACTCGAGGTGTCGGCTCAGCGCCTTTTCCGGCATTTCTGTGCCGGAAACCTCGTAGTAATTCCGCACAACGCCGCATAAAGGCTGGCGGGCCTTTACGTCGTCTGCTGTTTGCCGATTTCCTGACGTACCGGAGATAACGTCTGCAAAATCGACAATTTGTATTTGACGCGAATTCATCTCGTCACCCCAGATGCGAATTATGCGGTATCGCCCCCGATTTAGTCTCGCAAAACCTTTGGGTTTTTTTCTCGAACGAACGAAAAATTCACTCGGGTTACCATCTTTTCCTTTTCAGACAAACGCTATGAAAGATGAAAGAGCCTGATGGGACTTCGGTTCTTTTTTTTTTCGGCTGCACTGGCCGCGCTTCGGCGCGCGGGCCCGCGGCGCATGAAAAAGATACGGCGCTCAACCACCGCGTTTCGCTTCTTCTGGATTTTTCGGGTTCAGGGAGGCACTATATCGCCGCCTTTGCGGCGAATAAAAAACATCCTCTGCCGCGGAATGCAAAAAGCCGCCGTCTTGCACCCTTTTTCGGCTGATTCATATCCTGCCAGTGTGAGCATTCTCACCTCATCTTCGAGCAAGGAGGCGTTCCCATGTCGTTTTATTCCTATAAGAACGCGAACCCGGGCAACTGTCCCTGCGCCATCAACGGCGACGCGCTGAGCGGATTGTCGGAAAAGGTTTGCATTCAGACGAAACGGGTCTATGACTCCGGCCTGATTCAGCAGCAGCTGAGCAAGGAACGGGTGACCATCACCAGCTACGCCGTCGTGCCTACGTGCAACTGCACCTGCGGCGGCAACTGCTGCCAGAACGATCTGCCCGATCCGCCCGCGCCCGTGGCGCCTATCACGTTCGAAAGCTGCCGCTCCGCTACCAGCGCCGGCAAGATCACCGATCTGACGATCGAACGGCTGTGCGACCGGCCGTGCTTTGCGCGCGTGCGCGGCACGCTGCAGATTCCCATCGATATCCTCTTCAGCGATTCCCGGTGCGTGCAGTACGTGGGTCAGGGCAGCGTGGAAATGGATTTCGACGTGCTGCTTTCCATTCCCGACGAGGCGATCGTGCCGTACTGCATTGAAGCGATGGTCAGCGCGATCTGCGTTTCCGGTACATACGAGGGCGACAACGTTTTCAAGATGGATATCTGCGTGACGGCCGCGCTGAAGGTCATCGCCGAGGTGGAGATCCTCGTGCCGAGCTACGGTTTCTGCACCATTCCGCCGAGCGAAGAGTTCGCCGAGAACGTCTGCGACGAGTTCTTCTCGCTGCCGCTGTATCCGCCGTCCTCCCTCTGCGATGATTCGACCGCCGCGCACCCGAACTGCGGCTGCGTTGCGCAGGGCAACACCTGCGGCCAGCAGGGCTGCGGCGGAACGCGTACTGCGTGCGCCTGCAGCGGCTCCGCAAACAGCTGCGGCTGCCGCTGAAGCGATCCGGGCGATGCGCTGCCCGGCCGGAATTTATCGTTGGCCGCGCGCTGCGGCGCGGAAACCAGGTTCCAAGCGAATTCTCGAACGTTTGCCAATGTGCCCGGCGCCGCCTGCAAAGCGGCGCCGGTTTTCGCGCGCCCCTTGCGGCGGCGGCGCTCAGACGATATAATTAGAAAACACTTTGCGTTTGCCGGAGGTCTTTTCATGCTGCAAATCGATTGGCCGGGCTATGTGCTGGCTGTGCTGGAAGCGCTGGAGCGCGCGGGCTACGAGGCGTGGGCCGTGGGCGGCTGCGTGCGCGACGCGCTGCTGGGCCGCGTTCCGCACGATTGGGACGTCTGCACCCTCGCTACGCCGCCCCAGATGCGGCGGGCGCTCGAGGGGTTCCGGCTGGTGGATACCGGAGAAAAGCACGGCACGCTTACGGCGGTTGCCGGCGGGGAGCCGGTGGAAATTACCACCTTCCGCGCGGACGGCGCGTATACCGACCATCGCCGTCCGGACGGCGTTTCGTTCGTGCGCAGCCTGCGAGAGGATCTGGCGCGGCGGGATTTTACCGTCAACGCCATGGCGTGCCACCCTGCGCGCGGCCTGGCGGATTATTTCGGCGGGCGAGAGGATTTGCGGTGGGGGCTGATCCGCTGCGTGGGGGAGGCGGACGAGCGCTTTAACGAGGACGGCCTGCGTCTGCTGCGCGCGCTGCGGTTTGCGGCGCGGTTTCGCTTCGCGATCGAGCCGGAGACGGCGGAAGCGCTGCGCAGGAACCGTGGGCTTTTGCGGTTTATCGCGCGCGAACGCGTGCTTTCGGAGCTGCGCGGGATGCTGCTCGCGCCGGGCGCGGCGGAGATTCTGGCCGCGTATCCGGAGGTGATCGCGGCGGCTGTGCCGCAGCTCCGGACGGAGGGAGACGCGTGGCGGCGCGCGCTTGCGGCCGTTGAAAAAGCGCCGGCGGATTTTTCCGTGCGGCTTGCGCTGCTGACGGACAGCCGGAACGCGGCGGATCTGCTTTCCGGCCTGAAAACCGACTGCGAGACGCGCGACGACGTATTGGCGCTGACGCGCCGCCGCGGAGATACGCCGCCCCGCGACGCTCCAGGAGCGCGCAGGCTGCTGTTTGCGCTGGGCGAGGAGCGCGCGCGAAAGCTGTGCGGGCTGTGGCGGGCGGAGGGCCGCGAGGGGGCGGACGAAGCCGCGGAGCAGATTGAAGCCGCGCTTGCGCGGCAGGATTGTCATACGCTGGCGCAGCTGCAAATCGGCGGCCGGCAGCTGACGGCGATGGGACTGCGCGGCCCCGCCGTCGGCGAAACGCTGCGGGAACTGCTGTTTGCGGTAATGGACGGCCGGATTGAAAACGAGGAGAGCGCGCTGCTGGACGCGGCGAAGCGGCTGAGCGAAAAAAAATAGCGCCGGCTTTTTCAGCGGGGAGGAACCCCGCTTTTTTCGTGCGCACGCGACAAAAACACCGCACGGAAATGGATATTTTTCATCGACTCTAACTTGCTCTAAAAAAATTGCAGAAAAATGCGAAAAAGAGGGTTGACAACGGAGGTTAGCCGTGTTAAACTACGTGCCGGTTAGAGGAAATTAACCCCTCTGATCGATAGAAACCCCGTGAGTTAGATTTTTTCTAATTGGAGGGAATGCAAATGATGCCATTAGGAATGGCAAACGTGGGCGATGTGAATATCATCAAGAAGATCAACGGGCGCGACGACGTTCGCCAGCACCTTTCGGAGCTGGGCTTCGTGGTGGGCACGGAGGTCACGGTGGTCAGCGAGCTTGGCGGCAACCTGATTCTTTCCGTAAAGGAAAGCCGGGTAGCACTGGATAAAACCATGGCCATGCGCATTATGGTTTGACCAAAATCAGAGAGGAGAAGAAGGAATGAAGACACTCAAGGACGTCAAGATCGGCGAGACCGCAGTGATCGAAAAGCTGCACGGCGAAGGCGCGCTCAAGCGGCGCATCATGGACATGGGCCTGACCAAGGGCACGGAAGTGTTCGTGCGCAAGGTTGCGCCGTTGGGCGATCCGATGGAGCTGACCGTGCGCGGCTATGAGCTGAGCGTGCGCAAAGCCGACGCGGAACTGATCGAAGTGAAATAAGGTTTTTATTTCACTAATGGTTAGCCTGTGCTAACTGATGATTGCCGAGAGAATGAGCAAGGAGGATGAAGATCACATGGCCATTAAAATTGCGCTGGCAGGCAACCCGAACTGCGGCAAGACAACGCTGTTCAACGCGCTGACCGGCTCGAACCAGTTTGTGGGCAACTGGCCGGGCGTTACCGTCGAAAAGAAGGAAGGCCGGCTGAAGAAGCATGACGACGTCGTCATCATGGACCTGCCGGGCATTTACAGCCTTTCCCCGTACACGATGGAGGAAGTCGTCTCCCGTAACTACCTCATCACCGAGCGTCCGGACGCGATCCTGAACCTGATCGACGGCACGAACCTCGAGCGCAACCTGTACCTGACCACGCAGCTGACCGAACTGGGCATTCCGGTCGTCGTGGCTGTGAACATGATGGACGTCGTGCGCAAGCAGGGAGACAAGATCAACATCGCGGAGCTGTCCCGTCAGCTGGGCTGCAAGGTGATGGAGATTTCCGCGCTGAAGGGCGAGGGAATCATGGAAGCCGCCGAAGCCGCCGTCGCGGCCGCCAAGGCCGGCGTGAAGACCGTGCCGATGCACACGTTCTCCGGCCCTGTCGAGCATGCCATCGCGCACATTGAAGAAGCGGTGCTTCACAACAAGCCCGCCGAGCAGCAGCGCTGGTACGCCATCAAGATCTTCGAGCGCGACAGCAAGGTGCTCGAGCAGCTGAGCATTCCGGCCGAGACGATGAAGCACATCGAGGGCGATATCGCCGCCGCCGAGAAGGAGCTGGACGACGACGCCGAGTCGATCATTACCAACGAGCGCTACGTATACATCGCTCAGGTGATCAAGGCCTGCTACAAGAAAAAGAACGCCGGAAAGCTTTCCGCTTCTGATAAGATCGACCGTGTGGTCACCAACCGCTGGCTGGGCCTGCCGATTTTCGCGGTCGTGATGTTCCTGGTGTATTACATCTCGATGGTCACCGTCGGCAGCATGGCGACGGACTGGGCCAACGACGGCGTGTTCGGAGACGGCTGGCACCTGTTCGGCATCGGCTCCAAGCAGTATGAAGAAGCCGCCGAGAATTACGGCGACAGCGATCAGATCATCGCGGCGTTCCTCGGCCAGTATGGCACCGAGGAAATGAGCGCGGCGCTCGACAGCGAGTCGGAAGAGTATTCTGAAGAAGCCGCCAAGACGGCTCTGGAAGAACTCGTCGCCGCCACGCCTGACGACGCGAACGTTACCTACGAGCTGGAAGACGAAGAGACCCTCGAAGTGACCGAGGTTCCCGACACCACCAAGGCGCAGCTGGAAGATGCGGTTGCGCAGTACCTCGACACCGAATATAAGGAAGGCTACGGCGCCCCCGACACTTCCACCTACGGCGTGTGGGTGCCCGGCATTCCGGTGCTCATCGGCAACGGTCTTGAAAAGATCGGCTGCGCCGACTGGCTCAGCGGCCTGATCCTCGACGGTATCGTAGCGGGCGTCGGCGCGGTTCTCGGCTTTGTGCCGCAGATGCTGGTGCTGTTCCTGCTGCTGGCCTTCCTCGAAGCGTGCGGCTATATGGCCCGTATCGCCTTCGTGCTTGACCGTGTGTTCCGCAAGTTCGGCCTGTCCGGCAAGTCCTTCATCCCGATCCTCATCGGCACCGGCTGCGGCATCCCTGGCATCATGGCCAGCCGTACCATTGAAAACGAACGCGATCGCCGCATGACGATCATGACCACGACCTTCATCCCCTGCGGCGCGAAGGTTCCCTTCATCGCGATGATCGCCGGCGCGCTGTTCGGCGGCTCCGCTCTGGTTTCTACCTCCGCTTACTTCATCGGCATGGCCGCGATCATCGTCTCCGGCATCATGCTCAAGAAGTCCAAGATGTTCGCCGGCGACCCGGCTCCGTTCGTCATGGAACTGCCAGCCTATCACTGGCCGACGCTTGGCAACGTGCTGCGCAGCATGTGGGAGCGTGGCTGGAGCTTCATCAAGAAGGCCGGCACGATCATCCTGCTGTCCACGATCTTCGTCTGGTTCACCACGTACTTCGGATGGGTTGACGGAAGCTTCCGCATGCTGAGCGAAGATGAAATCAACTACTCCATCCTCGCGGCCATCGGCGGCGCGATCGCCTGGATCTTCAAACCCCTCGGCTGGGGCAACTGGCAGGCGGCCGTGGCTTCCATCACCGGCCTTGTGGCCAAGGAAAACATCGTCGGCACGCTGGGCATCCTCTACGGCGGCGGAGACGCGTCCGTGTACGCCACCATCGCCACTGCCTTCACGCAGCTGTCCGGCTTCACCTTCCTGACCTTCAACCTCCTGTGCGCTCCGTGCTTCGCGGCCATCGGCGCGATCAAGCGCGAAATGAACAACGCCAAGTGGACCTGGGCTGCGATCGGCTATCAGTGCGGCTTCGCGTATGTGGTTTCGTTCATCATCTATCAGCTGGGCCTGATGTTCGAGGGGACGTTCGGCGTGGCTACGGTGATCGCCATTGCGGCGCTGGCAGCGCTGGTGTACTTCCTGGTTCGCAAGAACCCCTACGACGACGCGCATCTTACGCAGAAAGTGAGCATGTAAAATGGCAACTGCAATCGTCGGCATTATCCTGATTGCGATCGTTGGTGCAATCGTGTACGGCATGGTCAGAGATAAGAAAAAAGGCAAATCTGCCTGCGGCGGCGATTGCGCTCATTGCAAAGGATGCCACTGAGTAACCCTTCAGGGGGATGCGGGAACGCCCCGCATTCCCCCTTTTTGTATCGAGAGAAAGGAGCGAATGGCGATGTCCACCTCCCTGATCCGCTGTCTGCTGGCGGTGCTGGTGCTGTCCGAGAGCTTTGAGTCGGTCGCATCGAAGGACGTGGCGCGGCTTCTGGGCGTCAAGCGGCCGACGGTTCACCGTTCGCTGGAGGTGCTCCAGGAAAAGGGGCTGATCCAGAAGGAACTGTACGGCGACGTGCATCTGACCGAAGAGGGCAGGGCTATGGCGCGCGCGATGGAAACGCGCCGCGACGATCTGACGATGCTCTTTGCGCGGCAATACAGCCTGCCGCCGGAGGAGTGCGTGAGCGCAGCGTTCGCGCTGATGAGCGCGCTGAGCGAGGAGAGCCTCGAAAAGCTGCGGCAGTTCTGAGCGCCGGATGAAGCAACGGGTTACGGATGAATTTTCCGCGCAGGGCGCGGAAAAACGCCGCAGCCCGTTTCTTTTTTTTCATATGCGGCAAAATTTTCGCCGCCGCCGCGCGGGGCGCGGACGCAACAGAATCCGAAAAATGAATTTCGGGAGAAGCGATCCGCCAATCTGCAAACGGGAAGGATTGGTTACATCGCGCAAACTTGCCGCGCCGGCATGCAAAAAATGACGGAATTCTGCGGAAGGATGCAGACGGGCGGTTTTTTGCAGCTTTGTTTTCCGTGCCGGACAAAATGCGGGCGTGGTATGGCTTTTTTGGAAAAATACTTTATAATAGCAATGTATGATGTTTTTTCAGAAAGGAATTACGGCATGACTTTCAGCGTACAGAGGGCGGGCCTGTGGAAGCGGATTTCCGCATTCCTCTTTGATGCGATTCTGCTGGGGATCGCAGCGGTGCTGCTGGCGTTGTGCCTTTCCGCCGCGCTGGGATACGACGGTTATCTCGGCACCCTCAACGCCGCCTATGAAAAATACGGAGCGGAATATGGGGTCGATTTTTCGCTGAGCCTTTCCGAATACGACGCGCTGACCGGCGATGAGAACGAGCGGCTGCGCGAGGCGTATGCGGCTCTGGGTGCCGACGAAGCTGCCGTGCGCGCCTATAATATGATGATTCGCCTGACCGCCGCGATTACGGCGATGAGCCTTCTTCTGGCTTTTGCAATTCTTGAATATGCCGTGCCGCTGCTCATGAAAAACGGGCAGACGCTGGGCAAGAAAATTTTCAGCCTTGGTCTGATGCGCGCCGACGGGGTGCGCGTAAGCGCCACGGCCCTTTTTATCCGCACGTTTCTTGGAAAGTACGCAATCGGGACGATGGTGCCCGTGTTCATTCTGCTGATGCTGTATTTCGGAAGCATCGGCCTTGCGGGAACGATCGTTCTTTTGGGACTGGCCGTTTTGCAGCTGACGCTGCTGTTGGCCACTTATTATCATACGCCCGTTCACGATCTGCTGGCCGGCACGGTGGAAATCGACCTGCCCAGCCAGATGATCTTTGAAAGCCGGGAGGCGCTGATTGCGTATAAAGAAAAAGTGCACGCGGAAAAAGCCGCGGCGCAGCCGTACTGAAGAAAGGGGTAGCCAATGAAAATCGTTTTGCAGAACCTGACCAAGATTTTTCCCAGCCGGAACAAGAAATCCGGCGAGGAGGTGGTCGCGGTAAACGACTTCACCTTCGAAATTCCGGACGGGAAGCTGATCGGCCTGCTCGGCCCTTCGGGCTGTGGCAAGAGCACTACGCTGTATATGATCAGCGGCCTGCAGAAGCCCACCTCCGGCAAAATCTTCTTCGGGGACGACGATGTGACGCAGCTTTCCACCGAAAAGCGCGGCATCGGCCTGGTGTTCCAGAACTATGCGCTTTATCCGCATATGACGGTTTTGCAGAACATCCTCTTTCCGCTGCAGAACCTGACCGGCGCCGACAAAATGCCCAAGGAGAAAATGATCGAACGCGCGCACGGGGCGGCCCGGCTGGTGCAGATTGAAGAATTGCTCGACCGCAAGCCCAGCGAGCTTTCCGGCGGCCAGCAGCAGCGCGTGGCCATTGCGCGCGCGCTGGTGAAAATGCCGCGCGTGCTGCTTCTGGACGAGCCGCTTTCCAACCTCGACGCGCGCCTGCGCCTGCAGACCCGCGAGGAAATTCGGCGCATTCAGAAGGAAACGGGCATCACCACCGTTTTCGTCACGCACGATCAGGAGGAGGCCATGTCCATTTCCGATATGATCGTTGTGATGAAGCTGGGCGTGGTGCAGCAGATCGGCAAGCCGCAGGAGGTTTACGACAATCCTGCCAACCTGTTTGTGGCCAAGTTCCTCGGCACGCCGCCGATCAACGTGTTCTCCGGCCGCATCGAGGCGGAGAAGCTGTACATCGGCGACGACTGCGTCATGGACGTTCCCGGCGCGGAGGCGCAGGAAGTCACCGTCGGCATCCGGCCGGAAGGCTTTGTGCTCAGCGAGAACGGCCCGCTCAAGTGCCATATTTCCAATATCGAGGTCATGGGCCGCGATATGAGCGTCGTTTCCACGCATCCCGCGTCGCTCAACGCGTCGGTGCGCTCCATCATCGACGCGGATCATATGCCCGGCCTGCAGCAGGAAACCGTTCGCTATGCGATCAAGCCGCATAAGATTTTCGTCTTTGCAAAGGAAACCGAAGAGCGCATCCGGTTCGAGGTGAAGTGATATGGTCAACGAAAAGCATCAATGGAAAGCGTGGATTTACCTCGCTCCGGCGCTGGCGCTGCTGCTGGTGTTCACCGTCTGGCCGATTATCAACACGTTCCGCATGTCGCTCCTGGAGGGCTACAGCGGGCTGAAGGCGGCTGCGGGGGAGAGCTTCCAGCTGGGGTTCGGCAACTTTGAAAAGGTCGTCAAATACCGCCGGTTCCTTGCCTGTCTGAAGAACACGGTGCTTCTGTGCATCTGGACGGTGCCGATTTCGACGCTGCTGGCGCTGCTGATCGCTGTGGCGCTCAATTCGATCAAGCCGCTGCAGAAGGCGCTGCAGACGATTTTCTTCCTGCCGTATGTGACCAATTCCATCGCCATCGGCATGGTGTTCGCCGCGATGTTCAACATTGTCGGCAGCTTCTACGGCACGGAGAACGAGATCGTTGTCACGGCGGGCATTATCAATAACATCATCGAGTTCTTCGGCGGCGAGCGCGTGAACTGGATCAATTACGGCTCGACCTATACCGCCAACATGGCCGTCATGATCGTCTACATCGTCTGGAACGCGCTGCCGTTCAAGATCCTGATCCTGCTGGGCGGCCTGCAGGCGATCAACAAGCAGTATTACGAGGCCGCGAAGGTGGACAGCACGCCGCGCTGGCGCGTATTCACGCGGATTACGGTGCCGCTGGTGTCGCCGATGCTGGCATACGTTATCATTACCGGATTCATCGGCGGCTTCAAGGAATATACGAGCATCGTGGGCATCTTCGGCGAGACGATGGGCCCGCCCAACGACGCGGGCCGGCTGAACACGATGGTCGGCTTCATCTACGATTCGCTCAGCAACAACAGCCAGGGGCGCGCCAGCGCCGCGGCGCTGATCCTGTTCGCAATCATTCTTGTCGTAACCCTGATTAACCTCTGGGTGAGCAAGAAGCGCGTGCATTATTGAGGGGTGCGGCTATGGCAAATGAAATGAATGTGATGCAGGTTAGAAAATACCGGGCGCAGCTGGCGCGGCAGGGGGCCGGCAAGGTTCTGTTTTATGTCGGCGTATACGCCTTTCTGATCCTGATGGCGCTGATTGTGCTGTTTCCGTTTTACTGGATGCTGATTTCGTCGGTGAAATCGCTGGACGAATACCGCCTGAGCGTGCCGACATTCTGGCCGCGCGTGATCCTTCTGAAGAACTATGTCACGGCGTTTTCTACGGCCAAGCTGGGCCGGCTGTTCATGAACACGATGATCGTGGGCCTCGTGTCCACGCTGCTGTCGCTGGTGATTACCATCCTCACGGCGTTCGCGTTCGCGCGGCTGGAGTTCAAGGGCAAGGAGCTGCTGTTCGCGGCGCTGCTGGCTACGATGATGATTCCGGGCGAGCTGTTCACCATCACCAACTACGGCACCATCACCACCTTCGGCTGGAAGAACACCTATACGGTGCTGATCGTGCCGTTCCTGGTGAGCGTGTTCTATATTTATCTGCTGCGCCAGAGCTTTCTGCAGATTCCCAACGAACTGTACCTGGCGGCGAAGGTGGACGGTACGAAGGATCTGAAATACCTCTGGAAGGTCATGGTTCCGCTGTCGCTGCCGACGCTGATTTCCATCACCATCCTGAAGATGATGGGCGCGTGGAACTCGTACATCTGGCCGCGGCTTGTCGCCAACGACGACGCGCACCGGCTCATCACCAACGGCCTGCGCAGCGCCTTCACCGACACCACCGGCGACGTCAACTATCCCGTGCAGATGGCCGCCGTGGCGCTCGTTTCGCTCCCGCTGTTCCTGGTGTTTGTGTTCCTGCGCAAATACATCATGACGGGCGTGAGCCGGAGCGGCATCAAGGGTTAATCGGCCGCACAGCGGCCTTTAACATCAATACTCAAAAAGGAAGGGAAACCAAGATGAAAAAACTTCTCCCCATTCTTCTGGTCCTGGTCATGCTGTGCAGCACGGCCTTTGCCGCCGGGTTTGAAGTGCCCGCGGAAGGCTATGACGGCAGCGACGTCACCATTACCTTCTACTCCCAGCAGGGCACCTCTCTGCAGGAAGTGCTGAACACCTACATCGCCGAGTTCAACAAGCTTTATCCCAACATCCATATCGAGCATACCACGCTGGGCGACTATGACGGCGTGCGCGATCAGATCATCGCGGACATCTCCGTCGGCGCGCAGCCGAACCTGGCGTACTGCTATCCGGACCATGTGGCGCTGTACAACCTGGCCAAGTCCGTTGTGACGCTCGACGAGCTGATCGACAGCCAGATCACCGTGACCCGCGCCGACGGCAGCACCGAGATCCTCGGTCTGACCGACGAGCAGAAGGCCGACTTCATCGAAGGCTACTACGATGAAGGCCGCCAGTACGGCGACGGGCTGATGTACACCATGCCCTTCTCCAAGTCCACTGAAGTGCTCTACTACGACAAGACGTTCTTCGACGCCAACGGTATCGCCGTGCCCACCACCTGGGATGAGATGGAAGCCGTCTGCGCGAAGATCAAGGAGCTTGATCCCAACTCCATCCCGCTCGGCTATGACAGCGAGAGCAACTGGTTCATCACCATGTGCGAACAGTATCAGTCTCCCTATACCAGCGCGACGGGCGATCACTTCCTGTTCAACAATGAAACCAACCGCGCCTTTGTCAAGAAGTTCAACGAATGGTACAACAAGGGCTATCTGACCACGCAGAAGCTCTACGGCGCTTACACCTCCGGCCTGTTCACCGCTACCACGGGCGTGCGCTCCTACATGTCCATCGGCTCTTCCGCCGGTTCGAAGTATCAGCGTCCGACCGCGAACGCCGACGGCTCCTATCCGTTCGAAGTGGGCATCGCCACGGTGCCGCAGGTCAATAACGAGCATCGCCGCGTCATTTCGCAGGGCCCGAGCGTGTGCATCTTCAAAAACAGCGATCCGCAGAAGGTCGTCGCCTCCTGGCTGTTCCTCAAGTATCTGACCACGAGCGTCGATTTCCAGGCGGAATTCTCCATGGCTTCCGGTTATGTGCCGGTCATCAAGTCCGTGGCTGATAACGCGGTTTACGCCGACTTCCTCGCGCAGGCCGACGGCGGCAACTACATCGCGGCGCGCAGCGCGCAGGTCTGCCTTTCTCAGGAAGACGCCTATTACACCTCTCCCGCGTTCGTCGGTTCCTCCACGGCCCGCGACCAGGTTGGTTCGCTGCTGGCCAAGTGCCTGACGATGAGCGGAGACGATGTGGACGCGCAGATCGAGGCCGCCTTTGAAGACGCCATCGACGAGTGCGAGTATGCCAACTAAGATTTTTCGTGCCGCGCTGATCGCGCTTTTATGCCTTGCCGTTTCCTGTCCTTTCTTCGCCGCCGCGGAGGGCATGGCCGGGGATTTCACCGACTATGCCGCCGCCGTGCGGCTGAACCCGGCCGGAGAAACGAACCGGCTGGAGGTGCAGGTCGTCAATTATGTCGACGGTGATACGGTGCACTTTGCGGTGTCGGAGAGCGTCGTCGCGGACGGCGTGCTGAAGGCGAGGTTCCTCGCCGTCAACGCGCCTGAATCGACCGGCCGCATTGAGGAATACGGAAAGGCCGCGTCGGCGTTCACGAAAGAGAAGCTCTCCACGGCCGCGTCGATCGTCATTGAATCGGATGACGGCGCATGGAACCTCGACTCGACCGGGGGAAGGTATCTGGTGTGGGTCTGGTATAAGCCGGACGCCGCTTCGCAATATCGCAACCTCAACATCGAACTGCTGCAGAACGGCCTCGCCGTCGGAAGCGCCGCTTCGAGCAACCGCTACGGGCAGACGTGCGTGGCGGCCGTTTCGCAGGCGAAAAACAGAAAGCTGAACGTTTATTCCGGGCAGCCGGATCCGGACTTCTTTTACGGCGAAGCCGTGGAGCTGACCATCCGCGAACTGCGCGAACACCCCGAGGAATACGAGGGGAAGAAGGTCGCCTTTTCGGGCGGAATCACCGTGAACTACGGCGGCAGCGTGTATGTCGAGCAGTTCGACGGCGAAACGGGGCGGTATTACGGCATGCCGGTCTATTACGGCTATAACCTCAGCGGCGAGGGACTCAGCATCCTCTCCGTGGGCAACGAGGCGCGCATCGTCGGTTCGTTCCAGTTTTACGAGGCCGGCGGCGTCTGGCAGGTGACGGACGTAAAATACCGCATGATGAAGCCGGAAGATCCGGGCAACATCCGCAAGCTCGGCGAGGGCTATCTGCCCGCTTACGCGCCCATTACGGCGGCGGAGCTGGCGGGAGAGAGCGGGAGAGACGCGCTGGCAGCATCCGTCTCGCTGACGGGACTGTCTGTACAGGACGCCTGGGCGCAGCAAAGCGGCGACAGCGCCTACAACGGCGCGATGACGCTGCGCTGCGATCAGGAAGGCGCGTCCGTTCGGATTTATACCGCGCCCCTGCGCGGAGAAGACGGCGCGCTCCTCACGCCCGAAATGTTTTTGAACCGTACCATCGACGTCAAGGGTATCGTGGATCTGTCTGAAGGGGAATGCGTCGTGCGCGTGTTCGCGCCGGAGAACATTTCCGTTCAGCCTTGAAAACAAGACAAGGAGAAAAAATATGAAAAAATTTATCGCGTTGCTGACGGCGCTCGTAATGTGCCTGACGCTGTGTGCCGGCTTTGCGGCTGCCGAGGATGAGAACCTGAACTCCGCCAAGGGCCTGCTGGACTTCCAGTATAAGAGCAAGACCCGCGGCAAGCTGACCGCTACGGCTGAGGACTACGAAGTGATCTCCCAGCTGATGATCGACGGCGTGGTCTATCCCATCACCTGGACGACCGACTCCGACACGATCCAGATCGTGCCCGCCGAGGACGGCAAATACCTCGTCGACGTTGACGAAACCAACCCCAAGGAGCTGACCTACACCCTGACCGCCACCGTGACTGCGCCCGACGGCAGCACGCTGGATGTTTCCTATGAGCGCGTGGTGCCCGCCGCCGTGCTCGAAATGAGCTATGCGGACATCGTGGCCGCCGCCTATGCGCTCGATACCGACGCGGCGATGACCAAGGCGCAGCGTCTGTTCGGCGTCGTGACCTCCATCGACACTGCGTGGAGCGACGAATATCAGAACATCACCGTCACCATCCAGGTCGGCGATCTGGCCGATCAGAAGATCCAGTGCTTCCGCCTGACCGGCGAGGGCGCGAAGGACCTGAAGGAAGGCGACGAAATCACCGTCGAAGGTATCCTGAAGAACTACAAGGGCACCGTCGAATTCGACAAGGGCTGCGTGCTCGTGGGCTTTGGCGAGATCGTCAGCCAGGCCGCCATGCTGGATGCCGCCTATGCGCTGGAAGATGGCGCCGCCATGTCCAAGCCGAGCGTGCTCAAGGGCGTTGTCAAGAGCATCGACACCGCATGGAGCGATGAATATCAGAACATCACCGTCACCATCGTCTGCGACGGCAAGGAAGAACAGCCCATCCAGTGCTACCGCCTGACCGGCGAGGGCGCGAAGGATCTGGCCGAGGGCGCGGAAATCGCCGTGTTCGGCACGATCAAGAACTATAAGGGCACCATCGAGTTCGATAAGGGCTGTGTGATCGTGCCTGCGGACAGCGTTGCGAGCATCAAGGCCGTTATCGCGGGCTACGCCCTCGAAACCGACGCGGCGATGACGAGCGAATCGACCATTACCGGCGTGATCAACGCCATCCCCACCGCGTGGAGCGATGAATATAAGAACATCACCGTGAACATGGTTGTGGCTGGTCTGGAAGATTACGTGATCCAGTGCTATCGTCTCTCCGGCGAAGGCGCGGACACGCTGGCCGAAGGCGATACCATCACCGTGACCGGTCTGCTGAAGAACTACAAGGGCACCGTGGAGTTCGACAAGGGCTGCACGCTCGATGCGGTTGTGAAGTAAGAAAAGCAGGAGACCGTATGAAGTTCATGCGGTATTAAGCTTGCAAAAACCGGCGGCTGGGGAGAAATCCACGGCCGCCGGTTTTTCATATAAATGAACCCACGCTTTGATCTGACGGGCTTCGGCTTATGGTCCCGGCGCATAAAACGCATCGAGCATCGTTCTGCCCGGTACGACGGCGCCGCGATTGGCGAACAGCCAGCCGTCGCCGCGCCCGATACGGCTGACGGGCGCTTCGAACAGCTCGGCGCTTCATGGCGCGGCGCAGGGGATGCGGCCGACGGTTCCCAGTTTCACCGCAGATAGGACGTGCAGGCGGGAATGCAGTCGCTTTCATTTTCATGCGGAAGGCAGCGCCAAAGCGTGCCGTAAAACTGTGCGTGCGCACGATTGCGCCCGCATCGGGTGCGCGCTCGAACGCGTATGGGTTCCCCAGCGCGCCTGTTCCGTCATCTCCTGAAAATCCGTTTTATCCCTCCGTCTGTTTCAAAGCCCGCAGGAAAAAATCGCGCTGGCCGAAGTTCCCGGATTTCAGGACGACGCGCAGATCCGGGGCTTCCAGCGGCGTCATCACGGGCACGCCCGGCGCGACGCTTCCGCCGATCGCATAGCGGCTGTAGCCGAGCGCCTTCATCACCGCGCCGCTCGTCTCGCCGCCGGCGATAATCAGCCTGCGGAATCCCTGCGCGACGGCCCGCTGCGCCAGCTGCGCGCAGACGCTTTCCAGCAGCTGCGGAATATCCTGCGCGTATTTCATGCGGTTGCGCCGGATGTTTTCAGCCTCGTCGCTCGAATAAACCAGCACGCTCTTTCCGGCGCGGCCGCCGATGAAGCGGCAAATCTCGTCCACGCTGTCGGTTCCGTCGAGCAGCGCGGCGGGATCAATCCGGCGGCAAACGCCGCCCTGGTTCCGATAGCATTCGATCTGCTCGCGCGTCGCCTGGCTGCAGCTGCCGGCGATCAGCAGCGCAGGCCCTTTCGCGCCGTCCGGATGAAGGGCGGCCTGTTTTTCGGGCGCAAGGCGCCCGGCAAGGTACGGCGCAAGCCCGCTTCCGCCCGTCAGGAGCGGAAGGTTCCCGTATTCCGCGGCGATTTGGCGCAGATCCTCTTCGCACGCGCAGTCGGGAACGACGTAATAGTGTTCCGCCTGCGGCGCCGGTTCGCCCGGCCGGATGCAGGGATACCTGCTCTGCGGCGTCATCAGGCGCGCGATGCTGCTGTCCCACATGGGGGTGAGCGGATGGTTCTTCATGTG
>SFFS01000042.1 GCA_004557805.1 Clostridiales bacterium | reverse complement strand
TCCGGCTGTCCTTTCAGATGGATTTTATATACCCGGCCGTTCCTGCCGCTGATTCCAAACACTTCCAGCAGACCGCCCTCCAGCCGGGAGTAGACACCGATGGGCTCGTGGCACCCGGCATCCAGGAGCTTTAACACCTGCCGCTCCAGATTCAGGCACAGCCAGGTTTCCCGGTGGCTGATCCCGCTTAAAATTCCGGCCGCCCTGCTGTCCGCCCTGCCCTCCACGGCCAGGATCCCCTGGCCTCCGGACGGGATGAAGCTCTCGCATTCCAGAAACTGGAAATTGTAGCGTGGATCCTCCAGCAGCCCCAGCGAGTGAAGCGGCTTGGCCACGTGGTCCCAGCGATATTGCGCTTCTTCTCTTGCGTTCATATGTCCTCCCTATTGCAGCGCGAGCGCGGCCAGCGCGATCAGCGCCGCCGCCAGCGCGCCGGAAACATACAGCAGCCGGTTGACTTTGGCAATATCGCCGCGCCGCGCCGGGCGGTCCGCGTCGCCGATCGTGGGCTTTTCCACCGGCTTGCCGAAATAGTCGTGCGTGCCGCCGAGCTGAATATGCAGCGCGCCCGCCGCGGCGGCCTCGCTCCATGCGCAGTTGGGGCTTTTGTGGTTGGCGTGGTCGCGCCGGACGATTCTCCATGCGTTTTTGCCGTCGAGCCCGGAGAGAAAGGCGGCGAGGCACATCAGCAGCGCCGTCAGGCGGGCCGGGACGAAGTTCAGCACGTCGTCCGTTCTGGCGCTCGACCAGCCGACGTCGCGGTATTTTTCGTCGAGGTAGCCCACCATGGAATCCAGCGTGCTGGCGGCCTTAAAGCCCCACAGCAGCACCGGGCCGCCGAGGGCCGCGTACAGCATCGGGGAGATCACGCCGTCGGTGGTGTTTTCGGCTACGGTTTCAACGGTTGCTTTAATGATTTCCTCTTCGCTGAGCGTCTGCGTGTCGCGCCCCACAATGCGGGCCACCTGCGCGCGTCCGGCTTCCACGCCGTCCTCCAGCGCGCGGGCCACGCCCCGGGACTCCTTCGCCATGCATGTGACGGAGACGCCCATCCAGTCGAGCAGCGCCATGGCGATAAAATGCGGCGCGCGTCCCAGCAGGCCCGACAGCCGCATAAGCAGCGCCGCCGCCGCCATGGTCAGAAGGATTGTGGAGGCCGTGAGGAACACCGCGCCTGCGCGCAGGTTGCCGCCGCGGGCGCGCAGCTTTTTCTCCGCCCATGAAATATAGCTGCCGATGACGCGCACGGGATGATACAGCCACTGCGGGTCGCCGAGCAGCAGATCCAGCGCAAACCCGGCCAGCAGCGCCCAGATATGATCGGGCATGCGTTACACCTCTCCTCTGACGATGCGGTAAATCGCATCCATATCCAGGCTGGCGCGGACGATTGCGGCGATGCGGTCGAATTCGCGCTCCCGGAAATCCTCGAAGCTGACGGGCGCGTGTTCTTCGCCGCTTACGCCCTTCTGCGCGCGCAGCCGCCGCGCAATCGCGGCGAAAAGCTGCCCGTCGTCGAAAAGACCGTGCAGATAGCTGCCCAGGACGTTGTGCCCGGCGTTCATGATTCCGTCCGTGCGGCCGTCGATCTTCAGCCACGGCACGGCGGTTTCGCCCAGGAGGTTCCGCCCGGCGTGGATTTCATAGCCGTCCACGACGGTTCCGTTCGCCTCCGCAAGCCAGCAGGGGGGACAGTCCACGACACCGCTGGCCTGCGCGGTGCGCTTTTCCTTTTCAAAGACGACTTCCATGTCCAGCAGATCCAGCCCGGCCAGCTCCGGCACGCGCGATTCCACATGCTCGGGATCGCGCAGCGCGCGGCCCAGCATCTGGTATCCGCCGCACACGCCGGCAACCATCCCGCCCCGGCGCGCATGGCGGACGATCGCGGCGTCCACGCCGCGGCTGCGCAGGTCGATCAGATCCTCGATGGTGTTCTTCGTGCCGGGAAGCACGATCAGATCGGCGCTTTCGAGGTCTTTGGCCGTCTGCGCGTAGCGCACTTTTACGCCGGGCTGGAGGGCGAGCGACTGAAAATCGGTGAAGTTGGAAATATGGCGAAGCTTCACCACCGCCACGTCGAGATCGCCCGCGCCGCTCCGGCGCTCGAACCGCTCGGTGACGCTGTCCTCGTCCTCGAGTTCCACGTCCATCCACGGCACGACGCCCAGCACCGGAACGTGAATTCTTTCCTCCAGCATGCGCAGACCCGGCTCGAGAATCTGCACGTCGCCGCGGAATTTGTTGATGATAACGCCCTTCACGCGCGCGCGCTCGTCCTCGGCGAGCAGCATCATCGTGCCCAGCAGCGAGGCGAACACGCCGCCCAGGTTGATATCGCCCACCAGAAGAACCGGCGCGTCCGCGCATTCCGCCATCGACATATTGACGATATCGCCCGAGCGGAGGTTGATTTCAGCGGGGCTTCCCGCCCCCTCGATCACCACGCAGTCGACCGCGTCCTCCAGCGAGCGGTAGGTTTTGCGGATGTTTTCGCGCAGGGCGGGCTTGTAATTGTGATACTCCATCGCCGTCATCGTGCCGGCGACCCGCCCGTTGACGATAACCTGGCTGCGCCTGTCGCTGGTGGGCTTGAGCAGGACGGGGTTCATGCGGATATCCGGCTCCATGCCCGCCGCCTGCGCCTGCGTTACCTGCGCGCGGCCCATCTCCAGCCCGTCGCGGGTGACGAAGGAGTTGAGCGCCATGTTCTGCGCCTTAAACGGCGCGACCCGGTATCCGTCCTGTTTCATGATGCGCAGAAGCGCCGCGCACAGCACGCTCTTGCCTACGGACGAGGCGGTGCCCTGGATCATCAGCGATTTACCGCGCATTGAAAATCTCCTCCAGCGTTTGACATAGCAGCAGGTTTTCCTCCTGCGTTTTCACGGCCACGCGCCAGTATTCCGGCCCCAGGCCGAAGGACGCGCAGGTGCGCACGAGAATATGCCGTTCCCTGAGCTGCGCGGCCGCCTGCGTCATATCCCGATGAAAATTCACCAGCAGGAAGTTGCTCTGCGAGGGCAGCGCTTCCGCGCCCAGCTTTTCCAGCAGACGCGCGAGAAGCGCCCGGCGCTTCCGGTTGAGCGCCGCGTCGGACGCGATTTCGCTTTTGTGCCGCGGAAGCTCCGCAGCCACGGCGACGGCCAGCGCGTTCATTGGCCAGGGCAGGGCCCTGCGCTCCAGCGCCTCGACAACTTCCGGCTCGGCGCAGACGTACCCCAGCCGCACGCCGGGGATGCACAGCGTTTTCGTCAGCGACCCGACGACGGTCAGCCCCGGCGCAACGCGCCGGCATACGCTGCATTCCGGACAGAACTCGATAAACGCTTCGTCTACGATCAGCTCGCCGCCCATCCCTGCGGCCTGACGGTGCATTTCAAGCGCCGCTTCGCGGGAAAGGCCGCGCCCCGTGGGGTTGTTGGGGTTGCAGAGAACGACCGTGTCGCCGCGGGCGCACGTTCCCTGCCAGATACGGGTTTCGCGCCCGTGCGCCGCCGCGCGCTCCGCATATTCCCCGAAGGTGACGGGAAAAACGTGAACCGCGCCCCTGCCGCGCGCGAGAACCGCGTCGATTGCCGCCGCCCCGCCCGCCGTGGGCAGAACGCAGCGCTCGGGCACGTCCAGATAGGCGGCCAGCCCGCGCCGCGCGGCGGCCAGCGTTCTGTCAGGATAATAGCGCGTATCGTCCAGCGCGGCGCGCATCGTGCGCATCACCCATTCCGGCGCGCCCTCCGGGCGCAGGTTGGCGGAAAAGTCCAGCCAGCGGGAAGGGTCGCCGCCCTCCCATACGTTGCCGCCGTGCCGCAGATCGGCCATGAGAATCATCCTTTCCATCCCGTGCGGAAACAAAAAAAGCCGCATCTTTCCTCAAAGAAGAAAGATACGGACAAAGAGCGAAGCCAGCCCGCCGGCCGCGCCCGCCTTCGAAATTTTCTTTCCCCATTTGCCCGGGAAGTCATTTCACTCGCAAAGCTGGCAGGTCTCCTGACTGATTGCGCGGAGGGTTTCTCCTCTGGCTGCGCCTTCTCGGGCGTGCTCAATGGCCGATGCAGCCGCCACACAAAATACAGTAATGGCTGTTGTGCCGGAATCGCACCGGCTTCCCTTTTCACCCGGTCAGCGCGCTGCCGGACACCAGAACTGCGTATGGAATTGTCGCGCCTATCATAGCACGAATCGCGGGCAGCGTCAATTTGCAAAACGGGGCGTTCAGGGCGATTCCCTTTCCACCCAGAACCCGGCGATTCGCGCCGCGCCGGGCATTCCCGCGGGCGGCAGCGGCGAGTCGGCCGCGACGGCGTGCGCGACGAGCGCGGCTGTTCCGTCCTCGTAGCGCACGGCGTCGAAGCGCAGGCCGTCCCCGGCGGAACGGAACGTCAGGCCGTCGCCGGAGGGGGCGGATTCCGCCTCCTGTGCGGGGAGAAGCGCTTCGGGCGGGATGCCGGCCGCCGTCGGAATATTTTGCGGCGCAAGCGCCGCTGAGGAGGACGGCGCGCCCGGTGCGTTCTGCGGCGCTTGAACTGCGGAAACGTCCCGCGCGCCCGCTTCCTGCGCGACGGCGCGGCAGGATTCCGCAGCATCCGGCGTGCCCTGACTGTTCGGAGCGAATGCGGCAACGCCGCCGGGCGCAGACGCAGGCCGCGCGCCCGGTGCGTTCTGCGGCGCTTGAGCGGTGGAAGCCTCCCGCGCGCCCGCTTCCTGCGCGACGGCGCGGCAGGATTCCGCAGCGTCTGGCGTGCCCTGACTTTGCGGTACGAATGCGGCAACGCCGCCGGGCGCAGACGCAGGCCGCGCGCCCGGTGCGTTCTGCGGCGCTTGAGCGGCGGAAGCCTCCCACGCGCCCGCTTCCTGCGCGACGGCGCGGCAGGATTCCGCAGCGTCCGGTATGCCCTGACTTTGCGGTACGAATGCGGCAACGCCGCCGGGCGCAGACGCAGGCCGCGCACCCGGTGCGTTCTGCGGCGCTTGAGCGGCGGAAACGTCCCGCGCGTTTGCTTCCTGCGCGACGGCGCGGCAGGATTCCGTCCGCGACGACACGGCGCGCGGCGCGAACGCCTGCGCCGCCGCACTGCGCGCCTGCGGCGATACGTCGCCGTCTCCGCCGTAGACGAGCGCCTTGCCCGCCTCGGCCAGTACCGCGCCGCACAGCGCCGCCGCATCCTCGCCGCGCAGCACGGCGCGGAACGCTCCCGCGCGCAGCGCGCCCGCCTCGCGGAACCCGCCGCCGCGGCGCAGAAGCAGAAGCCGCGCGCCGGAAGGCAGCCCGCTTGCGCGCGCATCGACCGAGCAGCCGTCCGGCGCGCTTTCGAACCGCACGAAGCCCTGCGTTTCGCCCGAAGCATCCTTTAAAAGCACATGCCTGCAAAGATAGCTCATTCGTCTCCCCCCGTTCGCGCTTTCAGCCTATGCGCGCGCGCGGAGTAGCATGCGCGTTTTCCCGGCGCGCTGCGCCGGAAACAGAAAAAAACGCCGCGCCTTGCAGGTTTTGCGGCAAAAAGAGCGAACATGTCCCTTTGGCCTTTTCAGGCGTACATTGCGAAACGAGGGAAAGAAAATGCTCTATTTGCTCGATACGGCAAACGCCGATGAAATTGCGCGCCTCGTGGACGCGTATCCCGTCTGCGGCGTGACGACGAACCCCGCCATTCTCGGTCAGGAGGGCGCGGAGCCCGCGCGGCAGCTGCGCCTGATCCGTCAGGCGATCGGCCCGCAGCGCATGCTGCACGCGCAGGTGACCGGCAAGGACGCGGAAACGATGGTTCGCGAAGCGCTGGCGCTGCGCGACGCAGTCGGCGAAAGCTTCTATGTAAAAATTCCGGCCGTGCCGGAGGGACTGCGCGCGATGCCGGCACTGAAAAAAGAGGGCCTGAAGGTGACGGCCACGGCGATTTTCGATACGAGCCAGGCGCTGCTCTTCGCGCGCGCGGGCGCGGATTTCGTCGCGCCGTACGTCAGCCGGCTCGACAACATCGGCGCGGACGGCGTGGACATCGTCGAGGAGATCATGCACGATTTTAAGGAGTACGGCGTTACGACCGGCGTGCTCGCCGCGAGCTTCCGCACCGCCGATCAGATTCGCCGTCTGGCCAAGCACGGCATCACGGCCGTGACGGTGACGCCCGCGTTCCTCGAGGCGCTTCTGTGGCACCCGATGACCGACGACGCGATGCGCAGGTTCGACGCGGCCTGGGCGAAGCTGACCGGCGGGCGCGACTGGACGCAGCTTTTGTAAAGGCAATACCGCGCAATGCCGCGCAAAGGCTGACGGCGCAGATTCATCTCGCCATCCTTCACGCGAACGATACGGTATTGCCTGAAAAAAGGAGAAACACATGCGGTTTATTACGGGAGTGCTGATGGTGGTCGTGCTGGCGGTCGGCGCGTTCTTCGGCTATTGCTGGTACGGCGCGCAGATGCAGATCGTCGGCGCGGGCACGGCGGTAACGCCGGCGGCCGACGCGATGGATACGTTCGCGTCCGTGCGCGAACAGCTGGCGCAGGACGCCTTTTACGGTGAAAAATTCCGCGACGTTGATTTCGGCGGCGCGGAGAATTATTCGTTCGTCACGCTGAACGTGCGGATGAAAAACATCGGGCTGTTCCCGATGGAGTGGGTGCGCGTGACGGTCGAGCCCGTGGCGGCGGATATTTTGCAGCTGCCGCCGGAGGGCGATCCGCCCACGCTGGCGCGGCTGAGCATGGGTGAATACGCCGTCGCGTTCCTCACGCAGGGCGAGGGCGGCGCGCGAACCTACCGCGTCACCTATTACGTGCTGGGGCGGCAGTTCACAAAGGAGTTCACGGTTTGAGTTTCGGGGCGGCTGGGCCGCCCTTTTTTTGCGCGCGGCCGCGCGGGGAAAAGCGCCTCCGCGCCCGCTCATACCCCGCTTTGCGCCGTCATATCCTCCCGGTAGATTCTTCAAAAGGGGCAGCATGAAATGAAAAAACTGCTGGCGGGACTGGTTTTCGTAGCGCTCCTCCTGTATAATGGGGGAAGCCGGGCGGAGGGAACGAGCGCGCGCGCCGCGTGCGTGATCGAACGGCGGACGGGGCGCGTGCTGTTTGCGCAGAACGAGCGCGAACGGCTGCCCATGGCCTCCACCACGAAGGTGATGACGGCGCTCGTCGCGCTGGAAAACGGCGCGCTCGACGAGCCGGTGACGGCCGGGCGAAACGCCTACGGCGTGCCGGGCACGTCGATCTATCTGGGGCTGGGCGAAACGCTGACGTTGGAGCAGATGCTCCGCGGGCTCATGCTCGCCTCCGGGAACGACGCGGCCGTGGCCGTCGCGGAGCATATCGGCGGCAGCGTCGAGGGATTTGCGGAGATGATGAACGCGCGCGCCGCGTCGCTGGGCGCGGAGGATACGCATTTCGTCACGCCGCACGGGCTGCCCTGCGAGGGGCATTATACCACCGCGCTCGATCTTGCGCGCATCGCCGCCGAGGCGATGAGCAACGAGACGTTCCGCGAGATCGTCTCCACCCAAAGGGCGGCGATTCCCTGGGCGGGACATGAATATCCGCGCGTGCTGCGCAACAAAAACGCGCTGCTGCGCGCCTATCCCGGCGCGACGGGCATAAAGACGGGCTTCACGCGCGCGGCGGGGCGGTGCCTCGTTTTCGGCGCGGAGCGCGAGGGGCTGGAGCTGGTCGGAACCGTGCTGAACTGCGGCGACTGGTTCGGAGAGGCCGCGCGGCTGATGGACCGGGCGTTTGCGGAATATACGTGGGTGGAGCTGCTGCCCGACGGCGCGGACATGGGCGAAATCGCCGTATACGGCGGCGAACGCGATACGGCGCGGCTTGTTTTGCAGGGCGCGCTGGCCGGGCCGCTGCGGCTCGACGAGGCCGCCACGGTGCGTCTGGAGATCGACGACGCGGCGCAGGCGCCGCTTCCCTCCGGCGCGCGGCTCGGCACGGCCTATATGCAGGCGGACGGCGAGACGATCTGCGCGCGGCCGGTCGTGCTTTCCGAACCGGCGCGCAGAGCGCCCTCGGCGGTTACGCGCGCGCTTCGCCTGTGGACACTGATAAAAGGGGTACCGTAAATGATCGAAATTCAAAGGGTGACGGCGGAAACCGAGCCGCTGTTCGCGCAGGCCGACGAGCGCCGGCTCGACAGCGAGGACGTGGCCGTGCGCATCGCAAAGGGCGGCTTCACGCTGGAATACCGGCCCAGGCCGAACGCGCTGTGGAACATCGTCAGCCGCGACGAGGCGGAGGAAGCCGCGCTGTGCGCGGGAGAAAAATTCATCGCCCTGCTCGACGGCGAACCGGCGGGGCGCGTGGCGCTGCGCATCGGCGAGCACCGGCTGGCGCGCGTGGACGGGCTGTGCGTGCCGCTGGCGCTGCGCAGAAGGGGCGCCGGCCGGGCGATGCTGGAGTTTGCGGAGGGCTGGGCGCGCGAGCGCGGCCTGCGCGGCCTGTGCGCGGAGACGAGCGACTTCAACGCCGGGGCGTGCCAGTTCCTGACCGGGTGCGGATACGCGCTGGGCGGGATCGACGCGCTGCGGTACGTCTGCGCGTCGCCGGAAATGCGCAAAGCGCCCGCGCTGCGCGAAATGGCGCTGTTTTTTTACAAGATGATCTGAGGTGCGGTTATGAGATTGCAAAAGTATCTGGCAGGCTGCGGAGCCGCTTCGCGGCGCAAATGCGAGGAGTTCATCACGGCCGGACGGGTGACGGTCAACGGCGCGGTGGTGACGGAGCTGGGCACGCAGGTGGAGGAGGGCGACGCCGTTACGCTCGACGGGAAGCCGATGCTGCCGGAGGAGAAGAAATATTATATCCTGTATCATAAGCCCATGGGCGAAGTCTGCACGGCGAGCGACCCGCAGGGGCGCGCGACGGTGCTCGACCGGTTCCGCGATTTTCCCGTGCGGCTGTTCCCGGTCGGCAGGCTCGATTTCGACAGCGAGGGGCTGCTGCTTCTGACGAACGACGGCGAAATGATGCAGCGCATGCTGCACCCCAGCCGCGAGGTGGACAAGACCTACCTTGCCCGCGTGGACGGCGATGTGAGCCTGGAAGCGATCCGCCGCCTGCGCGCAGGGATTCTGCTCGACGAGCGCATGACCGCGCCCGCCGATGTGCGCGTCATCCGCCGCACGGGCGTGGAGACGGTGGCGCTGGTGACGATCCACGAGGGGCGCAACCGCCAGGTGCGCCGGATGTTCGACGCGGTGGGGCACACGGTGCTGCTGCTGCGGCGCGTGAAGTTCGGGCCGCTGGAGATGGGCGAGCTCAAGCGCGGGCAGTGGCGCGAACTGACGGAGGAGGAACTGGCGCGCCTGCGCGCGCTGTAAGTTTCAGCGAGGGCCGCCGCTTCTGCTGTATCCGCAAGGGCGAATAGAAGATGAAGCCGGGGCGGCTGGCGCGCGGTTGCTTTTCGTTACGATTTTCTGTTGGAGGAGGCCGCCGCGCGGCGCGCTGAATGCTGGCGAACGATGCGCGAGTGGGACGAGCTGCGCTTTCTGTTCCTCACCGGGCGAATCGAACGGCTGCTCGATTCCGAATGGGGGCTTGATCCTGTGCGCGCAATGTGGGCGGCGGGGGGACGCATTTTAACTTCCGCCAGTGCGGCACGCACTTTTTTCAGGACGGGCGGAAATATACTGTGCCCGTGCGTCAGCTGCGCGCGCAGGCGTGCAAAGCCGGAATCGAGCAGTGAACGGCCGGGCGTGTCTGGAAAATTCCCGAGGCGCTGCCGCGCCGTTTTTTCCGCCGTTTCCGCGTTGGGAAAAAGCGGAACATCCCCGCTGAACCCTCGATTTCCCTTGCCGAGCCGGCGAAAAATCCGCTCAGGCCGCCGCCGCTTCCTCTTTCGGTGCCCGTGGGGCGCGAAGAAGCGGCAGAAAAGCGGAAAATGAAGTTTTTTGCAAAAAATCCAAAAAAGGTGTTGACAGGAGGGGCAGAACGCGCTATAATATCACTCGTTCGGTGAGCGGTTCAAGCGCGAACGGAACGCTGTAGGGGAATGGTGTAACGGCAGCACCTGCGACTCTGACTCGTATAGTCTAGGTTCGAATCCTAGTTCCCCTGCTTTTTTATTTGCCTCCGTGGTCTAGAGGCCTAGGACATCGCCCTCTCAAGGCGGTAACACGGGTTCGAATCCCGTCGGAGGTGCTGAAGGCCCCTGTGGTACCACAGGGGTTATTTTTTTAATATCGGTATGGGAGGCGAAACGGCATGAAAGCTCCGAAGGCGGATCAAGGCGGCAAAGACGCGGTCCCGGCGCGGAAGGACGCAGGGACGGACGAAAATCAGCTGCGCCGCATTTTCCGCATGCTGCTGGCGCTGATCGCGTTTGCGTGGGCGCTGGCGAATATCGACGGCGTTCTGCACGTTCTTGGCAAAGCGCAGGCGCTGCTTTCGCCGTTTCTTCTCGGCGGCGCGATAGCGTTCCTCATCAACGTCGTCATGCGGCCGCTGGAAAACGAATGGAAGAAAATTGCGCGGGGAAGGGGCGTGAAGCTGGCGCGGCCGGTATGTCTGGCGCTGAGCGTCGTCGTCGTGCTGGGGATTCTGTTCGCGGCGGCGTTCATGATGCTGCCGAGCCTGCGCCAGTCGGGCGAGGAGCTGATCGCAAATCTCCCGGCCTATGTCGAGGAAATCGGCGGCTGGTGGAGCGGGATCGTGCGCTTCGGCGCGAAGTATAACGTCGTTCTGCCCGAATACGCTGTGGATTCCGATTCGCTGATCGAGAATATCACCGCATTCCTCAACAGCGAGGGGAGCGGAATCCTGAACGTGACGCTGGGCGCGGCGACGTCGCTGCTGTCGGGCGTGGTGGATATTGCGCTTGCGTTTGTTTTCGCGCTGTATCTGCTCGCGAAAAAAGAAGCGGCCGCGGCGCACATGAAAAGGCTGACGGAGACGGTTCTGCCGCCCGAAAAAGCGCGGCGGATTCTGCACATTGCGGCGGAGACCAACCGGACGTTTGCGAATTTTGTCGGCGGCCAGCTGACCGAGGCGGTAATCATCGGCGTGCTGTGCTTTCTCGGCATGCTGATTCTGCGGATTCCCTACGCGGGCGCGGTTTCCGCTTTCGTCGGCGTAACCGCGCTGATTCCCGTTTTCGGCGCGTGGCTGGGCGGCGGCCTCGGCGCGCTTCTGATTGTGTTGGCGGAGCCTGTGAAGGCCGTGTGGTTCGTAATTTTTCTGCTGATTTTGCAGCAGGTGGAGGGCAACCTGATCTATCCGAAGGTCGTCGGGAAATCCGTCGGGCTTCCGGGAATTCTTGTGCTGATGGCCGTTACGATCGGCGGAGAGGCGTTCGGCGTATGGGGAATGCTGCTGAGCGTTCCCGTCTGCGCGGTGCTGTACAGCCTGTATCTGGAGTTCATGAAAAAGGCCGGGCAGGAATAGCGGGACAGATCGCGCTTGTTTTTCCGGCGAAGCCGGCCTATAATATGGAGGAGAACATCAAAAGGAGGCGTTTTGCCATGAGCGAAAAAGAAAGCGCGCTCAAGCGCATCGCGCTGGCGGGCATCGGAGCCGTCGCCAAGGGTGTGGAATGCGTGGATGAATTCATTTCCGGCAAAGGCCGCGAATGCATGGACGAACTGGTGGAGAAGGGCCGCGCGGTTTTCCGCGACGGAATGGAAGCCGGCGGGGACTTGCAGCAGAAGGCGCAGCAAAAATTCGACGAATTCTGCGAAGCGTGCCGCCGGGAAAAAACGGACGTCGATCTGGACAGCATGACGCCCGAGGAGCGCGCCGCGCTGCTGGAAAAGCTGATGAACATGCAGAAGGCCGCGAAGCCGGACGAGTCCGCGCAGGATAAGCCCGCGCAGGACGAGAATACGGATTCCGCCGAGGGCGGCGAGTAAAGTTTTTCCGCGCAGGGCGCGGAAAAAAATGCGCGGCCCCTGTCTTTACAGCAGAATAACAGAAAGACGAAAGCAGCGCCCGGGTGCTCAAGCCGGACGCTGCTTTTCTGAAAAAATGAAAGGAAGAGTATCTCACATGAAGGTGGTCTCGTCTGTTCCGTTCTCTGCTGCATCATTCCCTTCCTGTTGATGAGGCGAGTATACAGCCCGCAAATGAACTCGTCATGAAGAAACTATGAACATTTCCGCGCTTTTTGGAGGAAACTGCGCGCCAGCCATGCGCGGCCCGTAGCCGAATTCGTTCTGGAACGCGCGATAGAACGCGGAATAGTCCGAATAGCCTACCATGCCGTAAACCTGCGAGGGCGGCGCGCCCTCCGCCAGCAGCTGATGCGCCGCGTTCATGCGCCGCTTGACGACGTAGCGGTGCAGCGTGATGCCCATCTGCCGCCGGAACGATTTGGCCAGCGTGCTGCCGCTGATGAGGAACCGGCGCGAGACGCTCTCCAAGGTCAGGTTATATTTGCTTCGCAAATCTCCACCTTTCCCCTGACTGTTCTCTCGGCGCTTCCTGTAACCTATGTTTGACGCGGCTACAGCCTGAGTTGCGAAAAACGGACGCGGCTACTTGCAGCCGGTCCGCAGTCGTGCTAAAATAAACAGAAACGCAAAAAAAGGGATGTTGCCGCATGACGAAAATCTATGCGTCCGCCGATCAGCTGGTCGGCCGCACGCCGCTTCTGGAAATGACGCGCCTGGAGGAGTCGCTCGGCCTGAAGGCGAGGCTCCTTGCCAAGCTGGAATACCTGAATCCCGCGGGGAGCGTGAAGGATCGCGTCGCGCGCAAGATGCTCGACGACGCGCAGGAGCGCGGCGTGCTGACGCGCGATTCCGTCGTCATTGAGCCGACGAGCGGCAATACGGGCATCGGCCTGTGCGCCATGGCCGCCGCGCGCGGCTATCGCGTGATGATCGTCATGCCGGAAACCATGTCGGTTGAGCGTCGCCAGATGATGAGCGCCTACGGCGCGGAGCTGGTGCTGACCGAGGGTGCGAAGGGAATGGCCGGAGCGATTGCGAAGGCGGACGAACTGGCGAGGGAAATCCCCGGCGCGTTCATCCCCGGGCAGTTTGTAAACCCTGCCAACCCGGCGGCGCACTATGAAACGACCGGCCCCGAAATCTGGGAGGATACCGGCGGAAGGGTCGATTGCTTTGTTTCGGCCGTCGGCACGGGCGGCACGATCACCGGCACGGGCCGGTATCTGAAGGAGAAAAACCCGGCGCTGCACGTGATCGCGGTGGAGCCGGATTCGTCTCCGGTGCTTTCGGGCGGAAAGCCCGGCCCGCACAAGATTCAGGGCATCGGCGCGGGGTTCGTGCCGGAGGTGCTCGATACGAAAATTTACGACGAAGTGATCCGCGTGACGAACGACGCGGCGTTTGAAACGGCGCGCCGGATCGGCCGCCGGGAGGGCGTGCTGGCAGGCATTTCCTCCGGCGCGGCGGTGCATGCGGCCGTCGAATGGGCGAAGCGCCCCGAAAACGAGGGGAAGACCTGCGTGGTCATCCTGCCTGACGGCGGCGACCGCTATCTGTCCTCGGGACTTTATTGAACGGGAGAACGCAATGAGCTTTTTGCAGGAGCAGAACAATATCCGCCTGGCGGCGCAGCGTCTTTGCGCCGCGCGCGGCGCGGATGATAAGGAACCGCCGCGCATGCACGGGCTGAAGGATCAGGTTGTGGAGTGGATTCAGCTGGTGCGCAGCGCGATGTATCCGCATATCTTCACGGGAGAACGGTGCCGCGCGGAACTGGTGGAGATGCAGATCAGCGGATATTTGCAGCGCGCGGCGCTTCTGCTGCACGATATGCTGCGTACGGTCATGCCCGGGCGCGACGCGGGCAAAATCGTCGAGCGGTTCTACGAGGCGCTGCCCGGCGTCGCCGAAACGCTGGAAACCGACGTGCAGGCCGCCTACGACGGCGACCCCGCCGCGAAAAGCCATGAGGAGATCATGCTGGCGTATCCGGGCTTTGAGGCGATCAGCATTTTCCGGCTGGCGCACTGCCTGTATGAACTGAACGTGCCGCTGCTGCCGCGGATGATGACCGAATACGCCCACCGCAACACGGGCATCGACATTCACCCCGGCGCGGAGATCGGCCGCTATTTCTTCATCGATCACGGCACCGGCGTGGTCATCGGCGAAACGTGCACCATCGGCGATCACGTCAAGCTCTATCAGGGCGTGACGCTGGGCGCGAAGAGCTTCGAGGTGGACGAGAACGGCAACCCCATCAAGGGAATCAAGCGCCATCCCGACATCGGCAGCCACGTCGTCATCTACGCGGGCGCGACGATCCTTGGCGGGCAGACGCGCATCGGCGACAACACGACCATCGGCGGAAACGTGTGGCTGACGCGCTCGGTTCCGGCCGGACAGACGGTTTACAACAACGCTCAACCCCCGGCATGCGCGTCGTGCGCCTGCGCCGGAAGGGATGCATGAGGAATCGGGCCGCCCTGCGGCCCATGGAATGTGAGGCACAGATCCTTGAAATCATCGCAGATTCGAATGACGGAAGGCTCGATCGGGCGGCAGATTATCAAATTTGCCGTCCCTCTTTTTCTGGGCAATCTTTTTCAGCAGCTTTACAACACAGCCGATACGCTGATCGTCGGGCGGCTGCTGGGCAGCGGCGCTCTGGCGGCCGTCAGCTCGACCGGCTCGCTGGTGTTTCTGCTGGTCGGCTTTTTCGGCGGCATCTGCATGGGCGCGGGCGTCGTCATTTCGCGCTTTTTCGGCGCGAAGGACGATCACAGCCTGGAGCTGGCCATCCATACGACACTGGCGTTCAGCCTGGCGGCCGGCGTGTTCCTGACGGTGTTCGGCTCGATCTTCGCGCCGCAGATTCTGATCTGGATGGACACGCCCGAAGAAGTGCTCGCCGAGGCGACGGAATATATCCGCGTGTACTTCGCGGGCTGCGTGGGCATGGTGATGTACAACGGCTGCATGGGCGTGATGCAGGCCGTGGGCGACAGCAGGCACCCGCTGTATTACCTGATCGTTTCCTCGCTGATGAACGTGGCGCTGGATATCGTGTTCATCGCGGCGTTCCATTGGGGCGTGGGCGGCGCGGCCATTGCGACGATCATTTCCCAGTTCTTCAGCGTGTTCCTGTGCATGCTGCGGCTGACGCGCGTGCAGGAGAACTATCGCGTATCGCTCTGGAAGATCCGCTTCGATGCGGAGATGCTCAAGCTGATCGTCCGCTACGGCCTGCCCTCGGGGCTTCAGAATTCCGTGATCGCGCTGGCCAACGTCGTCGTGCAGTCGAACATCAACTATTTCGGCGCGATGGCCATGGCGGGATGCGGCGCGTATTCGCGCATCGAGGGGTTCGCGTTCCTGCCCATTACGTGCTTTACGGCGGCGATTACGACGTTCGTCAGCCAGAACCTCGGCGCAGAGGAATATGAGCGCGTGAAGAAGGGCGCGCGCTTCGGCGTGATCTGCTCGGTGGCGATTGCCGAGGCGATCGGCGTGATTACGTTCGCGGCCGCGCCGGCGCTCATCGGCCTGTTCACGGACGACCCGGAGGCGATTGCCTTCGGCGTGCAGAAAGCGCAGACGTGCGGGCTGTTCTATTGCCTGCTGGCCGTTTCGCATTGCTTTTCGGCGGTGCTGCGCGGCGCGGGCCGCGCCATGGTGCCGATGGCGACGATGCTGGCCTACTGGTGCGTCGTGCGCGTGACGCTTCTGACCGTGCTGGTGCCGCTGACGCAGAGCATCGCGATCGTCAACTGGGTCTACCCGATCACCTGGAGCCTGAGTACGGTGACGCTGTTCATCTACTATAAAAAAGCGAACTGGATTTACGGCTTCAAGGCGAAGAATGCGGAAAGCTGACGCAAAAAAGCCGGGCGCAGCCCGGAGAGAACAAAAACGGCCTCCCGCCGCGGAAAATGCGGAGGGAGGCCGTTTCTTATGCGTCCGGCGCGTTCCCGGACACCTCGGGCAGACCGGCGACGCTCGTCAGCAGCGAGAGCAGCCCTGCCAGCAGCGAGGCGCTCAGCGCCATGCGCCAGTCGATTTCGGAAAGAACGGCCGCGGTGCCGATCGTGGCGGCGGCCGTCTGCGCGATGGTCTTCAGCGCGCGCACGGCGGCGGCCCTGAGCCAGCGGAGAAAATGGGAACGGTTCATCGGAAGCTCCTTTCAGCGGCCGGAACGGCCCTTGTCGTAAATGCGTTCGCGCAGCAGATCGAGCGCGCGGGAGACCTCGCCGTTGCAGCCCTGCTCCTTCAGGCCGCAGAGCGTGGCGTAGGTGCCGCGCATGATGACGTTGATGTCGCCGCGCTGCGCGCCGTCGTGCTTTTCCAGCCGTTCGATGCGCGCCATGATTTCGCGCGTTTTCCAGCCGATGCGCATGCAGTAGGCCAGCAGCCCGGCCAGCGCGCCCAGCAGCCACCAGCCGTCGCGGAGGGTCTGCATCATGGCGCGGCCTCGCTTTCGGGCGGCTCCGCCGCGCTCTGGACGGTCTGTGCGAGCCGCGCCAGATAGCGCGCGCCGCCCCTGCCGGGGCAGGCCCACGCAGTC
>SFFS01000041.1 GCA_004557805.1 Clostridiales bacterium | reverse complement strand
GGGTTGAACGCCAGCGTCGTGTTCCCCTCGGGCATCATCGGGCCAGGCGATCTGGGAAAGGGCAGCATTACGAATATGCTGCTGTCTTTCCTCGCGGGAAAGCTGCCGCTGGCGGTAAAGGGCGGATATGATTTCGTGGACGTGCGGGACGTCGCCTCGGGCGTCGTCGCGTGCGCGGAGCGCGGTCTGCCCGGACACGGCTACATCCTTTCGGGACATTACGCCACCATTCGGGATATCCTGGAGATGGTGAAAAAGACGGTGAACCTGCGGCGCAGCGTATCCTACCTGCCGATCAGCTTTGCAAAGCTGGTTGCGCCGCTCTATGAAAAGATCAGCCTGCGCAGGCGCGAGCCGCTCTACTTTACGCCCTATTCCATCGCGGTGCTGGACTCCAACGGCGCGTTCAGCCGCAACGCCGCGGCGGCGGCCCTCGGCTATACGCCCAGGCCGCTGAGCGGCACGATCCGGGATACCGTGGTGTGGCTGAAGGAGAAGATGGGTGGCAAATCACAAGCCTAAAAAGATATGAAAGGTATGCATAGCTGCGGGTGGCTTGACCAGCCGCCCTTTCTTTTTGGTATCGCTAAAAACATCGAGCATTTGGCCCTTTGCTGCGTCGGTGCATCTGCACAGAGCCATAATTGCTCTGTAAGCGCCTAGGTGCAAATGCACCCGCGATTGCGCCCTGCAATGTGCATCGTCCTATGTATCATAGTTCGCCAGATTAGCCATGGAATTTACTGTGCAAATACAATCAGGGGGAATTCCACAGAAAACACGGGCGCATCGTCGGCGACGTTCTGCGCTGGTACGCAATCAGGCTCGGATACGAAAAAGAGGCGGACTTCTGGGAAGCCGCCGGCATCCTGCACGATCTGGATTTCGAGCGGTGGCCGGATCAGCATTGCAGAAAAGAACAGGAGCTTTTGCAGCAGAAAGGCGTCGACGACCGGCTGATTCACGCCGTGGTCAGTCACGGATATCTGCTGACCGTGGACGTCAAACCGGAGCACGAGATGGAGAAGGTTCTCTATGCGGCGGACGAGCTGACCGGCCTGATCGGCGCGGCGGCGCTCATGCGCCCGTCCAAAAGCGTCCGCGATATGGAAGTAAAGTCCGTAAAGAAAAAATACAAGGATAAAAAGTTTGCGGCGGGCTGTTCCAGAGAAGTCATTGAACGCGGCGCCGCCATGCTGGGCTGGGATCTGGATACGCTGATCAGCCGGACGCTCGAGGCCATGCAGTCCGGCGAAGCGGCGGAATAACGTTCTGAAGCGGGGAATTCCCCGCTTTTTGTCTGCAAATCAAAAAAGCGCCGCGGCTCAACGGCCGCAGCGCCTGAAAACGCAATCTTCGAATTATTCCGCAGCTTCCGGATATTCGACGGTGGCGAGCACGCTGCCGAACATCGTGGCGAATTCGTCGTCGCTGGCGGGCTTGATCGTGAAGCTGTACACGCCGAGGAAACCTGGATCGACATACATGAACGTGCACAGATCGTTGGCTTCGTCCACGTAGTAGACATATTCAAGGCCGTTGATTTCCATCGTGCCGGCGTTTTCGCCGTACTGTTCCTGCGCCTGCGCCAGCAGGGTTTCGTTGGTCTCTTCGGTTTCGGTGGCTACCCACGCGAACTGCATCACGCGCGTGCTGTCAGCGTTGGCGCCAATATAATACACGCCGCCTTCCTGCAGCTCTTCGCTGATTTCCACATCGGCCAATTCGGACGGCAGATACACCGTCAGGGTATCTTCAAATTCGACCCATTCGCCTTCATAGGGCATCTCGGCTTCCTCCGCATAACCAAACGGAACGGCCATCAGCATTACCAGAGCAAGGGCAACCGCAGCAAGTTTCTTCTATTTTGATTTCCTTTCCAGTTTATTTTCCATAAACCTGGATGATTATACATCGTTACATGCAATCCGTCAAGCCTTTTTTACATGTATTTTTCGGATTGTGTCAATCACATAGAAAATCATCGCCGCAATAGCAAGAGTAACCGCTCCGCATTGCAGCGCAAAGTCCCAAGGCGCCGTGTATTCGTGCAGGAACGTGGCGACAATCGCCGCAATGAACGTCACCGTGGCCGCCTTGCCGATATAATCGGCCTGCACGACCATATTTTTTTTGCGCAGCACGAGGAATCCGCCGATCACCATAAAGCACTCCTTCGCGCCTACGATGGCCAGCAGCCACACCGGCACCAGCCCCTTTACCGTCAGGCAGACGAGCGCGGAGAGCGTCATCAGCTTGTCTGCCAGCGGGTCCATGAGCTTTCCGAAGCTGGTAATCAGATGGTACTTCCGCGCGATATAGCCGTCGAGCGCGTCGGTACACGCAGCCAGAATGAACACGACCATCGCAGCCGTCGTCTTTCCCGCCGCAAACAGCGCGATAAACACCGCCACGCCCACCATGCGCAGCATCGTCAGCAGATTCGGCACGTTCCAGATGTTTTCGCTGCGGTCAATCAAGCTTCCCTTTTTCATGCAAAACCTCTTCATACAGTTTCGTATAGGCCTTCGCAGCCTTTTCCCGGTCGAAATCGCGTTCCGCCTTCGCCCGGCATGCGGCGGAAATCTTCGGCTTTTCGGCGCAGAGCGCCAGAGCAGCCTCCGCCAGCGCGCGCGCGTTCCCCACAGGCACGGTTTCGCCGCACGGCGCTTCCAGCTGCTCGGGACAGCCGCACACGCCGTAGGCCGCTGCGGGCGTGCCGCAGGCCAGCGCTTCCATGTTCACCGTCGGATAGGTGTCCTCATAGGTCGGGTTGAGCAGGCAGTCCGCCGCGCGGTAGAGCGCCACCAGCGCTTCCGGGCCTTCGGTTCGCTCCACGCCAATCACCCCCCGCGGCAGGCTTTCGACCTGCTCGCGCGTAAGGCCGACCATCACAAGCACGGCCTTCTCCCGCAGCATGTCCGCAATTTGCAGCGCGTCGGCGAACCCCTTGCGCGCGTCGAACGGCGCGGCCACGGAAAGCAGCAGCTTCTTTCCCGGCGGAATCCCCATTTCCCGCCGCGTTTTTTCCGTATCGCCGCCCGGCGTAAACAGCTTCAGATCCACGCCGTTGCCGATCACCCGGCGCGCAGCGCCCCGCAAGAACGACTCCCCCGCCACCTCGCCCAGCCATTGGGAAGGCGTAACGACCGTCAGCCTTTCCAGCGAAGTGAACGCGCGCTTTTTCCATTGCCAGTTCTGCCGGGAGCGGTCGAAAAGCAGCGACGCGGGATATTCCCCTTTCAGCGGGCAGGCATAGCAACCCGTTTTCCATTTCTCGCAGTTTGCGCGCACGAAATGGCTGCAATGGCCCGTCAGCGCCCAGCAATCGTGCAGCGTCCACACGAGCGGAATCTCCCGCTCCCGAAGCCAGCGAAACAGCATCGGCGCGTTGAGGTAGTAGCCGTGCGCGTTATGCAGATGCACCAGATCGGGCGAGAACTCATCCAGTTCGCGCAGCAGCTGCCGCGTCGCCCCCCGCGAAAAAAGCGCGTGCGCGTCCAGCAGGCGCGAAGCCGCGCCGTGCAGCGCGATTTCCGCCCGGTTACCAAAGCGGACGCAGTGCGGCCCCGCCGACGCTCCGCGCGAAAAATAAACGCGGCATACGTGTCCCGCGTCCTCCGCCGCGCGCCGCAGATCCTCCATGATGCGGCCGTGGCTGCCAGTGCAGACGGTATTGATAAACGCGATGCGCGCCATGCTGCGCCCCCTTCTTCGCTGATGAATGCATGCACATATTACATCAATTTAAATTTTCACACAAGCCTTTTGCATGAAATCCTGTCCGCCGGTACAGACTACGCAAACGCATGAATGGAGGATGATTATGACAGATAAAGCGCCGCTGAACCGCCGCACCGCGGATGGCGCGGCTCTTTCGGAGCTTCTCATTGCCGCCGCGGCTTCCTTCCGCGCGGACGGACGCGCCCGTCCGCGCATGACGCGCACGCTTTTGCAGCTGGAAAGGCGCGTCGCCGCGCTGTCCGTTCCCGATGATTCCGCCTCGCTCGCGCCGGCCTCGCGCTGGTTTTACGACAACGCGCGCATGCTCGAAGAAGCGTGCCTGGACGCGCTGGACGCGCTGCGGCGCTTTGAGCCGCTGCCCGCGCAGAGGCGGACGCTGCGCGCGATGAAGCTGTGCCGCGAATTGTGCGCACAGACGGAAGCGCGCGTCGATCCGGCGCTCTTTGAAAGCGCCGTGGGCGTGTGGCAGGAGGTGCGTCCGCTGGAAGAGCAGGAGCTTTCGCAGCTGCCGCTGCTGATGCGGCTGGCGCTGCTGGAGCTGCTTTCCTCGCTGGCGCGCCAGTGCGCGCAGGAAGAGCGCGACCGCCGCGCCGCCGAATCCGGCGCGAAAGCGCCCGCAAAAAAGCGTTCCGACGCATATCTTTTTCACCGGCTGACCCTCCTGGAGGAGACGCAGGATCAGGGCGGCATGGCCGCGCTGGACGCGTATCTCGCCGCCCGGCATGATTCGGCGCGGCAGCTTTGCGCGCGCGAACAGACGCGGCAGATGCGCCAGTGCCTGTGGGTTTCCAACGCGATCACTTCGCTGCGCGCGCTTTCGGCGCACGACTGGCGCGACGCGCTCGAGCAGCTGTCCTCCGTCCACCGTGCACTGCTGCGCGATCCCTCCGGCGTTTATCCGGACATGGACCGCGCCACGCGGGCGATGTACCGCGCGCGCGCGGTCAGGCTCGGCCGCATCTTTCGCGTTTCTCAGCGCGCCGCGGCAGAAAAGGCCGTCGCGCTGTGCGAAGGCGCGCAGGAGGGGCTTGCGCGCCACGTCGGATATTATCTGCTCGACGAAGGCCAGCCCGCGCTTTGGGCCGCGCTCGGCCGCGCGCCGTTTTCGCTGCGCGCGGGACTGTGGCTTGGCCGCCATGCGGCGCTGATTTATGTAACGCTCATCACGCTCGGCTCGCTCCTGACGGGCGGCCTGCTGTTCCTGCTCGGTGTGCGCCACTGGCTTACCGCTCCCGCGCTGCTCATCGGCGGCGAGGGATTCCGCCAGCTGGCGGGGCTTTTGCTGCATCGCCTCTCCCCGCCGAAAATGCTGCCGCGCATGAAGCCCGGCTGCCTGGGCGAAGGCGGCGTGCTCGTCGCCGTTCCCACGCTGCTTTGCAGCCGCGAACAGGCTCTCGCCATGGCGCGCCATCTTTCCGTGCTGCGCCTGGCCAACCCGGAGAAAAAGCTCTCCTATCTGCTGTTGGCCGACTTCAAGGACGGCCCCGCCGCCGAGGAACCCGGCGATTCCGCCATTACCGAAGAGGCGCTGGCCGCCGTTTCCGCGCTCAACGAGGTCTGGGGCGGCGGGTTTTATTATCTGCACCGCGCGCGCGAATGGAACGAAGGCGAAAAGCGCTTCATGGGCCGCGAACGCAAGCGCGGCGCGCTCGAGGCGCTCAACCGCGCGCTGCTCGAGGGCGAGTTTCCCGATCCGCTCGCCGCGCAGACCGTCGATCCGGCCGAACTGGCGGGGCTTTTCCCCACCGTAATCACGCTCGATTCCGATACGATGATGCCGCCCGGCGCGGCCCTGAAGCTGGCCGGCGCGCTGCGCCATCCGCTCAATCGAAACGTCGCGGTGCTTCAGCCGCGCATGGAGCAGTCGGCCGCGTCCATCCGCACGCGCATCGCGCGCATATTCGGAGGGCAGGGCGGCTTCGACCCCTACCTTGCGGCGTTTGCGGACGTATATCAGAACGTCTGCGGCGAGGGCAGCTTCGCCGGAAAAGGCGCGTACGACGCGGCGAGGTTCTATTCCGCCACGCGCGGCAAAATCCGCGAAAACTCCGTCCTCAGCCACGATCTGCTCGAGGGCGCGCTCGCCGGCAGCGCCACGGCGGGCGACGTCGCGTTTTTCGATTCCGAGCCCGCGTCGCTTTCCGGCTGGGCGCGGCGGCTGCACCGCTGGACGCGCGGCGACTGGCAGCTGCTGCCGTGGCTTTTGCCGAAGGTAAAGGGCCCGCAGGGCTGGTTCAAAAACCCGCTTTCGCTGCTGAACCGCTTTAAAATCATGGACAACCTGCGCCGCAGCCTCGTGCCTGCGGCCGCGGTGCTGCTGCTCCTGTTCGGCGCGGCGGAAGGGCTGCCCGCCGCGTTCCTCGCAGGGCTGCTTCTTCCGCACGTGCGCGAAATCCTGCTGCCCTCGCCGCAGGCGGCGAAGGCGGCGCTGTATCGGTTTATCCTGCTGCCGTTTGAAGCGTACCGGCTGCTCGACGCAGCTTTCCGCACGCTTTGGCGCATGCTCGTCTCGCATCGCCATCTGCTGGAATGGACGCCCTCCGCTGAAGCGGAACGCATGCGCGGCGACGGAATCGCCGCCTTCTGGCCCAACGCGCTGGCCGCGTTCGCGATGCTCGCCCTGTGCCGCGCGCATCCGCTGCGGCTGGCCGCCGCGCTGCCAGTCGCCGTGCTCTGGCTGCTGGCGCCGCTTGCCGCAAAGCGGCTGAACGCGCCGGAGGAAAAATCCCGCGCGCTCAGCACTCCACAAAAGGACCTTCTGCGCGACGTCGCCGCGCGCACGCTGCGCTTTTTCGAGGCGACCGTAACGGAGGAAACGCATTTTCTTCCGCCCGACAATTTGCAGCTCGATCCCGATAAGGGAGCCGCGCCGCGCACGTCGCCCACCAACATCGGCATGTATCTGCTCGCGCTCGTATGCGCGCGGGAGCTGGAACTGATGACGGCGGACGAAATCTGCGCGCGCATGGACAAAACCGTTTCCGCCATGGAAACGCTGGAAACCTGGCGCGGTCATCTGCTCAACTGGTACGACGTGCGCACGCTCGACGCGCTTGCGCGCCGCTACGTTTCCACCGTCGACAGCGGAAATCTCTGCGCCTGTCTGCTCCTGTGCGCGCAGGCGCTCCGCGCCCGGCTCGACGAGACGGACGCCGCCTTCCGCGCGCTCCCGGCGCGCCTCGACGCGCTGGCCGGAGCGATGGATTTTTCCGCGCTCTACGACGAAAACGCCGAGCTGTTCTATATCGGCATGGATCTGGAAACGCTGTCTCCCGGCGCTTCGCATTACGACCTGCTGGCCAGCGAGGCGCGGCTGACGAGTTTTCTGGCCGTGATGCGCCGTGAAGCGCCCGTGCGGCACTGGCGGCGGCTGGGCCGCGCGCTGACGCGCTCGCACGGCGGCGCGGCGCTGCTGTCCTGGAGCGGCACGCTGTTTGAATATCTGCTGCCCGCGCTTTTCCTCGACGCACCGCGCGGAACGCTGCTGGGCGAAAGCTGCCGCGCGGCGGCGAAAATGCAGCTGCGCGCGTTTGAAACCGGCCCCTGGGGCGTTTCCGAAAGCGGCTATTACGCGTTCGACCCGGAGCTTTCTTATCAATACCATGCCTTCGGGCTGCCGCGCCTTTCGCTGCGCACGGAGCGCGCGTCGCACGTCGTCGCGCCGTACGCCTCGGCGCTGGCGTTGTCCGTTCTGCCGCGCGAGGCCGCGCAGAATCTGGAAAAAATGCGGCTGATGGGCTGGCTCTCCGAGCTGGGCTTCTATGAGGCCGCCGACTATGACCCCTCGCGCATCCCGGAAAACGAGGAATATATGCTCGTCAAAAGCCACATGGCGCATCATCAGGGCATGACGCTGGCGGCGATCTGTAACGCGCTGTGCGGCAACGTGCTCACGCGCTATTTCCGCGCGCTGCCGCAGGCGGAAGCCTACGCGCTGCTGCTTGAAGAGCGCGCTCCCGGCAAAAAGGCCCTGCGCGCCTTCCCGCGCGTGCGGCGGCAAAACCCGCGCCGCCCCGATTCCGGCACGGCGCAGCGCTGCCCCGACTCCGGCGCGTTCCCGTGCGAAGCGCAGGTTATGGCGGGCGGCGGCATGACATACGCCGTCGACGCGCGCGGCAGAGGCTTCCTTTCCGCCCGCGCGCTGGCGCTCACCTGCCGCGTGCCCGATCCGTTTTTACAGCAGGGGCCGCAGGTCTATCTGGCCGCGCAGGGCGCGCCTGAATCAATCGGCGCCTACGGCAGCCCGTGGTTCGCGCGCGGCCGGGCGGTTTATACGCTCGAACGCGGCGGCCTGCGCGCGGAAATGACCTGCTTCGTCTCTCCGCTCGACGGCGCGGCGATGCAGCTTGTCGAAGCGCGCAACACATCCGCCGAAGACGCGGAAATCGCGCTGTGCAGCTTCCTCGACGTGTGCATCGCGCCGCAGGAGGAGTTCGAGGGGCATCCCGCGTTCCAGCGGCTGCTCATTGAAACCGCCGCCCCGCGCGAAAATCTGCTGCTGGCGCGCCGCCGCACGCGCCATGACGGCGAATCGTTCCCGCTGGTGTGCCATGCGTGCTTTGCCGGCGGCGAAGCCGCCTTTTCCTACGAAACCGACCGCGCGGCGTTTTTGCGGCGCGGCGAAATCACGCTGCCTTCAGGTTGCGGCCACACCGGCGCGGTGATCGACCCATGCCTGAGCGTATGCGCGCGGCTGAAGATTCCCGCGCAGGGCGCGCGGCGCGTCTGGTTCCTGACGGCCGCGGTGGAGGACGAAGCGCAGGCGCTCCGTCTGACCGCGCGATACGAAACCGCCGAAGCCGCCGCGCAGGCGCTCGCGCTGTCCGAAGTATCGGCCGACGTAACGGCGCGCGGCGCGGGTCTGAACGAATCCGCAGAACTGGCGGCGCAGCGAATGGCCGCGCACCTGATCTGCCCCTCGCCGCGCCCCGGCACAAAGCCCGCCGCCCGCGAGGAGCTGTGGCGTTTCTCCATCTCCGGCGACCTGCCGCTGATGACCGTCCTTCTGCGCGACGAGCGCCACGCCGCGCTGGCGCGGCAGGCCGTGCGCGCGCACGCCTATCTGACCCGGCTGGGGCTGCGCTTCGACCTGGCGCTTGTCAATCTGCAAAGCGAAGGGTATTTTCAACCGCTGCGCGACGCGCTCCTCTCGCTGCTGGCTTCATGCGCTTCGCGCGATACGATCGGCCGCCCCGGCGGCGTGACGCTCGTAGACGCGGGGCTGTATCCGCCGCACGCCGTCGAGGCCCTCCTGTCTCTTTCCGCGCTGGAGCTCGACGGAAACGGAGGCTCTGCCGCCAGGCAGCTGGCGCTTATGGAATCGCGCTGGCCCGCACCCGAAACGCTGGGGCGGCGGCTTTCCGCGCTGCGTCCCGCGCACGGCACGCCCGCGCTCGACAACGGCTATGGCGGTTTCCTGTCCGACGGCGGCTATCTCTGCTATCGCCAGCCGCCCGCCGCATGGGCGAACGTTATGGCCAACCCGCGCTTCGGCGCGGTAATGACCGATCGCGGCGCAGGGTTCGTCTACGCCGCAAACAGCCGCCTGCGCAGGCTGACGGCGCTCTTTTCCGATCCCGTCCTCGATTGCGCGCAGGAGGGCTTCTGGCTGCGCGACGAGGAAACCGGCGATTACTCTCCTCTTTTGCTGGAGGCGCTGGCCGCGTTCTACCCGGGGCGGATGCGCTTCCGGTGCGACGCGCTGTCGCTGCGCGCGGCGGCGGATGTGTTCGTCGACACGGAACTGCCTGTGCGCGCCGTGCTGATTTCTCTTGAAAACCCGTCCGACGCGCCGCGCCGGCTTTCGGTGACGGCGTGCGCCCGCTTCCTGCTCGGCTCGCACCGGCGCGACGCGATGCAGGCGCGCTGCCGCGCCGAGGGCGGCGTGTGCGCAGTCGAAAGCCCCGTCGTGCCGGAAGGCGCGTTCCTTTGCATGGCGCATCGCGAAGTGGAAGCCTCCGCAAACGCGGCGGCGTTCTTCGGCGCGGGCGGCATGAGCGCGCCGCGCGGCATGTCGCTCGCGCACCTGGATGAGGGCGATGCGGGCGGCCCGTTCGGCGCGGTGCGCCGCTTTCTCACCCTGAACCCGAAGGAAACCGCCGATATCTGCGTGCTGCTGGGGGCGGACGAACCGGAAAAGGCGCTGCACGCATTCTGCGGCGGCGGCGCGCGTCTGCGGCTGGCGCGGCTTGAAAAGGAATGGGACGCGCGGCTTTCAGCGCTGCGCGTCAGCGCGCCCGATCCCGCCGTTTCGCTCCTGCTTTCCACATGGCTGCCTGCGCAGCTGCTCTGCTCGCGCGTCCGCGCAAAGGCAGGCTTCCAGCAGGCGGGCGGCGCGACGGGCTTCCGCGATCAGTTACAGGACATGCTGGCGCTGCGCTATACAGATCCCGCCGCGGTGCGCGCGCATCTGCTGGAAGCGGCGGCGCACCAGTTTGAGGCGGGCGACGTGCAGCACTGGTGGCATGAGCCGGCTCTGGGCGTGCGCACGCGCATCAGCGACGATAAGCTCTTCCTGCCCTACGCCGCGGCGGAATATATCGAAGCGACGGGCGACATGGGCGTGCTCGACGAAACGGCCCCGTATCTGACCGGGCCGGAAATTCCCGAGGGCCGCGAGGACTGCTATGGCAGCGCGGAGCGCTCTGAAACGGCCGGCACGCTCCGTCAGCACTGCCTGCGCGCCATCGAAAGCGTGCAGATCGGCGCGCACGGCCTCCCGCTGATGGGCGCAGGCGACTGGAACGACGGCATGAGCCGCGTGGGCGTTGAGGGCCGCGGCGAAAGCGTGTGGCTCGGGTTCTTCCTTGCTGAAACGCTCCGCCGCTTCGCGCCGCTCTGCCCAGAAGAAACGCATAAAGCGCTGCTCGCGCGCCGCGAGGCGCTCCTCGCCGCCGCCGAAGAGCACGCCTGGACGGGCGGCTGGTACGCCCGCGCATGGTTCGATTCGGGCGAAATTCTCGGCGCGCCGGGCTGTGCGGAATGCGAAATCGATCTGACGGCGCAGGTATGGGCCGTATTCGCCGGAGCGGCGCACGCGCGCGAAGCGCTGGAAAGTGCGCTCGACCGGCTCGTCGACCGGGAGCGCGGCATCGTCCGCCTGCTCGACCCGCCGTTCGACGGCGCGGGCGATCCGGGCTATATCCGCGCCTATCCGCCGGGCGTGCGCGAAAACGGCGGGCAATACACGCACGCGGCCTGCTGGCTCGTCATGGCCTGCGCGCAGGAGGGACTTACGGCGCAGGCATGGGAGATTTTCCGCATGCTGCTACCCACCAGCCATACCCGCTCGCCCGAGGAGGTGCGGCTGTATCTGGGCGAACCGTTCGTCGTCGCGGCGGACGTTTCCGCCTGCGAAAACGCAGGGCGCGCCGGCTGGACGTGGTATACCGGATCGGCCGGGCTGCTTCTGCGCGCCGGTCTGGAAGCGCTGTGCGGCTTTGAAAAGCGAGGCGCGCGCGCAAGGCTGCGCCCCACCGCGCCCGAGGATTGGGAGGGCTTCACGCTCGAATACCGCTACGGCGGCACGCGCTATCTTTTCCGCGCCCTGCGCGGAAAACGCGACGACGGCTGGGTCGATCTCGTCGACGACGGCCGCGTCCACGAGCATTCGTTTGCGTTGAAATAACGTTCGTTTCGTGTTATGATACGCACATGCAATACGATAAGAATGCTTTTTTGCCGGTAACGGCTGAGGAAATGCTTGCGCGCGGCTGGGACGCGCCCGATTTTGTGTTCGTGACGGGCGACGCGTATGTCGATCACCCGTCCTTCGGCTGCGCGATTTTAACGCGCGTGCTGGAAAGCGCGGGCTACCGCGTGTGCATCCTGCCGCAGCCCGACTGGCACACGGCGGAGGACTTCGCGCGGTTCGGCCGTCCGAGGCTGGGGTTTCTTGTCAGCGCGGGCGTAATCGACAGCATGGTCAACCACTACACCGTGGCCAAACGGCCGCGCGACAAAGACGTATACTCTCCCGGCGGCGAGCCGGGACACCGCCCCGACCGGGCGACGATCGCCTACTGCAACCGCATCCGCGAGGCGTATCGCGACGTGCCGATCGTCATCGGCGGCGTGGAGGCTTCGCTGCGGCGCTTCGCGCATTACGATTACTGGTCCAACTCCGTGCGCAGGCCGCTGCTGTTCGATTGCGGCGCGGACATTCTGCTGTTCGGCATGGGCGAAAACTCCATCGTGGAAACGGCCGAACTGCTGGAAAAGCCCGACTGGCGCGACTATCTGCCCGCGCTGCGCGGCGCGTGCTTCCTGGCCAAGGAACCGCCCGCGGGCTATGAAACCATCCCCTCCTTCGAGGAGGTCGCCGCCGATAAGCGCGCTTACGCCGAAGCGTTCATGCGGCAATATCGCGAGCAGGACGCCGTGCGCGGCAAGCCGCTCGCGCAGAAATGCGCCAACCGCTGGCTCTGTCAGAATATTCCCGCGCTGCCGCTGACGCGCGAGGAGCTCGACCGCGTATACGAGCTGCCCTATCAGCGCGCCTGGCATCCGATGTACGACAGGATGGGCGGCATTCCCGCGCTGGAAGAGGTAAAATTCTCCATTGCGGCCACGCGCGGCTGCTTCGGCTGCTGCAGTTTCTGCGCGCTGACGTATCATCAGGGGCGGTTCGTTTCCTCGCGCAGCCCGGAATCGATCGTCAACGAAGCGAAGCTGCTGACCGCCTTCCCCGATTTCAAGGGCTATATTCACGACATCGGCGGCCCCACGGCCAACTTCCGCCGCCCCGCCTGCGCCAAGCAGGCCAAATGCGGCGCGTGCGCCGAGCGCCAGTGTCTGTTCCCCACGCCGTGCAAAAACGTCAGGGCCGATCATTCCGAGCTGCTGACGATTCTGCGGCGCGTACGCGCCCTGCCGAAGGTGAAGAAGGTGTTCATCCGCTCTGGCCTGCGCTACGACTATATCCTGCTCGACAAGGACAGTCCGTTCCTCAAGGAGCTGATCGCGCATCATGTCAGCGGCCATTTGAAGGTTGCGCCGGAGCACGTCGATCCGCGCGTGCTGTCGCTGATGGGCAAGCCGCCGATGGAGGTCTACGAGCGCTTTGCACAGAAGTTCAAGGCGATCAACGACAGCCTCGGCCTCAAACAGTATCTTCTGCCCTATCTCATCAGCAGCCATCCGGGAAGCGACATGCAGGCCGCCGTCCGGCTGGCGGAATATCTGCGCGATACGCGCCAGCAGCCCGAGCAGGTGCAGGATTTCTATCCCACCCCCGGCACGCTGTCCACCTGTATGTTCTGGACGGGCATCGATCCGCGCACCATGCAGCCCCTGCATATCCCGAACGACCCGCACGAAAAGGCCATGCAGCGCGCGCTGCTGCAATACCGCCGGCCCGAAAACCGTCCGCTCGTGCGCAGGGCGCTGCGCATCGCGGGCCGCGAGGACCTGATCGGTTTCGGCGGCAAATGCCTCGTCCCGCCCGAAAGTGCCGATGAACGCGGGCGCGCTTCGCGCGGCAAACCGGCTGCACCGCCCCCACCCGCAAGAAAGAAGCCCTCTCCCAAGGCGCAGCCCGCCGCAGCCACACGTCTTCCGCGCCCGGAAAAGCCCGGAAGGCTCGGCACCAAATCCCCGCGCGCCGCGCTGAAAAAGAAATAAAACGCAGCGTGCCGCCGTTTGAAAAGAACGGCGGCACGCCTTTTTGCCGTACGCCTGCACTTCCACGTATAGGGTTCGTTCCGTCCCGCCCTCCGCGGGACGGAACAGGAAAACTGCGCCTGCTCTCTAAAAAAATGCAGCCCACACGCATGTGTTTCTGCCGCATTCCCGCCCTTTCCCTCCGTTCCGCCCCGCCCTCCGCGGGGCGGAACAGGAAAAACTGCGCCTGCCTTTCTTTCAGGAGAGCGCGAGAACCCCTTTCTTTCCTCATGGAAAGAAAGGGGTTCTCGCAGAAAAAACTCCCCCGCCTTTACCCCTTCACGCCCCCGCTGGTCAGCCCTGCGACGAGGTGCTTTTCAATAAACATGAACAGCACGACGACGGGGATTGTGGCCAGCAGCGCCGAAGCGAAAAGGTATTGCCACTCGATCATGTTGAAGGAGCTGAACTGCGTGATGCCCACGGTGATGGGCTTCTTCGCCGCGTTGGAAATGAGCACGGTGGAAATGGTGTATTCGTTCCATGCGTTAATGAAAACGAAAATGAGCGTCGTCACGATTCCGGGCGCGGCCATGGGCAGCAGCACATGCAGCAGAGAGCCGATCGTGGAACAGCCGTCGATGCAGGCCGCCTGCTCCATTTCGGAGGAAATGGACATGAATGTGCCGCGCAGCAGCCAGATCGCGAACGCCTGATTGAACGCCGCGTTGATGAGCATCAGCCCGACGATAGAATCGTTCAGGCGCAGGAAGTTCATCAGCCGCGAAATGCCGACCAGCAGCACCACCGGCGCAAACATCTGGCTCATGATGACAAAGCCAAGAAACGCTTTTTTTCCGCGGAAGCGCATGCGCGACATCGCATAGGCCGCGGGGACGCCGCATAGAAGCGCAACGCCCGTCGCTCCGGCCGACAGCGCCAGCGAGTTGAGCAGATAGCGCGGCACGCCGCGCCGTACAATGTCGCCCAGGTTGGAGAACAACCATTTTGTCGGAAAAAGATAGCGGAAATACATATCCGTGCTTTCGGCGTTGCTGCGGAAAGCGGTGATGAGCATGACGTAATACGGGTAGAGAATGACCGCGCACACAGCGATCACGAACAGATACAGCGCCCCGCGCATTACCGGGCGCTTCAGTTCGCCCTCGCTGAGCTGCACCGCGCCCAGCAGCAGGCACAGGAAAACCGGCGCAAGCAGCCATACATACGCCGTCGGCCGGTATTGCAGACCGCCCAGCAGCGACGCCGCTTCCGCCCCGGCGCTTCCGCCGTAGAGGAAGCCGTCCGCCGCCGCAACGCGCACCGCCACTGCCGGCGTATCCGCCTGCGAAAGCAGCGCGATAATTTCCCGGCCAAAGTAAACCGTCGTGCGCATGACGAACGCCGGCACCAAGATCAGCGCGCCCAGCGCGCAAAAACACGCGGCCCGCCGCAGCCTTCTCTGTCCGGCCTTCAGCGCGCGCGGCGGCGTATCGAGCGATTTGCGGCAGCCCGCCAGCAGCAGCGCGAGCGACAGCGCGCCCAGCGCCGCAAGCGCCAGCAGCACCCGGCCGGAAGGCAGCCCGGAAGCAATGAACTCATACCCCGAACGCGCACGCGAAGCCGTGACGGAAAACGCGACCATCGAAGTTTTTTCGCCCTTGGAATTAACCCGCTCGGTCACTTCCTCGCGCAGCGCCACATCGCCGTAGCCGCCGCTCTCGCGGCAGGTTTCCAGCACGTCCTCGGCCTGCGCTTTTTTCGCGAGATATTTCTCGTCGCCCACGAACGTATTGCCGGATTTCACACTGAAAAGCGCCGTCTCAAACCGGAAGGCGGGCAGCGCCAGCAACGCCGCCGCAAGCAGCGCGGAAACAAGGCACACAATCAGCGCGAAACGTCTGTTCGCCATTACAGATCCTCCTCTCCGCGCATGGTCAGCATCATGTAAACGCCCGCCACGGCGCACAGGATGGCAAAGCCGATCACCGAAAGCGCCGTCGCGGGGCCCTTCTGCTGATCGTAAAACGCGCGCATATAGAGGAACGTAACCATGGTGTCGGTCTTGTTGGCCGGCGCGCCCTTGGTGATGGTATAGATGATGGGGAAGGAATTGAACACGTAGATGATGTTCAGAACGGTACTCACCGTAAGCGAGGGACGCACCAGCGGAAGCGTCACGCGGCGCAGCCGCTTCCAGAAGCCCGCGCCGTCCACCGTCGCGGCCTCGTAAAATGCGCCGTCGATCGATTGCAGCCCCGCCAACACGCAGAACATCACGAACGGAACGGTCACGAATATGCCAACGCCGCACTCCCACGCAAATTCGATCTGATAGGAAGCGCGCCAGTTGATTGCGTTTTTGATAACGCCCAGGTTCAGCAGGACGTTGTTGAGGTTGCCGTATTCAAATTTGATGATGTAATTCCAGACGGAGGCCTGGATGACCAGCGAGGTCGCCCAGGGAAAGACGACGATCGACCGCGCGATCTTGCGGCCGCGGAACTGGCAATTCAGCACCATCGCCAGCACGAAGCCCAGCAGCGTGGAAATGCCGACCACCGATACGACCCATATCGCCGTATTGCGCATGACGACGCCGAACGCCTTGTCCGTCACTGCGCTGCGGAAATTTTCAAAGCCGATGAATTTGCCCACCACGCCCGCCTTGGAAATCTCGCTGAAGGACAGCTTGAACACGATGCAGATGGGGAATACGACGAAAACCGTCATCAGCAGAAGGCTTGGCAGAAGCCACAGATAGGGCTCCCATTTATAGCGGACCCGAATCCCGTTCATAGCGGTTCCTCCCCTGTGCGCGTTAAAAGGCGCGGGCGTTTTTTCGCCGCCGGGCGGCGAAGGAAAACGGCGGGAGCGTTTCTCCCCCGTACAAAAAAGAGCCGCGCGAACGCCGGTCAAGGGCCGGACGCGCTCTCTTCCGGCCGCTTCCGCGGCCCGAAAAAAAGAAAAACGGCCTGCGGAGACCGGAAAAACCGGCCTCCGCAAGCGCTGCAAAATTACTTAGCGAAAGAAGCCTGCGCTTCGGCCAGCAGCTCGGCCACATTGCCGCCCAGCAGGGCGTTCTGTTCAGCCTTGATCAGCGCCACGCGCGCGTCGTTCCAGCTCGGATTCGTGGTGGGATAGAACTTCGC
>SFFS01000259.1 GCA_004557805.1 Clostridiales bacterium | reverse complement strand
GAGCATCAGATGAAAGCTGTAATAGCCGAACAGGCCGCCCCAGTCGAACATGTCCTTAAAGGGTGTGTGGCCGTCGACGACAAAGACGATGGCGATCAGGTAGAGCGCGCGGATCATGGCGTTTTCGCCGCGCGTCCTTTCAGGGGAATCGGTCATGGGAGCCTCCGGGCCGCATGGCGGTCAGTTTATTTTGTAACTATAATCAATCGCATAGGTTTTCCACTGCTGCGGACGGATAAGGAAAACAGGGGATACCACAATGATTATATCACTTTTATTCGGGCGGTCAAAGGGAAATTCGCGATTGGACAGGAGAAGAAAAAACCAAACGCCGCGCTGGAATTTTACGGATACCAAAAGGGTGAAAATGGAAAGATTAGTGTGAAATTCCTTAAAATACATCATTTTTGTCAGTAGACGATCTGAAAATCAAAAGTATACTTAAGGTAACAGGCGGGAATGAGCCTTGAAAACAAAGAGGCTATGTATTGGAGGTGTCCTATATGGTAAAGTTTGGTGAACGGCTCAAAGCAGCGCGTACCGCCAAACACATGAGCCAGCAGGCCCTTGCGGATGTGATTGGCAAAAGCCTGAACACCGTGGGGCTGTATGAAAGGGGGCTCCGCCAGCCGAGCTTGGAAACCCTGTGTCTTTTGGCGGATACGCTTGATGTGTCCTGTGATTATCTGCTCGCGCGTACGGAAGCCAAGAAGACGGCAAAGATGTCGGAGGCCGCAGACGAGGATCTGGCCTTGCGCGTTTCCCGAATTGAAAACCACCTCGGACTGGACTGAGCAAACCAAAGAACAAATGAAGAGCGCCGTTTGGGAAGAAGCGGCGCTCTTTTTTTGCAGGGAGGCGGGTGAGGTTCCTCTCATTGCGGCGCGGCGGGCTTTTTTGCGCGGCGCGCGTCCTCCATGCTCAGGCGGTGGTGGCGCTTGCGCACGGGCGTGAGCTGGTAGAGGCGGTAGCCCTCGCGGGTCTTCTCGGCCTCCTCGGGCGTGGCGGCCATGATGCGCTGATGCATCGTGAGCGCGCCGCTTGTGCCCGAGCGCTTGAAATGCATCTGGCCGAGCACGAGGCCGTGCTGCGGGCAGACGGCCAGCGCGGCATATTTTTCGCGCCCGCTATCGTACCAGGGCGTGTCAAAGCGCGTGCGCCCGCCGCAGAGAGGGCAGGCGACGGCCATCAGGCGCTCGTCGGCGAGCGCCTCGGTCTGATAGACGTAGCGCGTGGGCTGGGAGCGCAGGGTCGATTCCGCGATGCGCCTCTCCCGCTCGAGCACGGCGTCAAGCTCCCGGCGCTTCTGCGCGTCAAGCGCCAGCACGGCCCGGTCGATCGCGCGCAGCAGCAGCGCCGTGCATTGCGCGTCGTAGACGGCCCTGTGCGCCGGCACGTCGGGCGTCAGGCTCATCATCTCCAGCGCCGCATGCAGGTTCATCTGCTGATGCGCCGCGCCCAGGCAGGCGCTGCCGAAGACGAGCTGCGCGTCGATGGGCGGTTCAAAGGGCATCGGCGTCATGAAGAAGGCCGCATTGCGCCGCAGCACGGGGAAGTCGTCCCGCCCCCAGGTGACCAGCCGGGCGTCGTCGCCGCAAAAGAGCGTGAAATCCCCGAAGACCTCCGAAAACGGGCGGCCGCCGGCAAGCTCCTGCTCGGTGATGCCGGTGACGGAGCGGATATGCTTGTCCAGCCGCTTGTACAGCTGCGGCCGGATGATCGCGCTGAACGTGTCGACGACGCGGTAATCCCGGTCGACGCGGCAGGCGCCGATCTCGATGATCTCGTGGGGCATCCTGTGGTTGGGCGCGTAGCTGCTCTGGTTCCATTCCAGATCGAAGACGATCAGATGGCGGGTCTCTCCGCCGCAAAGAGAAAACATGGTTCACATCCTGACCTTGGTTGTTGATACGCTCTATTGTACCGCATCCGCGCCGTTTTTCATAGAGGAAAAATCGCGCTGCGCGGGGTTTGGCAAAAGCCCGCGCCTTTTCAGGCCCGGTTTTCGCGTCCTTCCCCGTTGAATTGGCGGCGCTTTTCTGCTATGATTACCGCATCAGCTCATGAAAGGAGTGCCCCGGATGAATCTGTTTGACATATTGGGCCCCGTGATGGTCGGGCCGAGCAGCTCGCATACCGCCGGCGCCGTGCGCATCGGGCGCATCGCCCGCCGCCTGCTGGGGGAGGATACGCCTGCGCGGGCCCAGATCGGGCTTTCCGGCTCCTTCGCCGCGACGGGCCACGGTCACGGCACCGACCGCGCCATCGTCGCGGGTCTGCTGGGCATGCAGCCCAGCGACGAGCGCATCGCCGTCAGCTTTGACGTCGCGCGCCAGGAGGGCATGACCTTCTCGTTTTCGCGCGCGACGCTCCCCGGCGAGCATCCCAACACCGCGCGCCTCGCGCTGACGGGCCGCAGCGGGAAGACGCTCACGATCGTCGCCTCCTCCCTGGGCGGCGGGCGGATCATGGTCGTGGAGATGAACGGCCTGCGCGCCAACTTCTCCGGCGACCTGCCCACGCTCATCGTGCAGAACCGCGACCAGCCCGGGCACGTCAGCGAGGTCACGAGCATGCTCGCGCACAAGGGCGTCAACATCGCCACGATGCAGCTCTACCGGGAC
>SFFS01000040.1 GCA_004557805.1 Clostridiales bacterium | reverse complement strand
ATAATGGAAAGGAATTTCTTGCCTGTGCGCTTCGGCATGGAAAAAGACATCCTTTTTGGAATCGCTTGAATAGAGAAGGCTTTCATATTAGAAGGAAGCGTTTCCCGGCGCGGAGGATGCAGCAATGGCCGCGCGAGGGTAGCATTCACCCCATATGAACCTGTCCGCAGTATAGCATAATTTTGGAAGAATCACAATAGGTGCGACGAAATTCTTTCGAATTATTGCGGATGTTTTTCAAAAATGTAATATTTTCGGGCCTGAAATGGCGCGCGCAGCCGTAAAAACGGCGCAATTCTGAAACAAACCTTGGTCTTTTTCGAAATAACCGGCAGAATGGCCAAAAATGGCGCGATCAGCGCCCGGAAACCATCAAAAACAAACCAAAGTCTGTTACAAATTGCAGAGACAAATTGCGGCAAAACGGGACGCATCCGCGCAACATTCTATAAGGAAAAGAATTCGGGAAAGAGGAAAATGTACACAAATCTGTAAATTCTCTCTTGACGCTGTAATGAAATTGTAATAGAATACAGGCAGGATGCAATACCAGCAGCGGGATTCATGGAGGTGCAAGGTTAATGAGGAACGGAAAGTTCACACGGCTGATCAGCGCGCTGCTATCGCTGATACTGCTGCTGTCGTCGAGCGCGGCGATGGCGGATCAGGTCGTGGTCAAAAAGAACGTCAACGGCTATACCGCGCCGAACGGGAAAACCGTTTATATGTCGGTTGGCGCGGGCACGTATGATGTTTCGCGGCATAACGCGGATTACTACGTGTTTTCCATTAAAGATGGGAATAAGAACATTCCCGTCTATATTAAGGTCAACGACGTGGTGAGCGCTTCGGCCAGCGCCGACGGGACGACGACGTCTACGGCGCTTGTGCCCGGCGAATATGACGCGACCTATGAAAAAGAAATCATCAGCTACACCGTGCCTGCGGCGGGGCTGTTCCTCTATGGAGCGAAAACCGACTCCAAGTTCGAGGACACCATCACCGGCGGCAGCGTGGTGAAGCTGACCTTCGACGAAACGGACGCGAATGGCGAAACCTGGTACACCACCTGGTATAACGGCAAGACCATGTACGTCAAGAAGTCCGATCTGAAGATGGACTCCTCCGCTGTGAGCAAAAACAAGTCCTACATGCTGACGCTGCAGGAGAACGTTTCCCTCTACAGCAAGGTGACGGAGACGAAGGACACCGCGGCGCACCCCACCGGCTTCTACGGCAGCGGCGCTGACGGTTCGCTTTCCGCCGGCATGACGATTCCGGTGAAGGTCTATCAGACCAAGGAACTGGACGTGGCCGACGAAGCGGGCAACACGTATAAGAAGTCCTATGCGACGTGGTTCGCGTATACGCCGATTTCCGGAAAGACCAGCTATTTCCAGAACCCGGGCATTGACGATGTGATCAAGGGCGTTATGAACGCCTATTCGAAGATCACCGCGCAGACCGGCGTGGCGTATTATGCCAACACGGATGCTGCTAAGGCGGCGCTGGGTGCGGAATACGACGCGAGCGTGGTCAATATTGTGAATCCGAGCACGGGCGCGACGTTCAGCGTGCGTTCGAGCACCGGCACGAAGTATGACACGTATACTCCGTCCGTCGTTTATGATCTGAAGCTGTACGGCAGCAAGAACAAGGTTGGTTCTTACAGCTGGTATACGTGCTATTACTATGATGCGACGAACACAAGGAAGACGGGCTATATTGTCGCTTCTGAAATCGACGGCACTACCGTTCAGTATACGAACGGCGGTCTGCTGGCGGATCCCACCAATAAGAGCTACTGGCCGACCTACCGTGTGAGGATGTACTCCCGGTATGACGCCGCGAACGGCCTGACCGAGGCGTTCAAGAGCGGCATCGCCATCGACCAGAAGAACGTTAAAGGCATTAAAAAAATTAAAGACATTGAAAACAAGGGCAGCGATTTTGAGGCCACCTACCGCAACACCAGCAATGGCAGCGGCTAGGTGTATTTCGAGACGTCCAACAAGACGCCCAGCATGGCCGACCTGACGAACGGCGTCAGCGTTTTCACTCAGATTAGCAGCACCTCTAATCTGGCGAATTTCCCCACCGGCTTCTGCGGCAACGTTAATTACTGGCAGGGTCTTTACAGCACCAGCCAGCTGACCGGCAAGGCGAACTATAAGACGCAGACCACCACTGTTGACGGCGTGACGTATTACCGCGTGACGTGGTATCGCGTAACGTTCATGAACGCGACCGGCAGCCTGACGACCGGCTATTACGAGAACCCGGCTGTGTATGATCAGAATGCTGGCGAAACGGGCGGCCCTGGCTACGGCTACTACAAACTCACGGAAGATCAGCAGGCCACCGGCGGCAACGCGTATAACGCGTCCAACGTTTCCGGCGCGGACACCAACCTGCTGAAGGTTCTTGCGCGCAGGGATGCGTCGGTGACGGAGTTTAACCTGTACGCGGCCAAGAACGAATCCAGCTACAACTATACGCTTGCTGCGAATGATGACACCCGGCTTTACGGCGTGAAGCGCGACGACGCGTGGTATGAGGTGGTTTACAACAACAAGAGCTACTTCGTGCTGGCTTCGCAGGTGAAAGAGACGGGCGAGGCGGTCGCCGTTTCCGAAGGCACGCTCGCTTCTGCTTCCTATTATGTTACCATCGGCGCTGACGGCGCGCAGCTTTACACGGCCACCAACACCGCCGCGCGCTATATTGCGCTCAAGGGCGGCATGAATTATACGCTGCCCGCAGGCGCGACCGTGCTCGTTTCCAAGCACAGCAGCGGTTGGTATACCTATATGGACGGCAGCGCCGTCTATTATATCCCGGCGGGCAGCGTGAGCAACGCTTCCGCTTCCGGCAGCGGTTCTGCGTGGCGGGTGGAGCTGAACGCCACGCCGGCAAACAGCGCTTCGGATATGAAGAGCGGATCTACTATTCCGGGAGGTATTCCGGCAGGCGTTTATTCCGTGCAGCATTACAAGGATAACACCTATTCCATCCGCTGGAAGGACGGCCGCAAGTACTACTTTGATGGCACTGCGATTGATTCCACGAAAAGCAAGACCATGCTCCCGATCACCACGACCGGCAAGACTTACAGCGCGATCATCGGCGAGAACGACGCAAACCTGTTCCGCACCAAGGCGGAAGCGGAGGCTTACAATCAGGACAAAACGAAGACATCCAACGCGGCCATGACCCTCGCCAAGGGCACGAAGGTTCCCGTGCAGCAGATTTACAGCTTCCTGTTCGTGACGAACACCACGTCCGGCAAGATGTATCTGGCGCTGCGCGACGTCACCGCCATCATCGGCAACGACGACGACGGCTACAACGACAAGGATACGCCCAGCTCCGGCCAAAAGGTTGACGACGTTATCAGCGGCAAGCCCAACGCGGAGTATACCGACACCGTGCTCACCTTTACTGCGCCCACGGGCGGCCTCTGGCTCTATTCTGCCATGAGCGACTCGGCGGCCGACTTCAACGTCGCTGCGGGCACCAAGCTGAACCTGAGCACTGCGTATAACAGGGCTGGCAGCAAGGTTGATGACTGGTTTGCCACCTGGCTCAACCAGAAGCAGTACTACGTGCGCAAGAGCGATCTGGAAGCGAAGGGCAACGTTACGGCGAACGGTTCTTATACCATTCAGCTTCAGACTGGCGTGGATTACTATTCGCAGCTGACCAAGACCACCAGCGCTTCCTCTGATCGGTTTGGCACGGGCTATTGCGGCGAGGAAAAATACAAGGAAGGAACGCTTAGTGCCGGCACCTATAACGTGAAGGCTGCCTACACGCTGTCCTTCAACGTTTACAGCGACGGCGCTTACACCACCGTCACCTATCCGACGTGGTACAGCTTCACCGGCGCCGACGGCAAGACGAAGTATTTCCAGAACCCCAACCTGGCGAACATCGGTTACGACCGCCGGCACAACACGTCTGACGACAGCGCTTTCAGCTGGATTCAGACCGGGAAGACTGGCACGCCGCTGTTCTACTCCGTCACGAAGGCGAACGGCAAGGCCAACGGCACCTATAACAAGGGCACGTCGAGCGAAAATATCGTCTATGCGGGATATCAGGCGAATGCGACGTACAACACGTACGCGCTGCTCAAGTACGACAACAACACGTCCGACACGGTGAAGAACTGGTCGGCAGGCCGTACCTACAACAACGCCAGCCACCGCACTTCCACCAAGGCGGATTGGAACCGTGAAGTGCCCTACGAGCGCATTACGGATATCAAGCCGTATGTGTATTCCGCTGCGACGGCCGCGGATGGCAGCAAGAACTACTATATCAGCTGGTATAGTGGCACGCTGCACTATAACTATAACCTGTCGACCAAGCAGTATGACAGCAAGCGAACCGTCTACTTCACCAAGACCGACGGCAGCGCCATTTCCGGCATCAACGGCGGTACGATTATCAACGCGACCGTTAACAGCGGCAGCGATGTGAAGTTCACGATGAGCATCCCGGTCGCTACGACGACGATTAGCACCGCTATTGAGGCGACCAAGCTCTACGCAAAGGCGAGCGACGAGGAGTCGGTGATTTCTACGACCGCGCAGGGCGCGGAAGAAATCATCTACCTGCCCGCGATTGAATACACGTCCGGCTGGTACAAGGTCAGCTACAACGGCGAAGGCTGGTTTGTTAAGACGGCCGATGTGCAGGCGATTATTGACGCGGGTAAGGGCAGCAAGCAGTATTACGCCGCCAACGGTACGGCCAGCTCTTCGGCGCTGACTGTGACCATCGGCAAGAGCGGCGCGGTGCTTTACAGCAAGCCTGAAACGAACACCAGCGTTATCTACTACACCGGCAGCACTTACGGCAGCGGAAACGTTGTGCGCTACAACGCTTACGAGCAGAACGCCGTGAGCAGCCTGGAAGCGGGCGCTGTGGTTTCCGCCAGCAAATACAACGACAGCTGGTACAGCTACGCCAGAGGCACGACCATTTACTACTTCCGTGCGGCGGCTGTTGCTAACAGCATCAGCGATTCGAGCGTCGATTCCTACGTGCTGAAGATTCCGGAGGGAATCAACGATGCGCTGAAGATTGAGCTCTATCCGTCGATGACCACCGAAACCACCGATCCGATGGGCGCTACCGCCAAACTGGATGCGGGCACGTACAACGTGCGCAAGATGTCCGATCCGACCTGGAGCCGCGTGCTCTATCATGGATTGAACTATTACTTCAAGACCATCGAGGCGGAGAAGATTTTCTCCTTCGTGGCGACGAAGACGCAGATCGACGGCAATGGTACCTTTACCGTTGGCAAGACCTACGTCGCAAAGAAGACGGGAACGAACACCGCTGATACTTACGATGACAGCTCCGCCAAAGTCAGCTTTGACATCGGCAAGCTTTCTTCGGGAAGCAGCAAGATTCGGTTCACGGCCAGCGCAAAGGCGCTCGACTACTACAACTCGACCAGTGACACGGCCGCTGCGGGCCAGGTTCCGGCGGGCACGTATACTGCGACGCTCGCAGAGAACGACTGGTATGCGTTCACGCTGAACGGAGCTACCCGTTACGTTAAGAAGGCTGATATTGATGCAGCCAAGACCGCGAATGTTTCCTTCGAATCGAAGGCGTGCCTGGATATCTACAACGACGCCAGGGAAATCGTCTACGGCGCGGACGAATACAAGAACGGCAAAGCGCTTGGTCTGCCGATGGGCGATTACAGCTCGGCGGTAGATGGGTGGACGGTCGTTTCCGATAAGAGCACCAGCGAATGGATTGCGCTGACTTACAACGGAAGCGATACCCGCTGGGCGCAGAACGACGCGGTGCATGGCAAGTACTACTTCGTCAAGGCTTCCGATATCACGAAGTATGTGCAGTATAAGCCGGATAACACCAATCCGTCGCATTCCGTTAAAACCACCGGCTACAGCGGACAGCTTGTTATCAACTCTGACGTGAACTTCTACAGGCCCTCCGCTGTCAACACCAGCGCCACTTCGCAGGCCAGCTACGTCAAGCAGCGTCTCGGCGCGCTGACCAACGCAAAGACGATGGGGCAGGCTGAATTCAGCAGTCTCTCCTGGAGCGGCGTTTACAACAAGGTCGTAAGGATCAACGACTCGTGGGCTTCCGTCGTCATCCCGCAGGATGACCCGATGAACGGCCGTCAGGCCTCCTACAGCAGCTCCAGCAAGAAGGTAACGCTGAGCAGCGCCAAATACGCGGGCGGCACCTATTACTTCTTCTATAAGGGGAAGGGAACGCTTGCCAACGGCACCGTCAGCAACGTGACGGTTGACGAAATCGGCGGCACGGATTCCGCTATCGGCGGCGCAATCGCCACCGTCAGCGACGGCAAGACCTACACCATCACCATCGGCGCGAACGGCGCGAAGGTGTACAACAACGCCAAGCTGGAGCATGATTCCAGCACCGGCGTGCAGCAGACCATCCCGGCGGGCACCAAGCTCTCCGGCACGAAGCTGACCGCGGCATACAAGGAAAACCCGGCCGATGCGTACCAGTACAAGTCCGTCTATAAGATCTCTTATAACGGCTACACCGCGTATATCGACGCGGCCGACGTTGTGGGCGTTGAAAAGGGCGACGACGCCGACGAGCGCAACAACGAAAACGGCAATAACGGCGGCACCAAGCCGGACGATAAGCCGAACAACGATTCCGAGCCGCTCGATCTGGCTGTGGGCGATCCGGAGCTGCGCATCACGCTGGCGACTACGATTGTCGCGTATGCCGGCAAGTCCACGAATCTTGCCACCGCCACCACCATCCCGGCCGGTTCCGTTATCAGCGTGACCCGTCCGGAGGATAAGTGGTATCAGATCAAGACCGCAAGCGGCGGCGTGCATTACATCCCCGTCAGCGATCTGACGATGGAAGACGTAGCCTCCACCGAACGCATCAGCGACGGTACCGGCTACATCACCAAGCTGCTTTCGGTCAATGTACAGGCGGGCAGCTCGCTGAACATGCGCAAGACGGCCACCACTGCGGGCACCATCATTGCCTACCTCAGCAACGGCACCTATCTGACCAACCTCGGCTACACCAAGGACGCCAACGGCGCCATCTGGTACAAGGTCGGCTACAACAACCTTACCGGTTATGTCCACGGCAACTACGTTGCGCCTGTGCTGAGCGGCTCCTCCAACTGGAACTCCGCCAGCAGCCTGCGCGAGAATATCGGCCTTGCGCTGACGGTGAACACCGATAACGTGTACATCCGCACCGGCGCCGGTCCCGAGAATCCCACGCTGAACACGCTCGCGAAGGGCTCCATCATCGTCCCGACCGATGCGGTTCAGGGCAGCGACGGCCTGACTTGGTACAAGATCACCTACAACGGCACGACGGCGTACATCCGCTACGACTACGTGTCCGGCGGCACCTCCAACACCACGGGTCTCAGCGGCAACGCGGCCATCCGCCTCAACAGCACCAACATGCGTTCCGGCGCGGGCCTGAGCTTCCAGGTGGTTGGACGGCTGAACAAGAACACCATCGTCACCATTCTCTCCACGAGCACCGACAGCAACGGCACCATCTGGTATCGCATTACCAGCGGCGACAAGACCGGCTACGTCCGCAACGACCTGCTCCGCTCGCTGACCAACAGCGAATCGAACGGCCTGATTAACGATGTGGTTAAGACCTACAAGGTGCTCAAGGTCGGCAGCCGCGGAAGCGCCGTCACCTCGCTGCAGCAGGCGCTGATCGCCAAGGGCCATCTCGCCAAGGGCGAAGCGGACGGCATCTACGGCAAGAAGACCATGGCCGCCGTCAAGTCCTTCCAGACGGCCAGCGGACTGACCGCCAGCGGCACGGCTGACGCAACCACGCAGGCCAAGCTGTACGGAACCTACAATGGAACGAACCCCGACCAGATGCGCGGCAACGTGCTCTCGCTCGACTGGTTCGCCAACGGCTACACGCTCATCAACGCGTATCCGACCGTGTCGATTTACGACTGCAACACCGGCGTGACCTGGAACGCCAAGTACATCAACGGCAAGAACCACGCCGACGTCATCCCGGCTTCGGCCACCGACGCGGCCCTGCTGACCGCCTACAACATTACCGGCAGCTACGTCCGCCGCCCGGTCATTGTGACCATCAACGGCACGAAGTACGCGGGCTCGATGTACGCGGTGGGCCACGGCACGACGAGCTATTGCAGCTGGTTCAGCGGCGTGATGTGCATCCACTTCACCGGCAGCAAGACCCACAATTCCGGCAAGGTGGACGCGGATCATCAGAGCGCCATCCAGTACGTGCTGACCAACTTCAACTGACCGGCACGCGAAAACACAATACGCTGACGACTGGGGCGGAGGCTGCTCGCACGAGCGAGAGGCTTCCGCCTCTTCGCATGGGAAAACGCAGATTTTTCGGCCGCTTTCGCGGCGAAAAGGCATGCAGCGCTGTAAAAGATCTATAAAATATGTGGGTTGACAGCAGCGAATTGTGATGTTATGATACAAGCGTCTTCGAGCCCCTTTGCCTAAAGCGGAAGCCATGGCGGCGGGGCCGCACCGGATATTTGTCCGGATAGGGTCGTATCGGGAAACGGAACGGCCTTCCATAACGGGCGGCGTCAGCCGCTCCAGAAAAGGAGACGGATCAGCGCCGTGTTGGAGTGGGGCCTCCGGCATGGGTTCAGTTGTCCGTTTCTAAAAGAAGACGGACAACTTTTTTATTAAGGAGGAAACTACCCATGAAAAAGATCCTTGCGCTGGTTCTTGCCCTGTGCCTGTCCCTTTGCGGCCTGACCGCCGTTGCCGAGGAGCAGCCGGTTGAACTGATCGTGTTCGCCGCCGCTTCCATGACTGAAACCCTCACCACGCTCGGCGATGCCTACATGGAGGCGCATCCGAACGTTACCATCGTTTATAACTTCGACTCCTCCGGAACCCTCAAGACTCAGATCCAGGAAGGCGCCGACTGCGACGTGTTCATCTCCGCCGGTCAGAAGCAGATGAACCAGCTCGACATCACCGCCAACCCCGAGGTGAACAAAGACGGCCTGGATTTCGTGCTGGAAGGCACCCGCTTCGACATTCTTGAAAACAAGGTGGCCCTGGCCGTGCCCGAGGGAAATCCCGCCGGCATCGAATCCTACGACGATCTCAAGACCCGCTTGGAAGAAGGCAAGGTCATGCTCGCCATCGGCAACGCCGACGTTCCGGTTGGCCAGTACACCCAGAAGATCATCGCTTTCTTCGGCCTGGACGAAGCGAAGCTCGCGGCTGACGGCTGCCTGACCTACGGCTCCAACGTCAAGGAAGTGACCACGCAGGTTTCCGAAGCGACGGTTGACTGCGGCATCATCTATCAGACCGACGCGTTCTCCGCGGGTCTGACCGTTGTCGATACCGCCACCGTCGAAATGTGCGGCCAGGTGATCTATCCCGCCGCCGTGCTGAATATCTCCAAGAACCCCGAGGTTGCCAAGGATTACCTCGACTTCCTCACCAGCGAGGAAGCGGACGCGGTGTTCGAGGCCGTTGGCTTCACGCCCGTGAAGGCTGCCGAATAATCATTCCGCAGAAAATGGGCGGGCATTGGTTGCCCGCCCTTTTCCCTGTTCCGGACTTTTTACAGGGGTGGTTTTATATGGACTTTTTCCCGCTTTATAACTCGCTGCGCATCGCGCTTATCAGCACGGTAATCATCTTTTTCGTCGGAATCTTCGCCGCATATTACATCGCCAAAGCGCCGCGCATGGTCAAGGGCGTGCTGGACGTGATCCTCACGCTGCCGCTCGTGCTGCCGCCGACGGTGGTAGGCTATCTGCTGCTGCGCGTGCTGGGGCCCAAGCGCGTCGTCGGCAGGTGGGTGCTGGAAACGTTCGGCGTGAAAATGACGATGACCTGGTGGTCGGCCATTTTCGCTACGACGGTCGTAATCTTTCCGCTGATGTATCGCACCGCGCGCGGCGCGTTTGAATCCTTCGACGAGACGCTTGCCTATTCCGGAAAGTCGATCGGCCTTTCCAATTCGTATATCTTCTGGCGCATCCGCATGCCGTATTGCCGTCAGGGCATCCTGGCGGGCACGGTGCTGGCGTTTGCGCGCGCGCTGGGCGAATATGGCGCGACGAGCATGATCGCAGGCTATACGCCCGGACGTACCGCCACCATTTCAACCACGGTCTATCAGCTCTGGCGCACCAACGACGACGCGCTGGCGTTCAAGTGGGTGATGGTGAATATGGCGATATCGTTCGTGGTGCTGCTGGCCGTGAACATGCTGGAGAAAAACGCCGGGCAAAGCCGCCACGCGGCCAGGCGCGGGGGGAGGGCAGTAAATGTCGATTCGAGTAGATATTGAAAAGAATTTTGGCTCTTTCCGCCTGGAAACGGCGTTCGAGGCTGAAAACGAGGTGCTGGCGCTGCTGGGCGCGTCCGGCTGCGGCAAGAGCATGACGCTCAAATGCATTGCGGGCATCGTCAAGCCCGACCGCGGGCACATCGAAGTCGACGGCGTAACGCTGTTCGATTCTGAAAAGCGCATCAACCTCACCCCGCAGGAGCGCATGACGGGACTGATGTTCCAGAACTACGCGCTCTTTCCGAACATGACGGTGCTGGGCAATCTCCGCGCGGGAGCGCGGCGCGAAAAAAACAAGGCGCTGCGCGAGAAGAACGTGGCCGACATGATGGAAATGTTCGGCCTGAACGAGCTGAAAAACCGCTTGCCTGCGCAGCTTTCGGGCGGACAGCAGCAGCGCGTGGCGCTGGCGCGCATTCTTGTTTCCAGCCCGCGCATTCTGATGCTGGACGAGCCGTTTTCGGCGCTTGACAGCCATCTGCGCTTCCGCCTGGAACAGGAGGTGCGCGAGGTGATCCGCCGCTTCGGAAAGACCGTTCTGCTCGTCTCGCACGACCGCGACGAGGTGTTCCGCCTGTCCGACAGCATCGCCGTAATGAACGGCGGACGCATCGAGGCGTACGGCGGGAAGCACGAGGTGTTCCGCAATCCGCGCACGCGGCAGGCCGCAGTGCTGACGGGATGCAAGAATATTTCGCGCGCAAGCGCGCTCGGAGACGGCCGCGTGCTGGCGGAGGATTGGGGTGTCGCGCTTTCGCTGCCGCAGGGGGCGCAGGCGAAACCCTGCATCGGCACCCGCATGCACGATATTTGCGCGGGCGACGGCGTGAACGCCGTGGACTGCGCGGTCGTCTCGGAAATTGAGAATCCGTTTTCCATCACGGTGATGCTGCGGCCCGTCGACAGGCCGCAGGCCGTGCCCGTCGGCTGGGAAATGCCGAAGGAGGAGTGGGCGAGGCTCCGGGCCGAAAGGATTCGGGTGTGCTTCCCGCCTGAAAATCTGCTTACTTTGGAGGAATGACCATGCTCAGAAACATCGCTTACGAGCAGGCGCGCCAGCTGCTGCTGGATCTCGTGCAGCCGCTGGGAACAGAGCGCGTGCCGCTTTCATGCTGCGCGGGGCGTATTCTTGCGCAGGAGCTGCGCGCGGAGGGCAACGTGCCGCCCTTCGATCGTTCGGCTTTCGACGGCTATGCGTTCCGTGCGGAGGATGTGGCGGATGCGTCGAAGGAACATCCCGTTGCGCTGCGCATCGTTGAGGAAGTGCCTGCCGGCTCCGTTCCGACGAAAGCCGTGACCGCAGGGACGGCCGTGAAGATTCTGACCGGCGCGCCCGTGCCCGAGGGGGCCGATGCGATCATCAATTATGAGAGCACCGAGTTTACGCACGAGACGGTGACGCTTTTCGCGCCCGTAAGGCGCGGCGCGAACATCGTTACGGCGGGCGAGGACGTGAAGGCGGGACAGCTGCTTGCAAGCGAGGGCATGCGCATCGATGCGGGCCTGGCCGGAACGCTGGCCGGGCAGGGCGTGGCGGAACCGCTTGTTTATCGCGTGCCGCGCGTGGGCATCATTTCCACGGGCAACGAGGTGGTCGAGGCGGACGCTCCGGCGCAGCCGGGCAAGATCCGCAATACCAACCGTCACGCACTGGAGGCGGCGCTGACGCTCGCTGGGATGGAGCCGCGCTATCTGGGCGTGGGACGCGACTCGGTGGAGGAGATTGCGGAACTGTACCGCGAGGGCCTGCGCACGTGCGATGCGGTGCTCAGCACGGGCGGCGTTTCCGCCGGCGATTACGACCTGACTCCCGCCGCCATCGAGCTGGCGGGCGGCACGGTGCTCGCGCGCGGCGTGAAGCTCAAGCCGGGCATGGCCTGCGCCTACGGGCATCGGGACGGCAAGCTCGCCTGCGGTCTTTCGGGCAATCCCGCTTCGTTCCTGACGAACTTCTATTGCGTGGTGCTTCCGGCGCTAAGAAAACTGGCCGGGCGTGCCGACGCGCTGCCGCAGGAGTTTGAAGTGGTTCTGGCCAACGGCTTTAACAAGCCCAGCCCGGGCGGCCGCATGCTGCGCGGCAGGCTCGTGCTTTCCGGCGGAGAGGCGCGGTTTGCGTGCGCCGAGGGACAGGGCAACGCGGTGATCAGCACGGCCATTGGCTGCGATATGATGGCGATCGTGCCCGCCGGAACCGGCAAGCTGAATGCCGGAGACCGGCTGAAAGGATTTATGCTATGAAGAAGATTCCCGTTGAAAACGCCGTGGGCATGACGCTCTGTCACGATATTACCGCCATGCGCGACGGCTTCAAGGGCGCGGCGTTCAAGCGCGGCCACGTTGTCACGGAGGAGGATATTCCCAAGCTGCTCGATATCGGCAAGCGCACCGTGTTTATCTGGGAGGAGAACGCGGGCGAAATTCACGAGGAGGACGCCGCGCTGCGCATGGCGGCGATGGCGCCCGTCGAAGGCGCGCATTACACCGCGCCTTCCGAGGGCAAGGTGCTGCTGATGGCTGATACGCGCGGCATGTTCCGCGTCGATACCGAGCTGCTGCGCCAGGTCAATTCCATCGGCGATCTGACCATCTCCACGCTGCCCGACCATTATCCGGTCGAGGAGGGCGCGCGCATGGCTTCGATGCGCATCGTGCCGCTGGTGACGAAGGAAGCGCAGATTCTCGAGGCGGAGCGCCTGTGCGCCGGCCGGAAGCTGGTCGATCTGCGTCCCTACCGCACGCTGAAGGCTGGCATTGTCATTACTGGTTCCGAAATTTATACCGGCCGCATCAAGGATAAGTTTGAAGCCGTCGCCCGTGCGAAGCTGGCGAAATATCCCTGCGAAATTCTCGGCGCGACGGTCTGCGACGATGATCTGGAGATGATTACGGGCGCTGCGCGCCGCTATCTTGACGCGGGCGCGGAACTGCTCATTTTCTCCGGCGGCATGTCGGTCGACCCGGACGATCTTACGCCGACGGCCATCCGCGCGCTGGGCGCGGACGTCGTTTCGCATGGCGTGCCTTCGCAACCGGGCAATATGACGCTTGTAGCATATCTGGGCTCCGCCGCCATTCTCGGCGTGCCGGGCGCGGCGATCAGCATGCCTACGACGATCTTCGACGCGATGCTGCCGCAGATTTTCACGGGCGATAAATTCACGAAGGCCGATCTTGTGCGGCTGGGGGACGGCGGGCTGTGCCAGCTGTGCAAGCCGTGCCATTTCCCGAACTGTACGTTCGGAAGGTATTAAACGATGCAGGATCGCTTTGGACGCGAAATCACGTACCTGCGGCTGTCGGTGACGGAACTGTGCAACCTGCGCTGCCGCTACTGCATGCCGGAGGACGGCGTGTGCAAGAAGGCGCACGCCGAAATGCTCGCTGAGGACGAGATGATCTCCGCCGTGCGCGCGGCGGCGGAGCTGGGCGTGACCAAGCTGCGCGTGACCGGCGGCGAACCGCTTGTGAAGCGGAATATCGTCTCCATCTGCCGCAGAGCGGCGGAAATTCCCGGGATCCGCGAGGTGTGCCTGACCACGAACGGAACGCTGCTGCCGCAGCTGGCCGCGCCGCTGCGCGATGCGGACGTGAAACGGCTGAACATCAGCCTCGACACGCTTGACAAGCAGAAGTATCATTATATTACCCGACGGGGAGAGCTTTCGGAGGCGCTGGAGGGGCTGGAGGCGGCATTGTCCGCCGGGTTTGAGCGCATCAAGATCAACGCCGTTCTGATCGGCGGCTTCAACGACGACGAAATCCCCGCTCTGGCCGGACTGACGCGGAAGTATCCCGTGGACATGCGCTTCATCGAACTGATGCCGATGTACGACAGCGGCGATTTCGGCGCGAAGGCGCTCGTGCCGTGCGACGCGGTGCTGGCGGCGCTGCCCGGTTTGCAGCCGCAGCCGGACGACGGCGGCGTGGCGAAGCTGTATCGCCTGCCGGGCGCGCAGGGGAACGTCGGGCTGATTCGGCCGGTAAGCGCCCATTTCTGCGCGGCGTGCAGCCGACTGCGCCTGACGGCGGACGGCAAGATTAAGCCCTGCCTGCACAGCCCGCTGGAATATTCCATCAAAGGGCTGGACGAAGCGGGGATGCGCGCACAGTTCGAACGCGCCATTCTCGAAAAGCCCGCGCGGCATGCGGAGCTTTCTGCGGCGCACCGCAGCGAGTCGGGCCGCAACATGAACCAGATCGGGGGCTGAGACGATGCAGAACCAGTCGGATTTTACGCATTTCAACAACGAAGGCCGCGCGCGCATGGTGAATGTGGGCGAGAAGCCCGAGACGCATCGCATGGCTACGGCCGCCGCGCGCGTGCTGGTGAGCCGGGAAACGTATGAGCTCATTCGCACGGGCGGCATGAAAAAGGGAGACGTGCTCACCGTGGCGCAGATTGCGGGCGTGATGGGCGCCAAGCGCACGCCCGATCTGATCCCGATGTGCCATCCGGTGGCGATTCATGGCGCGGATCTGTCGCTCCGGCTTGACGAGGCGCGCTGCGCCGTCGAAATTGCCGCGACCGTTTCGTGCGACGGCAAAACCGGCGTGGAGATGGAAGCGCTGACGGCCGCGTCCGTTGCGGCGTTGACGGTGTACGATATGTGCAAGGCGGTTCAGAAGGACATGGTGATTACGGATGTGCGCCTGCTGGAAAAGTCGGGCGGCGTGCATGGAGATTTTCACAGGGAGGAAGAAAAATGAACGTTACGGCGGCTGTGATTACTGTCAGCGATAAGGGGTCGCGCGGGGAGCGCGTCGATACGAGCGGGCCGATGCTCTGCGGACTGCTCAAGGAAAATGGATACGACGTAGTGTATATGGCGATCGTGCCGGACGAGATTGAGCGTATCAAGGACGAGCTCATCCACTGTGCCGATACGAAGCATGTCGGCCTGGTGCTGACGACCGGGGGCACCGGTTTTGCAGCGCGCGACGTGACGCCTGAAGCGACGCTCGAGGTGATCGAGCGCGAAGCGCGCGGCATTCCGGAAGCGATGCGTGCGGCCAGCATGTGCGTGACGCCGCGCGGCTGCCTTTCCCGCGGCGTGGCCGGTATTCGCGGCGGTACGCTGATCGTCAACCTGCCCGGCAGCGAGAAGGCGGCGCGCGAAAACATCGAAGCCGTTATGGATTCGCTCAGCCACGGCATGAAGATGCTCGCATCGGAAGGCTCTGCGGAATGCGCGTTTACCGCGGCGCAGGACGATAAGCCCCGCCATAAAAAAGAAAAGCCCTCCATGGACCAGTGGCTTCATGAGGCGAAATCCGCGCCCGGCGCGGAGCAGTGCGGCATGTATCTGTTCCATAACGGCATCGTCCGCGAGACGGCGCGCGCAAAGGTACGCCAGCATCAGTCCGGAACGCAGCCTGTCAAGGGGATGATCTTTTCCAGCGACGAGGAGAAGGTGAAGGCTGCCGTCGCGGCGGCGAACGCGATGCCCGGGATTCACTACGCGCGCGTGTGGCTGAACGAGGGCGAACTGAGCGTGGGCGACGACGTGATGCTCGTGCTTGTCGGCGGCGATATCCGCCCGCATGTTGTCGACGCGCTGCAGGCGCTCGTCGGTGAAATCAAGACAAACTGCGTGCAGGAGAAAGAAGTGTTCTGACGCGGCAAGTGGTTTCCTTCGAAAGGGGTCAAGGGGGAAACCTTCCTTTTTCTAAAGGAAGGTTTCCCCCTTGCGTTTCCTCCTGCGTTCCCATTGCGCTTTTCTTATGCCCTTTTCGGCAGCACCATTCCGAACAGGCCGCCCGCGGCGACGCCCATGCCGAGATCGGCGAGATAGGCGGCGGGGCTGAGCGTCAGCCCGCTCAGGAACGCATAGCCGATCACGCCGACGGCCATGTACGCCAGGCCGATGGCGGCTCCGCGCAGCACGACGCCGCTGCCGCCGCCGCGGACAGCCGCGCGCGTGCCGGCAAGCACGGCCAGCAGCTTGAGCGCCTGGTTCATTACGGAAATGATTGTGTCGTTCGGCGAAAGCCATTTGATTACCAGCGCAAACACGACCACGCCCAGTACGGTCACCGCCACTGCGGCCAGCAGCCCCCTGAAAAGCGCGCCGAGTACGCCGGCCTTTTTCACGCCCCTGCGCGCGGATACGGCCGAAGCCGCTTCCTTCGCCATACGTTTCCCTCCTTTTATGCGGGCGTTTTGTGCGATTCACCGCGCAGGGCGCGGTAGAAAT
>SFFS01000039.1 GCA_004557805.1 Clostridiales bacterium | reverse complement strand
GGTTACAGACGGGTCTGGCTGTGGCTGGAACACCGGAAGATACATAGCAATCCCAAAACTGTTCTGCGCGTAATGAAAAAATATGGTCTGTTGTCAGAGATTCGCCGCAGGAGGAAGTGGGCAAATCTCGGCCAGAAGATTCACAAGTATGACAACCTGCTGAATCGACAGTTCCGGGCAGACAATACAAATACAAAATGGGTTACGGATATTTCGTATATCCATACCCGGGAAGGCGTGCTGTATCTGTCCGTGACCTGTACGACAATAGCATTGTGGCTTACAAGACGGCGTTCCGTCAGATGGTAAGTCTGGTACTGGACACGATCCGTTTGGCGATGAAGAAAGAGAAAAAGAAAGTCGCTGCGGAACTGCAGCTACACAGCGATCAAGGTTTTCAATACACGTCGCCCGGATATTTTAACCCGACTCAATCTTATGGCATTACGCCGTCAATGTCAAAAAAAAGGAAATCCATATGACAATGCAATGGCGGAAAATTTCTTCTCTATTCTGAAAACAGAATGTAACAATTATGAATGCATTCAGACAAAAACAGGAGTGGCGCCGCTGACGCTGCGCCACTCTGCCTAAAATTGAATATTCCTACGCACGGCCGCTTTTTTGTACTGTCCGAACAATCTGGGGCAGTCTATATTTCTACCGACTATGCCGCACCTTTTTTTATACGATATGAATTATCGCTCGCTCCGTTATTCGCCGATGACCGCTTTGATGCGGCGCACGCCGGCGGAGGAGCTTTCTTCCTTGAGAATCTTGAACGAGCCGAGCTCGCCGGTATGGCTCGCGTGCGGGCCGCCGCAGATTTCCTTGGAGTACGGCCCCATGGTATAGACCTTTACGCGGTCGCCGTATTTGCTTTCAAAGAAGCCCAACGCGCCGGAAGCCTTCGCTTCGGGCACGGTCATCTCTTCGCAGGTGATCGGCACGTCGGCCTGGATGGCCTCGTTCACCAGCCGCTGCACCTCGGCGATTTCTTCAGGCGTCATCTTGCGGCCGAAGGTAAAGTCGAAGCGCAGGCGCTCGGCGGTGATGTTCGAACCCTTCTGGCCCACTTCGGTGCCCAACACCTTGCGCAGCGCGCCGTGCAGCAGATGCGTAGCGGTGTGCAGGCGGGTAGTCTGCTCGCTGTGATCGGCCAGGCCGCCCTTGAAGCGCTGTTCGGCGCCGTCGTGCGACTTCTGCTGATGCTCCTTGAAGCGCTCGTTGAAGCCTTCCACGTCGACCGGCAGGCCGTGCTCTTTGGCGAGCTCCACGGTCATTTCGATCGGGAAGCCGTAGGTGTCGTACAGCTTGAAGGCGCGCTTGGAGTCGATGATCTTGGGCAGATTGTATTTCTCGATCGATTCGAGAATCTTATCGAACTCTCGTTCGCCCTGCTTGATCGTGCGCGCGAAGCGCTCTTCTTCCAGCACCAGCTCACGGCAGATCTTCTCGGAGTTTTCAACCAGCTCCGGATAAACGTGGCCGTACTGCTTGATAATGACCTTCGCCACTTCCGCGGTGAATCCGGCGGGCATGCCCAGCTTCAGGCCGAAGCGGACGGCGCGGCGGATCAGGCGGCGGAGGATATAGCCCTGGTCGACGTTCGACGGCGTTACGCCGCGCGGGTCGCCGATCATGAAGGTGGAGGTGCGCATATGATCCGCGATCACGCGGAAAGCGCGCGTGGTTTCGTCGTCGGAGCCGTACTGCTTGCCGGACAGCTCAGAGATTTTGCCCAGAATGCTCGCAAACAGCTCGGTGTCGTAAACGCTCTTTTTGCCGGTCAGCACGCACAGCGTGCGCTCAAGACCCATGCCGGTATCGACGTTCGGATGCGCCAGCGGCACGAGAGAGCCGTCGGCTTCTTTTTTATACTGCATGAAAACGTCGTTCCAGATTTCGAGGTAGTGGCCGCAGTCGCACGCAGGGGAGCAGTCGGGGCCGCAGGGCTCGCCGTCGCGGATGATGAACATCTCGGTGTCCGGGCCGCAGGGGCCGGTCTGGCCGGCGGGCCCCCACCAGTTGTTCTCCTTGGGCAGATAGAAGATATGATCTTCCTTTACGCCCATGCTGCGCCACAGGTCGTGCGCCTCGTCGTCGCGCGGAGCGTTATCGTCGCCGGCAAAGACGGAGAAAGCCAGCTTGTCCGGGTCAAGGCCAAGATATTCGGGAGAGGTGAGGAATTCCCAGCTCCACGAAATGGCTTCCTTCTTGAAATAATCGCCCAGCGACCAGTTGCCGAGCATTTCAAAGAACGTCAGATGCGAAGCGTCGCCCACTTCGTCGATATCGCCGGTGCGGATGCACTTCTGCACGTCCGTCAGGCGCGTGCCGGCGGGGTGCTTTGCGCCCAGCAGATACGGTACCAGCGGGTGCATGCCCGCGGTGGTGAACAGAACGGTCGGGTCGTTCTCGGGAATGATGGACGCGCTGGGGATGATTGCGTGTCCGTGGTTTTCAAAGAAGCGCAGATACATTGCGCGCAGTTCGTCAGCGGTCTGAGGTTTCACTTGTATCACTCCTTTTCAGTGTGACATTATGGCACAATAGGGGTGATTTTGTCAATTCCCGCCGCGCTTTTCCGGGCGTTTGCGGCGAATAATTTTTGCCGCGCATTGCGCGGCTTTTTGTCCGGCGCGATGCATATACGGAGGAACGGATGTGCAGCATCAGCGCCGGCGGGGCGAGGAATGTGCAGGGCAATAGCCTGTACCGGCATTTTTCTGTTATTGGAACCTGCTTTTTTGGAAAATATCAAAACGTTATTGGAACTGTTAAAAAATAATGTTATATAATCCACTCATGGTCAGCGAGAGGGCGACGCCAACCCGGAGCGATAAGCAGAAGGGAGGTGATGCCCGAATGCTGCAAAAGGTTCTTGTTTTGCTGGTGACGGTTGCAATCGCGGTACGCATTGCGCTGGATTGGATGCAGGACGTAAAAAAGCCGCCAGTGGTTGCGACACTGACGACGAACGGCCCGAGGGCTAACGTCTGCTAAAACCCTCTCGCTAGATACATTTATAACATAGAATCGGGGTGAAGTCAACGCCAGCGAATGAAATTTTGAAGCGTGCAAGGGAAGCGGCAGGCATGACGCAAAAGGCTATCGGCCTTGCGCTGGGATACCCTGAAGCAAATGCGCAAGTACATGTTGCCCATTGGGAGGCCGGAACGCATCCCATCCCGCGCAAACACATTAAAACCCTTGCCGCACTACTGAACATCGACCCGCTTGACCTGTTATAAACAAAATGCCCTGCATCGTGCGCCAACACTTTGCAGAGCGTGTCGCCCAAGAACTCACTACAGAACCCGGGAGCAGCTGCATTATATCACATTGTAGGCGCTCCCGCCTTTTATGCGGTATTCTGCGCGAACAACGCGGCTCTTACCGCCTGATGAGAAGCCCCTTCATGAACTCCGTTTCGTTGTGCGCGCGCAGCGCGAGCAGCTTTTCGTCTTCCGTACAGCCGATGAGAATTTTGATTTCCGAATCGCGTTTGAGCAGATCGACGGTGACGATGACAGCGTCGATCTGCTGTCGCGCGTCGCTGCCGAGCCATATGTCGATTCCCTCGCCGTCTGCGGACGACGTGTTTTTCAGATAGCCGTAATCAAGGGGATAAACGAAGGAAGGATATTTCGGATGCACCGTTCCGCGCGGCCGGTCGATGACTCGCTCGCAGGCGGCTGCCAATGCGTCCAGCGCGTCCCAGAAGGCCGCGCTTTCTTCTGTGAACCGCAACGTTTTTTCGCTCATAGCGTTTTCTCCAGGCACACCAAGCGCACGCCCGGAATACCGTTGAACGTGCAGCCCACGACGCCCGCTTCGCGATAGCCCAGGCGCGCGTACAGCCTGCGCGCCGCGAGATTGCGCTCGTTCGTATCCATGCGAAGATACGGACAGCCGTTTTCCTGCGCGAAGCGCTCGTAAAACCGGACGAACGCCGAGCCGTATCCCTTTCCGGCGCATGAGGGATCGACCGTCAGCGTGTGCAGCACCATAATTCTTTCCGGCGGCGCGTCCGGATACAGCCACGCGGCGCCGGTATATTCCGGCACCTGCTCACGATTGATTTTTGCCGAGGCGACGATTTCATTGCCGTCCTCCATTACGTACAGGTCGCCTGCGTCCAGGGCTTCCCGCGCCGTCTGTGCCGTGGGGTATACGCCGCGAATCCAGCCGATTACGGCTCTGCCGGATTCCTCAGCGGTATGGAGCGCGTCGTAGATCGCTGCGACGCGTGGAAGATCAGCCTCAACGGCTTTGCGGACGTCTGTCATATTCAACGCTTCCTGATCATTGTTCATTGAAGAAAATTCCGTCTGCCAGGTTGATGAAAAACGCTTCGTCCTTCAGCGGCAGGGCTCGTCCGCGCCACCAGACTGTTTCGCGGCTGGCGGAAATTTCGCATACAGAGCCGTCGCGCAGCGTCCAGACGATGGTGACGATGGGCGCGTCGTCCTCCTGCGCGGCTGTGAAAAGGCGGTATTTCAGAAAGCCCGTCAGTTTCACGGTGCGCTCGATACACTCCGCGTCGGAGGAGACGATCGTTTCAGCGGGGTGCTCCGTGCTGGTGATCGTTACCTCGACAACGTTCTTCGCGTTGGGAACGCCGAAAAGCCACATGCCCGATATGGCGGCGTATGCGGCCAGCATGGCGGCGAGCGTCAGCGCAAACGTCAGCAGCGTGCGGAAAATTCTTTTGCACATTCGCTTTCTGCTCCTTTCATTTTCTGGAAAAGCACCGTTCGCTCTTTCAGCGAAATCTTCTTGACCTCATAGCCGTATGCGTTCAGTTCCTTCTTATGGTTCAGGAAGGAATGATCGATCGGAATCCCAGCGGCCCGCTCGATTTCGCCGAACGTGAGTTTCAGCGTATCCGTACCGCTTTGACGCACAAATGCCCACAGCGGGTCGTATTTGCTCATATGCCGTCTCCTTTATGGACCATCGGCGCAATGCGCCTGATATATTCCGAAGTCGTACCGCAGCATCCGCCGGCGTGCGACGCGCCTGCGCGGAGCAATTCGGCCGTCAGTGCGGCGAACGCTTCGACGTCCATGCGGCGGCCGGGCAGGCCGGCGCTCGGCTGCGCGATCAGGGGAAGACTGCACGCTGCGCGCATTTCTGTGATCGCCTGTATAAGCGGCGCGCGTTCGCTCATGCAGTTTACGCCCGCCATGCACGCCCCGGCTTCCTGCGCGGCTCGTGCGCAGGCGGCGGGTGAATCTCCGGCGGGGGTGAGCCCGTCCGCGCCGAAGAAAAACGACGCGCCGAACGGAAGCCCCGTTTCCTGCGCGGCGGCGAACATCAGCCGCGCTTCGGCAAGGCAGGTCAGCGTTTCGCAGAAGATCAAGTCTGCGCCCGCGCGGGCGGCGGCCTGCGTCTGACGCGCGAAAGCGCGGAAAAGAACGCCGTCTGGTTCGCGGCCGTATTGAAGCGTCGTGCCGACGGGACAGGCGACGGATTTTGCGCCGCTTTCCCGCGCCAGCGCTGCGGCGGTTTCCGTAATGCGCGCGCATTCCGCTTCCAGCCCGAACGCGCGCAGGCGGATGGGGTTCGCGCCGAGCGCGTTGGCTTCGATCACGTCGGCGCCAGCCTCGACATAGGCGCGATGCACCGCGCGCACCGCGTCCGGGCGCGTCAGGTTCAGCCGTTCGGGGCAGTCGAACCGCAGCCCGCGCGCAAGCAGCTGCGTGCCCGTCGCGCCGTCGAAGAGGAGCCCGGAGGAAAATTCCGGCATGGTTTTCACCTCGGGCGTATCATATCACGCATCCGGACGGCTGTCTACCTTGCGGGATGGCGAAAACACTGCTAAAATGGAGCGCATGAAGATGACGATTGGCGTGCTCGCGCATGTCGACGCGGGCAAGACGACTTTCTCCGAGCGCGTGCTGTCGCTCTCCGGGGCCATCCGCACGATGGGCCGGGTCGATCACGGCGACGCGTTTCTCGACGCGCATCCCATCGAGCGGGAGCGCGGGATTACGATTTTCTCCGATCAGGCGCTGCTTGAACGGGACGGCGATACGATTTACTGGGTGGACACGCCCGGACACGCCGATTTTTCGCCCGAAATGGAGCGGGCGGTTTCCGTGATGGACGCGGCCGTGGTGGTGGTCAGCTGCGCGGAGGGCGTGCAGAGCCACACTGAAACCGTATTCCGCCTGCTGCGCGAAAACTGCGTGCCGACGCTGATTTTCCTCAACAAGACGGACCGCGAGGGCGCGGACGCGGAAAAAGTTCTCGCACAGATGAAACGGCTGCTTTCGCCCGATGTGATCGACGCGCGCGGGTTTGCGGGCGGCACGATGAGCGAGACGCTTGCCGAAGAGGTCGCCGCGCGGGATGAGACGCTGATGGAGCGGCTTTTCGATACGGGCTACGACGAGGCGCTGTGGCTTTCCGAGCTCTCGCGGCAGGTCATGGCATGTGCGGCGTTTCCGGTGCTGGCGGGCTCGGCGCTGCGCGGAGACGGCGTGGAGGAATTCATGCGCGCCCTGCGCGCGCTCGTCCGTACCGACTGGCATACGCGCGAGACCGGCCCCTTCCGCGCGCGGGCATACAAGATCCGCCATGACGCGCAGGGCGGAAGGCTCTGCTTTTTCAAGGTGCTCTCCGGCGCGGCTGCCGTGCGCGATGAAATCGAAACGCCGCAGGGCCCGGCAAAGCTGTCCGCGCTGTCCGTGTGGCATGGACCGCGGGCGAGGAGCGTGGAGCGGGCGGCAGCGGGCGATCTGTGCGCGTGCCCGGGACTGGAGGGCGTTATGCCCGGCGATACCCTCGGCGAAGGCGCGGCGCGCCGCACGGCGGAATGGTCGTGCGAACCGATGCTGACGGCCGACGTGCTGTGGGATGCGGCCGTCCCGGAGAACCGCGTGCTGGCCGCGCTGCATATGCTGGAGGAAGAGGAAAGCTCCCTGCAGGTGGAGACGCGCGGGAACGGCGGCGGAATCGCCGTGCGCGTGATGGGCGGAATTCAGCTTGAGGTGCTGCGCGAACTGCTCGGGAGCCGCTTTGGGCTGGAGGTTTCGTTCGGCCCGGCGCGCGTGCTCTATCGCGAAACGGTGAAAGCGCCGTGCGTGGGGATCGGCCATTACGAGCCGCTGAGCCATTACGCCGAAGTATGGCTGCGGCTGGTTCCGGCGGAGCCGGGCAGCGGGGTGACGTTCCGTTCGCTGTGCCATGTCGATACGCTGGCGCTGAACTGGCAGCGGCTGATCGAAACGCACGTGCTGGAGAAACAGCACAGGGGCGTTCTGACCGGCGCGCCGCTGACGGACGTGCGCGTCGAGCTGCTGACGGGCCGCGCGCACCTGAAGCACACCGAGGGCGGCGATTTTCGCCAGAGCGTCTATCGCGCCGTGCGCAACGCGCTGATGCACGGCGAGAGCCGGCTGCTCGAGCCGGTCTGCCGGTTTGCGCTGCGCGCGCCGCAGGAGTGCTACGGCAGGCTCGCGGGCGATTTGTCGCGCATGCGCGCGCAGGTCGAGCCGCCCGAATACGACGGCGACCGCGTGACGCTGCGCGGAGAAGCGCCGTTTGCGACGCTGTCGGGCTATCAGACGGAATTCCTGACTGCTACGCATGGGAAGGGCGCGCTTACCGTGCGGCTGAGCCGCTACGCGCCCTGCCGTGACGAGGACGCCGCCCGTGTGATCGCCGAGACGGATTATAACCCGCTGGCCGACGATACGCCGGATTCCGTTTTCTGCCAGAGGGGAGCGGGCGTGCGCGTGGCGTGGGATCATGTGCGCGAATGGGCGCAGTGCGAAGCGCCGGAGGGAATATGAATTATATGCTCGTCCGTTCCGTGCGCAAAACGCTGTCGCTTTCGGTGACGCCTGAAGGAGAGGTGGTCGTGCGTGCGCCGCAGCGGCTGGCCCGGCGGGAAATCGACCGCTTTGTGAATGCGCACGCGGAATGGGTTGCCGCGCATGTGGAAAAAGCGCGCCTGCGCGCCGAAAAATATCCGGAGCCTGACGCGCGGGAGCAGGCTGCGCTGATTGCGCGCGCGAGGGAAATTCTCCCGCCGATGGTGGAGGCGTACGCGCGGAGCATGGGCGTGCGGCCGGCGGGGCTGAAGATTACCGGCGCGCGCCGGCGCTTTGGCAGCTGCAGCGCGAAAAACAGCCTGTGCTTCTCCTGGCGGCTGATGCGCTATCCGGTGGAAGCGATCGAATACGTGGTCGTACACGAGCTGGCGCATATCCTTGAGAAGAACCACAGCCGGGCGTTTTACGCCGTCGTGGCGGCAGAAATGCCGGATTATCGGGCGCGCTGGCAGCTCCTGAAGGAACCGGAAAACCTGTGAGTTGCCAAAAGAAGGCCGGTATGCTATAATATATTTTGCCGGCCTTTTGGAGGAAGGCTGGAAAACATGCGGTTTTTGTGTGCGTAAACGGATTTCAGCGCCAGAACCGTCCTTTGGGCGGTTGACGAGGCGCAGGGTTATCGAAGTTTTCGGCGGATGCCCTGCCGTATGGCCGGATGCGTGATGCAGCTTTAAACCCGGACGGTAACGACCGGAACAGAGGGGCTGCAGCCGGCGGAAAGTTTTCTTTCCTTTTCATCATATTCTTATTTTTATCGCACAAAATAATCGCATCATCTCCTGCGACATGGAATGTTCCATGCCCTGTTTGCTGTACGCTTAAAAAGAAAAAAGCGCGCGGCGTGGTTGCTTTATGCAAAAAGAGAAAGGATGATTGAATTATGTGTGGAATTTATGGATACTGCGGCAGGGGCGAGGCGCTTGCGCCGGTGCTGGAAGGGCTTTCCCGTCTGGAATATCGCGGCTACGACAGCGCGGGCGTCGCGTTTTTTGACGCGCAGGGAGAGATTAAAACGCTGAAAACTACCGGACGCGTGCAGAACCTGATCGCCATGGCGGCGGGGCAGGAAGACGCGGGCACGGCCATCGCACATACGCGCTGGGCCACGCACGGCGGCATTTCCGTCAAAAACGCGCACCCTCACACGGCGGGCCGCGTGACGCTGGTGCACAACGGCATCATCGAAAACTTCCGCGAGCTGCGCGCGGAATTGAATTATACCCCTGTTTCTGATACCGATACCGAAATTATGGCCGCGCTGATCGACAGCGAATACAGGAACGATCCGGTGCAGGCGATCCTCGCGGCGCAGAAGCGCCTCAAGGGTTCCTATGCGCTGGCGATTCTTTTCTCCGACCGTCCCGGCTGCATCTTTACCGTGCGGCGCGAAAGCCCGCTGGCGCTGATGCAGACGGAAACCGGCTGTTTCCTTTCTTCCGATCCTTCGACGTTCCCGCAGTGCGGCGAGTATTACGTGCCGGACGAACACACCGTGGCGGAGATCATACCTGAGGGAATGCGCTTTTTCGCGGGCGCGGCGCAGAAGCTGGAACTGGCTGCGACGAACCGCACCCAGGGCCGCGAGGGGCACGAGCACTATATGCTCAAGGAAATTCTTGAAGAACCGGAAACGATCCGCCGCACGGTGAACCGCTATATTACGGCGGACGGACGCGTCGACTTCTCCTGCGATGGCGTGGAGGATTCGCTTTTTGATGTTAAGCGCATCAACGTCGTCGCCTGCGGCACGGCGATGCATGCAGGGCTTGTCGCGGCGCATTATTTCCGCAAAATCGCCGGCGTTGAGGTGACGAGCTTTATCGCTTCGGAATTCTGCGATGCGGGCGTTCGCGTGGAGCCGGACAGCCTGACCATTTTTGTTTCGCAGTCGGGCGAGACGGCCGATACCCTGGCGGCGCTGCGCAGCGTGAAGGCGCAGGGCGGCAAGGTATTGGCGATTATCAACCGGCAGGGCACGGTGATGGAGCGCGAATGCGGCCATGTGCTGCACACCTCGTGCGGCCCGGAAATCGCCGTGGCCAGCACGAAGGCGTTTACGGCGCAGATCGCGGTGCTGTATCTGACGGCCATCCGCATGGCCGCGCTGCGCGGGCTGCTCGACGCTGCGGGCGAGAAGGCTGAAACCGCCGCGCTCTGCGCGGCGGAAAGCATTGCCCGCGAAACGCTGAAGCTGCGGCCGGCGATTATCCGTATGGCCGATGAAATCCATACTGCGAAGGATGTGTTCTTCCTCGGCCGCGCGGTTGATTACGCCATTGCCTGCGAGGGCGCGCTCAAGCTGAAGGAAATCAGCTACATCCACGCCGAATCTATTGCGGCGGGCGAACTCAAGCACGGCACCATCTCGCTCATCGAGCCGGGCGTGCCGAGCGTATGCTTCCTCACACAGGAAACGACGCGCAGCCGCGTGCTGCTCTCCGTGCAGGAGGTGCTCTCGCGCGGCGGCAGCGTGTATCTGTTCACCACCGGCGATATGCAGGGCGTGGAGGACGTGGAAAATCTCACCGTTTGCCGCATGCCGGTTGAAAAGGGATTCTCGGCGGTTTACGCCGAGGCGGTCTGTTTGCAGCTGCTGGCCTACGAGACGGCCAAGCGCATGGGGCTGCCGATCGATACGCCGCGCAACCTGGCGAAGTCGGTTACGGTGGCGTAAGGCGGGAGGAAACGCGATGGAATGGAAACTCAGGGCGGCGGAGCTGTTCGACCTTTCCCGGTCGATCGCCGCGCCGCTGTTTGGAGCTGGAAGCGTCTATCCCTGGGAAAAGCTGAAAGAAATTTCGGCGTTTATCCTGGAACTGGGAAAAATGCTGCCGGAAGAAAAGTTCGATCACCCTGCGGAAGACGTATGGGTGGCCAAATCGGCGAAAATTGCGCCGACGGCGTATCTGGGCGGGCCGCTGATTATCGATGAAAACGCCGAGATACGCCACTGCGCCTTCCTGCGCGGCAGCGCGATCGTCGGGAAGGGCGCGACGGTGGGCAATTCTACGGAGCTGAAAAACTGCATTCTCTTCGACGGCGCGCAGGCACCGCACTATAATTACGTCGGCGACTCGATTCTCGGCTATAAGGCGCACATGGGCGCGGGAGCGATTACATCCAACTTCCGCAGCGATCACGGAAACGTTACGCTGCACGGCCCGGAAATTGCTACCGGCCTGCGCAAGTTCGGCGCGATGCTGGGCGACGAAGCCGAAATCGGCTGCGGCAGCGTGCTGAACCCCGGCACGATCGTAGGGCGCGGGAGCATCGTCTATCCGCTCTCGAGCGTGCGCGGCATCGTGGCGGAAAAGACCATCTATAAGCGCGCGGGCGAGGTCGTCGCGCGGGAGGAGAGATAAGCTATGGGACGACTTTTCGGAACCGACGGCGTGCGCGGAATCGCCAATGAAAAGCTGACGTGCGAGCTGGCCATGCAGATCGGCCGCGCGGCGGCGAGCGTGCTTTCGCGCCATGCGCGCAGAAGGCCGGTGTTCGTCATCGGCATGGATACGCGCCTTTCCGGCGATATGCTCGAGGGCGCGCTGTGCGCGGGCCTGTGCTCCGTAGGCGCGGATGTATACCGGCTGGGCGTGGTGCCCACGCCGGCCGTCGCGTATCTGGTGGGCAAATATAAGGCCGACGCGGGCGTGATGATTTCCGCCTCGCACAACAGCGCCGAATATAACGGCATCAAGATTTTTTCCGGCGACGGCTTCAAGCTCCCGGACGAAATCGAAGAACAGATCGAATCCATCGTGGTCGACGGCGCGGAGGGCATCGAGATCAAAACCGGCGGCGACGTGGGTCGCGCCAGCTTCAAGCCCAATGCCGTCAAGGATTATGTCGATCACCTCAAGAGCACCATTCCCGTTTCGCTCGAGGGCATGTCCTTTGCGGTCGACTGCGCCAACGGTTCCGCCGCGCACACGGCAAAGCGGCTGTTTTCCGAGCTGGGCGCGGACGCGCACATTCTCTTTGACGAGCCGGACGGCGTGAACATCAACGAGCGCTGCGGCTCGACGCATCTGGAGGCGCTCAGCGCCTATGTGAGCGAAAACCGTCTGCCGCTGGGCGTCGCTTTTGACGGCGACGCCGACCGGTGTCTGTGCGTCAACGCGGACGGCGACGTCGTGGATGGCGATTTCATCATGGCCATCTGCGCGCGTGATATGCTGCGCCGCGGCAAGCTGGCGCGCAAGACGGTCGTCGGCACCATCATGACGAACATGGGTTTTACGAAGTTCTGCGAACAGAACGGAATCAATTTTATCGCCACCAAGGTGGGCGACCGCTACGTGCTGGAGGAGATGGAAATGGAAGGCTACTGCTTCGGCGGCGAACAGTCGGGCCACGTAATCTTCCGCGATTTCGCTACGACCGGCGACGGTCAGCTGACGGCTTTGCAGCTGCTGGCGCATCTCAAGCAGGAGAACGTCACGCTGGCGGAGGCGGCGAAGGTGATGACGCGCTACCCGCAGACGATGATTAACGTGACCGTCTCACACGACGGCAAGCTGGCCTTCTACATGGACGCGGAAGTGAAGCGCGCCATCGAGGAGGGCAAAGCGCGCCTTGCCGACAACGGCCGCGTCGTGGCGCGCGTATCGGGCACCGAACCGCTGATCCGCGTAATGGTCGAGGGGCTTGACGAGGCGCTCATTCAGGAGGTCGCCGAGCACATCGCGGGCGTCATCCGCGAACGGCTGGCATAAAGGACGTTTTTTTCAGGGCGGCGGAGCCGCCCTTTTCTTTTGCGCAGAATCTTTCTGAAAACACGCTGCGCAGTGGGGAACGTTCCCGCTTTTTAGTGCGGCGAATCTGGTGAAATACAAAGCTGGCTGCATTCACGGCAATGGGGCTTATCGTGTAGAATTCTGACCAAAACAGAACGGAATCTCCTCTTTGGCTATTGGAAGCGGATATTCGGCAACTTGACACGCTGTGGAAAAACAATGTATAATTGGGTTGAAAAATAATTTGGCAAGGAATGGGCGCAAATGGCTCGAAGGTATGACAGCGGGGACGCAAAGCGGCGAATACTGGCCGCCAGCGTTCGGCTCTTCCTGGAGAAGGGCTACACGAACACGAAGGTGGCGGAGATTCTGAAAGAGGCAGATGTGTCTGCCGGATCGTTTCAGAATATCTTTCACACAAAGAACGGTGTGCTGACGGAACTGATCGGCATGATGTTCGGCATGCAGTTCGGCGCGGTCAAGCCGCTGGCGGCGAACGTACCCTCTCCGGCGTACATTTACGCAGTGGAGACGGCGCTGCAGCTGGCGCTGACCGAGCTGAGCGAGAACCTGCGGGATATCTACGTGGAGGCGTACACCTTCCCGGCCGCGGCAGAGATCATCCATCGGAGCACGACGGTCGAGCTGCAGGCAGCGTTTGGCGCGTACATGCCCGGGTGCGCTGAAAGCGACTTCTACGAGATGGAGCTGGGCACGGCGGGCATGATGCGCGGATATATGGCGCGAAAGTGCGATCAGTACTTCACGCTGGAACACAAAATCCGGCGGTTTCTGAGCATGAGCCTGAGCGCGTTTCAGGTGCCTGAGCAGGAGCGCGGGCAGATCATCGCCTTCGTGGCGGGGGTGGACGTGCGCGCCGAGGGGAGGAAGGTCATGGACGCGCTGCTTGCGTCGCTGTCCGTGCAGTTTGAACTGAAGGAAAAATGAAATCCGATCTTAAGGAGGTGTCGATTCCGTCGTGATTTTCCCAGCGGAATCCACGATAATTGAGCTGCATACCATTCAGTACATAGCGATTGCGTGCCGTAAACGTGCTATCATCCCACCGAGCAAAAGGAAGGAGATAAGAAAATGAAACATAAACTGATCGCAGCCCTGGTTATTGCAACGCTGCTTTTAATCGCTGCCGGCAGCATTGCGCTGGCATATAACGCTAAGTGTGACACGTGTAACGAATGAAGAGATTTTACGCCAGGCGAGTGGGTGTTAGATAAGAATAACACATTAAATCATAGACAGGTTTATAGATGTGAAGTTTGCAAACGAGAGATATTGGGCAGCCCCGAAGTGCATACTGGCGGCACGGCAAGCTGTAGCGCCCCGGCTGTCAGCACGAAGTGCGGCGAGCCATACGGTGGACTAGCCCCTCACGACCTGACGCACCACGAAGCCAAGGCCGCCACCTGCACTGATATCGGCTGGGAAGCCTACGACACCTGCACGCGCTGCGAGTATACTACTTATGTGGAAATCCCCACATCAGGCCACAATCTGAAGCATCACAAGGCCAGAGCCGCTAACTGCACCCAAAAGGGTTGGATAGCCTATGACGCCTGCATGAACTGCAGCTATTCGACTTACGCGGAAATCCCCGCGCTGGGCCACGATTATCGGAAGATCATCGTGGAACCCACCTGCGAAGAGAACGGTTATACCCAGTACATTTGCAGCCGTGGCGATGTTGCATACACCTGGAATCCGGTACAGAAGCTGCATCACTGGTTCGGCGAATGGACGTCTGATGCCGACGGCGGCCACAGCGCCAACTGCATGCGGAAGGGCTGCAAGCACACGGGCAAGACCGGCTGCCAGAATTTCAAATTCCAGGTGGAAGAAAACGTGAGCATGGTCTTCTGTCCGGTGTGCGGTCAGACGGAGAATGGCGAGCGGATGGAACGGATTGAAAAAGCGCAGGCGGCGGCTGTGACCGGCAAGCTTCCCGCGGGAGAAGTGATTGCACGGATGAACGGGGAATACCTGAGCCTGGCTTTCGAACTGTCAGGCAAGTTGACGCAGCCTGCGGGCAAGGTGAAGATCACGCTGCCTGCGAAGGCGCTGGAGGGCAGAAGCCTTTCGCTGATCGCCCAGGACGGCACGCAGACGGATCTGGCCTTCGAAATGAAGGGCGATAAAATTTCCTTCACGTTGGATTTCACGGATGCGGAAATTCCTGCGGCGCTGATTCGGCTGACTTCCGAAGTATAATCACGTTGGGGAGTCTGTAAATGGCTGAGGGGCTTGACGGGGCGCTCGTTCAGGAGGCCGCCGGGCACATCGCGGGCGTCATCCGCGAACGATTGGGATAGAAAGGACGTTTTTTCAGGGCGGCAGAGCCGCCCTTTTCTTATGCGCGCGGCCGTTGACGGAGCGCGGAAACGTATCTATAATATAAATATGATTATAAGACGAAAAAGAGGGGGACGGAGCGTGAAGAAATTGAATTACAGGGAACTCGGCGTTTCTTCGGCGGCGATTCTGCTGCTTTCGCTCGTGCTGGCGGCGCTGCCTTTTACGCAGAATCTTTCCGAAAACACGCTGCGCATCGGGGTTCCGTTCCCGTTTTTTACTGTGCGGATAACGGCGCTGGGGGCGCTTTCAACGCTGATGGAAGCGGGCGGGCTGCTGCTCGACTGCGCGATCGCTTATGCGGTTCTCATCGCAGTGAAACGGCTGCGTGCGGCTGTAAGAAAGAAGTGACGGCCGGAGACGGATTGTGAAGGGCGGCGTCGCGCCGGAAACACGATTGGAGGAAACGCCCGGATGAACTATCGAATGGGGACGGTTGCAAGGATTATCGGAACCTCGAAGGAAGCCATTCGCTTTTTTGAAAAGAAAAACTGCATTTCGGAACCGAAACGGGACGGCGCGGGCTATCGCGTTTATGATCCGCTGCAACTGAGCGTGCTGCGCTGGTTCCGGCTTTACCGGGCGTTCGGATTCAGCATGCAGGATGCGGCGAACCTCGTCAACGTTACCGACGATGCGCAGCGTCAGGAGATGCTCAGCCGGGGCATCGAACAGCTTCAGGAGCGGCGCAGGCAGTTGGAGCGCTGCGAGGATGAACTGCGCGCGATGATCCATGATACCTGCCGTTCGGAAGAAGAAAAGCGGCGGATTGCGGTGCAAACATGCCCGAAGCTGTATCGGATTTCTTATGAATCCGGAGAAAAACTGCGCATTTCCGGAAAGAACGGCGCGGCGCTCGCCGTCTGGACGGAAAACATGCCGTTTGTCAAATATACCGTGCTGTTCCATCGCAGGAACATTGAAGCCGCCGGCGCCGTCGGGCCTGAAGCGTGCGTTCCGCTGGATTACGGCCTGGGCGTTTTCGAAAACGAAATCCTCGGCTGGGAGCCGGAAAAGCACGGTGCGGTCGAGGTCTATCCCGCGCATCAGTATCTGACCACGTGGATTTCCACGCCTGTCACATATGCGAAATTTGCATCCGTTTTTGCTTATATGGACGAACACGGCCTTGAGCAGGACGGCGAAATTTTCAGCCGGTCTTCTGAGTTTAAACGCGACGGCGAAACCGCCATGCCGCTGATTTCCTGCAAATTTTATATTCCATTCAAAAAATTGTGATCCTCTTGACAGCAAAGGTACTTGGCACCTTATCATTTTTTCTGACGCCGGAACATCCGGCAAGAAAAAAGGAGGAATGTCCATGTACAGGAAACTTATGGCCGTGCTGATCAGCATGGCGCTGCTGCTGTGCGCTTTCGGCGCGGCGGCGGAACAGCAGCCGCTGTTCACTGCGGGCACCTATGAGGGTACCGCGCAGGGAAATAACGGCTCCGTGAACGTCTCCGTCACGGTATCGGACGATGCGATCACCGATATCCAGATCGGCGATAACGACGAAACGTATTATGTTTTCATGGTTGTGGCCGATATGATTCCCGCACGCATTCTTGAAAACCGGTCGCTTGCCGTCGACGCCGTCAGCGGCGCGACAAATTCCAGCCGCGCGGTGATCCGCGCCGTGGAGGATGCGCTTTCCAAAGCGACGGCCGATACGTCCGCGCTCTATCGGGAAGTCCCGCATGAGAAGGGCGAGACGCAGA
>SFFS01000258.1 GCA_004557805.1 Clostridiales bacterium | reverse complement strand
CGCTTTTTCAAGGTGGTAACACAAAGGAAGCGAATTGTCAAGCGCCCCTGACGATTCGCTTCCTGAGCCGGATGAGAACCTTCTCTCAGTGATTCGTTTCAAACCAGCCGCCTGGCTCGCCGCACAGGGGGCAGTTTTTCGGCGGGGCCGCGCCGATGAGGGTATGTCCGCAGTTGGCGCATTTCCAGGCGACGGGCGCGGCGTTTTCCGCGCCGTTCGCGGCGCGCAGAAACGCGGCCTCGTGGCCTGCTTCCACCTTGGCTGTCAGCGCAAACTGCGCGGCGATCTGCGCGAAACCTTCCTCGCGCGCGACGCGCTCGAACTCGGCGTAGGAGCGCGTCCATTCCTCATGCTCGCCTGCGGCGGCCTGCGCCAGCGCGTCGGCCGCTTCGGCGCTCAGCCCGAGCGCGCCGAACCAGATTTTTGCATGGACGAATTCGTTCTTCGCCGTTTCCCGGAAGAGATTTGCCAGCGCTTCCTGCCCGGCGGCGCGAAGCGCCTGCGCGTAAATGTCGTACCGCGTGCGCGCGGCGCTTTCGGCGTTGAACGCCGCCCAGAGATTTTTCTCCGTTTTGCTGCCTTTCAGTTCCATAAAAATAAGCCCTCCTTGCGCGGATAGTCTGCGCAGAAGGGCGGAGAATTATTGCGTTTTACGGGTTCGGATACCATGTCGATGGAGAATCGGTGCGGTTCAGGTCGTCCCAGATGATGACGCGCGTTTTCATCGGAAGGTTGTTCCAGAGCCACTTGTGGTTGTAGCCCTCGTTGTTTTTCAGGCGCTGAATGCGGATGCAGCCGTGGCTCTGCTTTGTGCCGAGGTATCCCTCGAAGGACGAGTAATCGTGCGAGCCGTCGGCGCGCACCTTGCACGGCACCTCGTGCAGCAGAATACCGCCGTTGATGCGAATCGCCATATCGCAATACATATTCCCGCTGTAAAAGCCTCCGGTGCGGCTGATGGTGATGTATTCGCCCGGAATGGTTTCGCAGTAATATTTGCCGTCCTGAATCAGCCCGGTGGCGACGAGCATTTCGGTGACGCGCTCGCCGTTATGGAACAGATACAGCCGCTGCGTCAGCTTATCGATGAGGATGCCGTATTCCTGATTGACCTCGATCGTCTTGAGCGCGCTGGCCTTGACGTAGCCGCGCTTGAGGTCGAAAGCGTGCGCCTTTTCCTCGTCGGTTTTCGGATTGTAATCCTGATCGTAGTTTGAAAACGCTTCGGCCAGCACGTAGCCGTATTCGTTCGGCTCGCCGATCACGTTCAGGCCCTGCGACTGCGTGTGCAGCTGCGCCACCTGCGCGCCCGTGCCGTCGGGATTTTCCATCAGATAGGCGTGCGATTTGGCCGAGGCATTGATGCCGCCGTCGTAAACGGTGATAGGCTGCATCAGCGCCTCCCAGATTTTCGCGTCGTCCGTTTCGCCGGGGGTGAGCGCCCAGAACGTGCCCGCCTGCCCCTGCTCGGAGTAGGGGCGGTTTTCCGGGACGGGCGTGGGCTCCGGCGTCGGCTCGGGGGTGGGGAGCGCCGTGGGCTCCGGCTGCGGCTCGGGCGTCGTCTCGCTGAAGGCGTGCGCTTCGGGCTGCGGCGTTTCCAGCGCTTCGCGCTGGACGAAAACCGGCACGTGATGCTCCATGGAGCTGATGCCGTTGCCGGTATTGAGCGAGAAGATCAGCGTGTAGCTGCCGTCCTGAATGCCGTCGCCCGCCCAGGCGAAACTGCCTGCGCCCTGCTGCACGATTACCTGCGCGACGGGCTGCTCGCCGGAATCTGATTTAAGCAGCACCTCGAGTGTGCCGGGCTGGCTGGCCGTAAAGCCGACGATAACGCTGCCGCCCTCGACGAGCGTGTTGTCGGCGCAGTTTACGTCCGTGAGCATCGGGTACGGGCTGCCCACGCGCAGAGGCGCGCTGAGCGTTTCGCTGCCGGAGACGGATATGCGCAGCGTATATTCGCCTGCGGCGACCGGCGTTTCGCCGGGCAGCATGCCGTCCCAGGAGAGCGTGTTCTCGCCCGCGTGCAGCGGATAATCCTGATAGACCGTCGCCGCGATGATTCCCGCTGCGTCGATGAGATACAATGCCGCCGCCGCGTCCTCTGAAACCTCGATCTTGAAGCTGTACGCCCGGCCCGGGCGCAGCACGTTCGGCGCGGCCAGAAGCCGCGCCTGCGCGGCGAAAACAGGCAGCGCAGTCAGACAGAGAAGGCAGGCGAGCAGCAGGGCGGCAATGCGGCGCATGGGCGAAGATCTCCTTTGTGTGTAGGCTGGCATTATTATACAGTCAATCCGGGGCGCGCGGCAAGCGGAATTTGACGCAGGGTTGAACTTTGCCGCATACAATGAGAAAAAACACGGAGGAGTTGTATTGCATGCAGCGCGAAGCGAAATTTGAAAAAATCAACCGCTGGTTCTTTCCGGCGTATGTGCTGCTGTGCCTGGGCGCGGCGGTTTATTACGGCGTGCGGCGGGATATGTATCATTTTCCGCTGTCGCTTCTTGCGGCGGCGATGCCGGTACTGATGGCGCTGTTTTTCCGCGTGCTGCGCCTGCGGCGTTCGGCGCAGATGGATTTCATGATTCTGCTGTTCATTCTGCTGGCGTTTCCGTGCGGGTCGGTGCTGGAGTACTGCTGGCGCTGGCGCTTTTCCTGACGATCTGCCCGGAGGGGCGCCTGACGCGCCGGAACCGGCTGCTGGCGGTGCTGTTTGTGTTTTTTGCGTCGATGGCCGTGGCGGGATTATGGGAAATCTGCGAATACTTCGTCCACCTGATTACCGGGCGCGATGTGCAGCGCGTGGTGCTGACGGGCGTTTCCGATACGATGCAGGATATGATCGTCTGCATGATCGGCACGATCGCCTATCTTCCGGCCGTTTTCAGGCTGGGAAAGGGCAAATCGAGCGTGTGGACGGGCCCGGCGGAAGGGTTCGCCGGGAAGAACGGGAACGGCCAGAAGGAAACCTTCCTTTGAGAAGGAAGGTTTCCCTCTGGACTCCTTTCCAAGGAAATCGTCTTGACTCAATAAAAGCGCGGCAATCCTTGTAAAAAATGATTTCTGCCGGAACCGAGTAAAAACGCCTTTTCTTTGGCAGAGCGCGAGACCCCTTTCTTTTCCGAGGAAAAGAAAGGGGTCTCGCAAAAAATCACATCTCAACAGTCAGCAATAATGCGGTAGCTTCCGGACCTGAGCGTGAGGCGGCCGTTTTCCAGCGGCGTATCCGTTCCGTTGACGGAGACGGTTTCTCCGCCGTGATCGGGGATGAACTCCGCTTCGCAGCCGAACGGGATTTCCAGTTCATATTCGGCGTGCGATCCGGTCAGCTTCCAGCCGGAGACGTAGCGGCCTGCGGCGGAATCGTATTCGCAGCGCGCCCAGCCGAGCCGCGCGTCGGTGTGCGGCGCGATTCGAGCCCGAACGAATCCGGGATGTTCGGCGACGGGGTTCAGGCCGCACATGCCGCGATACATCCATTCCACCACGGAACCGTAGGCGTAATGGTTCATGCTGTTCATGCCGGTGTCGGAGACAAGGCCGTTGGGCAGCACGCTGTTCCAGCGTTCCCAGATGGTCGTCGCGCCCATGTTGACCTCGTACAGCCAGCTCGGGAAATCTTCGTTCAGCAGCAGCGTATAGGCGATATCGGCCATGCCGTTGTCGGTGAGCGTCTGGCAGAGGTAATACGTGCCGACAAAGCCGGTGTCCATGTGCCAGTTGCGCGCTTCCAGTTTCTTTTTCAGGTCGGCGCGGATGCGCCCGCGGTGTTCTTCCGGCACGAGCCCCATCGAAAGAGCCATAATCATCGCCGTCTGCGTGGGTTCCGCGATGCGGCCCGTTTCGGTGAAGAATTCCCTGCGGAACGCCGCCTTGACTTCGCCTGCGAGGGCGTCGTAATA
>SFFS01000038.1 GCA_004557805.1 Clostridiales bacterium | reverse complement strand
CAGGTCGGAGCTTCCGCCTGCGCCATAGCCGCACAGATACGTGATTTCCTTGGTCGGGAAATCTTCAGCCAGCGCGCCCGCGCACAGAGACAGGCACAGAACGAGTGCCACCAGGATAGCCAGGAATTTTTTCATGGTTCTTTCTCCTTTCGAAATTTGAGTCGTTTATGAGAAAGGCGCAATGCGCCTTTGACATACGGGATCCGTCAATCCTCCTTGCTGTTCATCAGCACCTTCTTGACAGGCTTGAGGAGCGAGATGAGCAGAAGGAACACGGCCAGTCCGAGAATGACGCACGCGATGGGGTATTTGCCCAGCCGCGAGATGTCGCCGCGCGTCATGATCATCGTCTGCTGGAAGCGCTGTTCCAGCGTAGAGGCCATGCAGATGCCGACCGCCAGCGGCGCCATGGAGTAGCCGTATTTGGAAACGATGTAGGACAGCACGCCGAGCACGATCAGCAGCACGATATCGAACGTGGTGCCGTTGGTGGCGAACGCGCCGGTGTAGGTGATGACCATGACGATGGGCATCAGGATCTTTGCGGGGCACTTGAGGATCGACGCAAACACGCCGACCATCGGCAGGTTGATAATCATCAGGAACACATTGCCGATATACATGCTGGCGATCAGCCCCCAGAACACGTCGGGGTGCTGCGTGATCAACGTCGGACCGGGCTGAATGCCGTGCGTGATGAACGCGGTGAGCAGCAGCGCGGAGGGCGGGGCGAACGGCAGGCCCAGCGAAAGCAGCGGCACGAACGCGGCGGACGAAGCGGCGTTGTTGGCCGATTCCGGGCCCGCGACGCCTTCAATCGCGCCGTGGCCGAATTCTTCGGGATGCTTGGAGACCTTCTTCTCCGCCGCATAGGAGGAGAACGAGGCGAGCGTTCCGGCCGGGCCGGGGATCAGGCCGATCAGGAAGCCGATCACCGTGCCGCGCAGGATGGGCATTACCGAGCGCTTCCATTCTTCGCGGTTGGGGTAGAGGTCCCTGAGCTTGACCTTTTCAATCTTGATATCTTCATCCTGCGGTTCCAGCAGCGTGCCGAACAGCTCGTTGATGCCGAACACGGCCATGGCGACCACGCCGAACTCGATGCCGCGTTTGAGATACATGTTGCCGAAATCGAACCGCGAAACGCCGAACACGTCGTCCATGCCGACCGTACCGAGCGCCAGGCCGAAGAACACCATCAGCAGCGATTTGAGCGGGTTCTTGCCCGTGAGGTTCGTCAGAATGACCAGGCCGAGAACGCAGATGGCGAAATACTCCGGAGATTTGAACTTCAGCGCCAGGCCGGCGATATCGTCCGCAATGAACGTCAGCGCGATCAGACCGATCGTGCCCGCGATGAACGAGCCCCACGCGCTGATTGCCAGCGCCGCGCCCGCGCGGCCCTTCTTGGCCATCTGGTTGCCGTCGAGACAGGTTACAACGCTGGCCGCTTCGCCGGGAAGGTTGACCAGAATGGACGTGGTGGAGCCGCCGTACATGGCTCCGTAGTAAATGCCGGCAAAGAGGATCAGCGCCGTGGTGGCGTCCATGCCGAAGCTGATGGGCAGCAGAAGCGCCATCGCGCCCGTTACGCCGATTCCCGGCAGAACGCCCGTCAGCGTGCCGACCAGCACGCCGGCCACGCAGGCGATCATCCGCTCCCAGGTGAAACACTGTGCAAAGCCGGACATCAGCAGCGATAACGTACTCATTCCAGCACCTCCTTAAAAGCCAAGGAAGCCGCCGGGCAGCATCACGCCCAAAGCCACCTTGAACAGAACGTAAAACGCAACCGAGCAGATCAGCGAAATGATCGTAACCTTCACCCAGCTACCCGCGCGCGCAAGCATTAAAATTGCAATAAGGAACAGGAATGTGCTGAGGGTATAGCCCAGCGCGTTCATCAATAGCGCGTAGGCGAACGAAACGGCGATCATCAGGCCGAAGCGCACCCAGGAAATTTCAAACTTCACGTTTGCGGCGTCGCCCTTGTCAATCCAGGACTGCACCGTCAGAAATGCGGAGACGCACACCGCGCCTGCGCCGATAATCAGCGGAAGAAAGCCTTCCTTGGGCATCCGGACGGAGCCGACCTTGTAATGGGTCAGGCTGTACGCCAGATAGAATGCGCTCACCAGCAGCAGGCAGAGGTTTACCGCCTTCTCGCCGGTCAGCTTCCATTTCTTCATGGTACCAACTCCTTCTCCGTGGTGATTTGAACGGTTTACCGGGCGATCCGCTTCGCAGAAAACACCAGCATGCCGTCGTAGAACGCCACATAAGGCGGCGTTACTTCAAACGCGCCCTGCGCGTTCAAATACGTCCTCATCGCTTCCACCGCACGCTCCAGCGCCGCTTTTTTTTCGCCCTGCGGCACAACGCGCGTATACGCCAGCGTGATGTGGTAGGTGTAGCTTTCATGTCCCGGCAGGAAAAGCCCCAGCGCGGCGGCGGCCCTGTCGCGGAAATTGCGCAGGATTTTCGCCTGCTCCGCATCGGCCGGTTCCAGCAGCACGCGGAAATCTTCCTCGTTGACCCACACGCCGCAAAAGCGCATGCGGATTTTTCCGGGCATGCCCGCGCTTTCAAACGCGCGCTGCACGTAATCGTCCGCCTGCTCCATCGTCGCGTCCTTCGCAAGCGCTGCGGGCCAGTAGGCGTCCGTGCGCACCTGATCGTTCAGTCCGCGGATGACGGTCATGTGGTAGCTGTCCTCCGGCAGGAGGATCATCGTATCCTCAAGACCCGCCTCGCGCGCGATGGTCCTCAGATGCGTCATCGCGTCGTAGGCCGCGCAGCCGGGCCGCACGTCGGCGATGACCGTATTGCCCGGATAGCGCCGGACAGAGCCGTCCTTTTCAAACTTGCGGCCGATCTGGCTGCCGTATTCGATCATTCTTCGCGCCTCCCCGCTGCGCGCGCCGCCAGGACGCGCTCGTTGAGATATTCCCGGAACGCGGCGTAATTCGCGGCGTCAGCCGCCCGCAGAAGATACGTCTGCCCGTCCTGCATGAAAAAGAACAGATAGCCGCTCATTTCCAGAATCCGCCGGATGAAACCGTAGCTGTATTCCTTTTCCGTTTCGCTGGAGCGCACGCGCATTCCTTCATCGGAAAAGACGTAGACGTTCACGGGCGCTTCGCCTTTTTTGTTGGAGGCGATCATCATCCGCACGGCGATGCGCGGCGCGAACAGCCCGAACATGCACATGAGGTTGCCTGCGATCAGGAAGATCGCGCCGGTCAGGCTCACGCCCTGCGTGAACATCACCGCCGCGGAGCCGGCGACCGATACGAACCCCGTCGCCAGAATGACCAGCCGCGGCCAGCGCCGCAGCTTTTTCATCATCAGATGAACAAGCGCCGCATAGGCCGCTTCGTCGTAGCGGGTTTTGATTTCATAGCGCGGCGCGCTCATGGTTTCGTCTCCCACGGCGGGGTTTCAGGGAGCAGCGTTTCAAAGCGCGCGATTTCTTCTGCTTCCATGCCGGCCGCATAGCGGCCCGCAAAAAACGCTTCCGCCGCTTCGGGCAGCCCCGCCCAGGATTCTGCCTCCTCGCACGGGCGGATGGGGTAGAACAGCGCGCCCTCGGCGTGACCCGCGTCCCGGTCGCCCGGAGCGTCGCCGATCATCAGCACATTCCCGGCGTCGTAGCCGCCCTTGAGGGATGCGATGATCTGCTTCTTGCTGCCGATCTCCTGGCCGCAGATTTCCGTCACCAGCCCGGTCAGGCCGTGTTCGGCCCATTCGCGCTCAAGCGCCTCTTTCGGCGTTGCGGAAACGACGAACACGTCGGCCTGCTCGCCCAGCAGCTTCAGCCCCTCCCGCGCATGCGGAAAAGGCGGCACGCCGTGCACCACCCGCGCGATGCGCGCGTTCACATCCTCCGACCATGCGGCGACTGTTCGGACGTCCTCCGCTTCCGGATGCGCGGCGAGGTATTCCTTCAAGCCTTCGTTGCTCAGCGTTGCGCCGGAGGCAAGATACGCTTTCAGGTTCGGAAGCTCCATCGGCGTAAAGCCGCGCTCGATCACCTCGCGGCGCGCGCGCAGCAGATCCATTGCGCGAACCAGCGCGCGGAAGCGCTGAATGCCGCGTCCCTGCGAATAGAGGTTGACGAATTCCCACGCCTCGCGGGCGTATTTGGAAACCGCCTGCAGGCCGAAGTGCTCGATGAACGCAGGGCAGAAGCACTCCTTATGTTTGATTTCCATTGTATCGAACATGCATCCGTCGGAATCGACGCACACCAGAAAGCGATGCTTTGCCATTTCAATGCTCCTCACAGCACGTATTTTTCCAGCGCGAGCGCCACGCCGTCCTCGGTGTTCAGCTCAGTCACGTCGTTTGCGCAGGCCTTGATGTTTTCCGGGGCGTTTCCCATCGCGACGCCCAGCGCGCTGGCCCGGAGAATCGCCGCGTCGCTGCTGCTGTCGCCCAGCGCCATGGTCTCTTCAAAGCTCACGCCCAGCCGCGACAGCACCGCGTCGACGGCCTTGAGCTTATCGAGCGTTATATGGGAGAATTCAAGATTCGCTCCTGCGCCCGGGCGCGTATGGCGGATAAATCCCGTCGCCGTCACCGCGTCGTAAAGCGGCTGCTGCAGCGCTTCCGGAATGCCGTAGAGGTTCATTTTCTCCACGCGCACGCCGTGCGTGCGGAAATATTCGCTCGGCTTTTCCACCGCCGTGTAGCAGCGGTCGCGCATGTACCAGATATGATGCTCCGGCACCGGCTGCGCGTCCATCGTATCGGCGACGGCCTTTTCAAACCAGATGGTGTTCCGCGCGGCGATTTCGTTGTAAAGCCCCTTGCCTTCAAGCGTTTCCAGCAGCTGCGCCGCCTCGTCCGCGGGAATAGCGTCTTCGTAGACGTTCTTTTTTTCCAGCCGGTCGTATACGGCCGCGCCGTGGCTTGTGATGTAATAGCGCAGCCCTTCCAGCGTCAGCAGCTGCGGCGGCATCATATCGAACACCCTGCCCGTGCAGGGAACCACCGCCACGCCCTTTTTCATTACGCGCGCAAGCGCTTCCATATTCCGCACCGAGACCGCCACCTGGCTTCTGCCCAGCAGGGTACCGTCCATATCCAGTAAAATTGCGCGAATGTTCATACGACGCCTCCGATCTGTATTGCCAAAACCATTATACGCAAAAATTTACACGTGTCAATTCATTTTTGCGTCAAAGTTCTGATAATTTTTATTCGTCTTTTGGCGCGCTTGACGCATATTTGCTCCTGTGATATAGTTGCTTTTGCTTATACACGTTCATGTCAGGCAGATTTTTACGTTTTGGAGGCACGGAAACAATGGCAACCATCAAGGATATCGCACGCGCGGTCGGCGTTTCGCATGCCACGGTTTCCAATGTGCTCAATCATAAAGGAAACGTAAGCGCGCAGAAGGTAAAGCTGGTTATGGATGCGGCGAACGCGCTGGGCTACCGCGTCAACGAGGCGGCCTCGGCGCTTCGCAGCGGCGGCACGCGAACGGTCGCCGTCATCCTGCCCGACAGCCACAGCGGCGCCTGCGGAGATTTATATCAGTCGCTCGCGCAGGAGGCGGCAGAAAAGGGATACGGCACGCTTCTGCGCCTGACGGACAACATCCCCGGAACGGAGCACAAGGCCATTGCCGAGGTGATTTCCTCCCGCGCGCGGTATGCGCTGATCGTCACCAGTCTGCCCGATCCGCAGAAGCGCTACGCACCGCTTCTTCAGGCGGGCGTGCGCGTGATGTTCGCGCTGCGCGGCGCGCCGGAAGGGTTTCCGCATGCGGGGTTCGACATGGCGCAGGCGGCCCGCGCGCTTGCCGCACGGGCGCTGGACGACGGCGCGAAGCGCGTCGGCCTGATGACGAACATGACGCTCTATCCCGCTGAAGCCGCGTTTGAGGAGGCATTTCTCACCGCAATGCGGCGAAAAGACATTCCTGTTGCCTGCGTGCAGAGCATTGCCAGCCAGTATGTGCGGCAGGCGTTTACGCTGCTTGGCGGCGGCGACAGGCTCGACGCGGTCGTTACGACCTGCGAGGAAATGGCGCGCGCCGTGCGCCGGGCGGCGAACTATCTCGGCTTTGCGCCGCGAATCTATACGCTTGCGCCGCTGCGGATTTCCGAGCCGGAAGATTACGTCTGCTACCGTCTCAATTATCGCCGCCTCGGCTGCGAAATTGCGCGGATGCTCACTGACGAGGCCGCGCCGCTGACGGATCTTCCCGGCGCGGCGCCCGGCTTTGCGCCGCGCGCCGCCTTTCCGCGCCGCCATGCCGCGCGTCTGACGATGCTTTCCGCCGATACGCCCGCGGCGCGCGCGCTTTCACGGCTGCTGCCGCGGCTGGAGCGCGATACGGGTATTTCAATGACGCTGACGCTGCGTTCCAAAATCAACCGCATATACGAGTCGCCGGAAGCGCTTCAGGGCTTCGATCTGTTCCGTATGGATATGGCGCGCATGAGCCGCTGGGCGCGCGCGCTGTTCCTTCCGCTGGAAGAGACCGGGTTCGCGCTGGCAGAATGCCTGTCGCGCATTCTGCCGGGGCTTGCCGCGGAGTATTCGCTGGCGGACGGCGCGCATTATGCGCTGCCGTTCGATCCGGGCTGCTGCCTGCTTTTTTTCCGCGAGGATCTGTTGGAAGACCCGCACCTGCAGCGCGAATTTTATGAACAGTACCGCCGTCCGCTCCGCATTCCGCGGACGCGCGGGGAATACCTTGAAATCGCGTCCTTTATGGACCGCGCGAGCGCGCGTGACGGCAATGCGTGGCGCGGCGCGATTATCACGCGGCGCGCAAGTGAATATGTCGCCGATTTGCTTTCGTTTTCGCACAGCGGAGCCTGGCCGCGCCTGACCGGTTCGCTGATGGAAGCGTACATCGAGCGCCGCCGCACGCTGGAATCCTGCGCCGCCGTCGTCACGGACGGCAGCTGGAACCGCGCCGTGGCGCGCTTTGCGCAGGGAGAAAGCGCGCTGATGATCGCGCACGGCAATTACGCGGGCAGCCTGGCCGAGGAGCCGCTTTCCCGCGTTTCCGGCCGCGTAGGCTATGCGGCCGCGCCGGACGCTCAGCCGCTGATGGGCGGCGGCGTGCTGGGAATTCTTAACGGCAGCCCGCACGCAGCGGAAGCAGCGGAAGCGCTCGTCTGGATGTATTCGCCCGAAACGGCGCGCCTGCTCGCGCTGCTGGGCGGCTGTTCTCCGTTTGCGGACGCATATGAATGCGAGGAAGTAACCGACGTGTATCCGTGGCTGGGGGCGGTGCGCACCGGCCTTTCAGGCGGCATCCGCCGCAAAATTTTCGCAAACGCCGGGCCGGAATTCGACCAGCTTGCGGTGGAAAAGGAAATCGCACGTTTTTGCGAGGCGGCGCTTTGCGGCGATATTACGCCCGAAGCGGCGGCGGAGTCGATCAACGCGATTATACCGAGATAAGGCTTTTAAGGCGAAAACGACAGAAAAGCGGCGTGACCGGTTTGATGACCGGCCATGCCGCTTTTTTGTGTAAGCGCGTTATCTGCAATAGATTGCGATTGCTTCGGCGATGAACTTCGTGTTTCCGTCGCCGAACCGGTCGAGCGTCCGCGTGAAGCGCTCGTCGGATACGTACATCTGTCCCAGACAGGCGAGAATCTGCTTCGTGCAGGGATAATAGCAGCGGTTGACGTGCTCCAGCCAGCGCTTGACGAGCGCCTGCGCTTCGGGCGAGGCTGGGCCTTTATCCATTGCCGCCGCGAACGCGGCGAAAATTTCGTCTGCTTCCTGCTGCATGGCGGCGTCCTCCTGACTGCTGCGCGCGGCCTGGCGCTTGAGGCTTTCCTGATATTCGTCCGTTTTTCCCCAGCGCGCGGCGGCCTCTTTGGCATATTCCGCGCGCCTGGCGGAGAGTTCTTTTTCAAGGTTTCGTTGCTGTGTCATGTCAATTTCTCCTTCAATCGATGCGTCGGCGAGGGCGATCAGGCCGTCGATGCGCTGCCGCTCGAGCAATAGCAGCGCCTTGCGCTGCAAGAGCGCCTGATGCCGGCCGGAATCCGGGCGGGAAAGCATCTCGGCGATATCGCGCAGCGGAAATTCCAATTCGCGGTAAAACAGAATCTGCTGAAGCCTGGCCAGCGCTTCGCCGTCGTAGAAACGGTAGCCCGCCTCGGACGTTTCGGACGGGCGCACAAGCCCGATTTCGTCGTAATAGCGCAGCGTGCGCAGGCTTACGCCCAGCAGCTTTGCGGCTTCGCCGATGGATAATTTCATTTCGTTTCCCTCCCGGGAAAGATGATAGGGCATGACGCGGCGTGAGTGTCAAGGGGGCGGCGATAATTTTTTTGCAGCGGGGCAAAATGATGCGCGGAGGGATGTGCATGAACGAAAAACAGCGCCGCCGCAAGGCGATCCGCATCCGTATCGCGCCGGTGCTTCGCCGGCAGGCGGATAAGAGCAACAGCGACGTGCTCGGAAGCTACACGGGAACGGGCAAGGACGGGGAAAGACCCGTGCAGGATGCGGATGATTTGTAAGACGAAAAAACGGCAAAACGAAAGAACGAACAAAAACGCACATGCATATTGTGCGTTTTTAATTTTGCCTCAAAACGAGGAAAAACCTGTCGATATAACATAAATCGACCAGGGAGCATGAAATGTTTCTATGATATTTATTGATAATGCTATGGAATATCGAAAAGTGATATTTACACAAACAGGATGAAAAACGATAATAAAGCCAACTGAAGCGAGCGTAAATACGCACGGAAATGCGGCGAAGCAAACAGACAAGAGGAGTGTGTTGTGCAAGTGACGAAGGGCGCGGAGAAAACCTCTGAAGGGCGGCTGCGGCGGATTGGGAAAAGCCTGATGAAATACAGGCACCTGCATCTGATGGCGCTGCCGGGACTTATTTTTTTCCTGATTTTCAAGTACGTTCCGATGTACGGCCTGGTGATTGCATTCAAGCATTACGTCGGTGCGGCCGGCGGGTTTCAGGCAATCATGGCGTCCCGCTGGGTGGGCCTGCGAAACTTTCAGATGTTTTTCCAATCGATTTATTTTACACGGTTGTTGAGCAATACGCTGATTATCAGCCTGTACAGAATTCTGTTCTTTTTTCCGGCGCCGATTTTGCTGGCGCTTCTGATGAACGAAATCCAGCGAACCTGGTTCAAGCGCACGGTGCAGACTGTGACGTATATGCCCTATTTCCTTTCCTGGGTTGTCGTGGCGGGATTGATGAGTATCCTGCTCAGTCCAGACAACGGGCCGATTAACGCGCTGCGGCAGCTGATGGGCATGCAGCCGGTTTATTTCTTGGCGCAGAAAAAATATTTCCGTACGCTGCTGGTGCTCAGCGAAATATGGAAAAACGTGGGCTACGGTTCGATCGTTTATCTTGCGGCGATTACGAGCGTGGATCCGGCGCTGTATGAAGCTGCGCGCATGGATGGCGCGGGAAAAATTCAGCAGATTGTTCATGTGACGCTGCCGGCAATTTCTGAAATTATTGCCATTATGCTAATCCTTACGGTCGGTCGAGTGCTGGACGACAACTTTGACCAGATTTTTAACCTCTATAGTCCGGCCACCTACGAAGTGGCTGATGTGTTCGAGACGTACATTTACCGCACAGGCATCACGGAAGGAAAGTTCTCCTATACGGCCGCCGTCGGCCTGTTTAAGAGCGCGATTTCGCTTTTGCTGATTCTTGTAACGAACCGTGTCTCCAAACGGCTTGGTTCGGACGGCATTATTTGAGAAAGGGGAGAAGAACATGCATGGCGCGATGAGCAGGGGCGAAAAGATTTTTCATGCGGTCAACACAGTGTTTATGATTCTGGTATGCGCAGTGATGCTCTATCCGGTGCTGATGGTGCTGGGGCGCTCCCTGATGAGCGATATCGAGCGGGCAACGCATCCGCTCCGGCTGTTCCCTACGAAGATCGACTGGTCGGGCTATCAGTTTATTCTTTCACCGAATTCCAATATCGGGCGCGGCTATATGGTTACGATCGCGCGCACGGTGATCGGTACGGGGTTGTCGCTGATTGTCACTTCGCTGTTGGCGTATCCGCTTTCGAAAAAAGATTATCCCGGCCGCAAGGTGATTACTGCGCTGATCGTTTTTACTATGTGGTTCAGCGGCGGCATGATTCCGAACTTTTTGCTGATTAAATCGCTGGGGCTGATGAACAACTTCTGGGTGTTCGTGCTTCCGATGCTGGTCAGCGCCTATAACCTGATTATCCTGCGCAACTTCTTCATGCAGATTTCGGAAAGCTTAGAGGAAGCCGCAAAGCTGGACGGCGCGGGAGATTTCACGATTTACCGCTGCGTATATCTGCCGCTTTCCACGGCGGCGATGGCCACTATCGCGCTGTTTTATGCGATTGCGCATTGGAATTCCTGGTTCGACGCGCTGCTGTATATCAACGATCAGCGGCTGTGGCCGATGCAATATATTCTGCGCCAGCTCATCAGCAGCGCGAGCGTCAGCGATATCGCCACTGCGGCGGCGGTTTCCGATAAAACGCCGGCGGCGGAAACCGTGAAGATGGCCACGATTGTGGTCAGCACGGTGCCAATCCTGTGTGTATACCCGTTTTTGCAGCGCTATTTTGTGAAGGGTGTCCTCGTCGGTTCGGTCAAGGGCTGACGATTGGAAAGAGACCAAATTTTTTAAGGAGGGTGTCCAATGAAAAAGATCCTGTCCCTGGTCCTGGTCCTGGCGCTGGCTCTTTCCGTGTGCACGGCGTTTGCCGCGGCGGAAGAACAGCAGTATCCCGCAATCTTTGTCGTTCGCGGCCTGAACAACAAAGAGAGCAAGAGCGAAAACGCGAGGGTAAAGGAACTGATTGAAGAAAAATCCGGTGTGAAGTTTGACGTGATCGTCGTTCCGCACGATACGTGGAACGAGAAGGTTAACGCGCTGATCGCTTCGGCTGAGCCGATGGATCTGATCAATATCACGCAGGATAGCGGCGATTGGTCCAAATATCTGGAAAAGAATGCCATCCAGCCCTACGGCGATCTGCTGGAGACATATGCGCCAAATATGCTCGCTGCCGCCCGCGAGAGCGCGTGGCGCTGCTGCACTGCGGCGGATGGAGCCGTATATGCGCTGCCCCGCCAGGAGAACTTCACTCGCGGCTTTACGCCGGTCATCCGTACCGACTGGCTGGAGATGATGGGATTTGAAGCGCCCAAAACGATGGAAGATCTCGAGGCGATTTTCGCCAAGACGATTGAGACCGACCTCAACGGCAACGGCGTTCATGATGAAATCGCCTATCTGCCCGGCTACGACAGCTTCATCACTACGTTCCGCCCATTCTTCCTGGGCTTCTCCGGCGAACGTTATCTGGATGAAAACGGCGTCGTGCTGCCCTGGTATATGCATCCGAACTGCTGGAAGATGCTTGAAAAGGCGCAGGAGTGGTTCGAAAAGGGCTATATTTATCCGGAATATCTGACCACTACGTGGGAACAGATCACCGATATCGCTGCTGCAGGCCGCATCCTGATGTTCTCCGGCTGGTACAACGATACCGTCCGTCCCTCCAAGACGATCCGCGATGCGGACCCGGAAAGCAAAGTCGCATGGGCTGCCGTTGAAAACCTGACCGACGCGCCGGAAAACAGCGCATGGCCGACCAATCCCGCCAATCAGGCCGAGTTGGTACTTTCCTCTACTGCGCGCGAACCCGAAGCCGCGCTGAAGCTGATCAACTGGATTCTTGCTGATGTGGATAATTGGATGCTGTGCAATTACGGCATTGAAGGCGAGCATTGGGAATGGGTGGAAGAAGGCAAGACCTTCCGCCGCCTTGAAGGCGCCACTGACAAGTATTACGGCCTGTATTTCTTGACCGAGTGGTATGCTGGCGACGCGCCGACTGAATATGTTGAGGAAGGCGACTATGTCAACGAACAGCTACGTGACCTGAAGGCCGAAATCAACGCCATGGACGTTGTGGAGGACTTTGACTACTACGTACCCTACACTTCGGCCGGCACTGAAGTTGAAATGCTCATCAACGATGCGGCGACGCTGATTTCTGAGGCCACCGCAAAGGCGACCTACGGCGAATATACCGAGGAAGACTGGAACAAGGTCGTTGATACCTGCTGGAAGACCGACGGCCAGTACCGCAGTAAGGTCTGGACCGAACAGTATCACGCGTTCGTCGATTAACGCGCGATTATAAAGCGTTTCCCCCGGCGGCATGACCGCCGGGGGAATTCCGGAGGAGTTGCATGCAGAACATGATCGTCGCCGGCGTTACAGCGGAGGGGCGCGAGGTTTTTCTGATTTCTCTTGAGGACGCAAGCGGACTGAAAGCGGTCGTTTCCAATGCGGGCGCGTCGCTGATTTCGCTTGAAGCGCCGGATGCGGCGGGGGAGAGACGCGATCTGGTTCTTGGACTGGCCGATCCCATGACCCGCCTGGCGCCCGGTCCGATGTTCGGCATTACGCTGGGGCGGTGCGCGGGCCGCGTACGGAACGCCCAGTATACGTATAACGGAGAGACGGTCAGGCTTTCTCCGAACAAGAAGGGGCATCACGGTCATGGCGGCTATCGCGGCTTTGACAAGCACGTATTCGATGTGCTTGAGTGCGCGGAGAACCGCGTTTCGCTGGGATACCGGTCGCCGGACGGCGAGGAAGGGTATCCCGGAAATCTCGATCTGAAGGTAACGTATGCGTTGGAAGGGCGCGAGCTGCGCATCCGCTATCAGGCGCGGTGCGACAAGGACAGCCTTGTCAGCCTGAGCAATCATATTTACTGGAATCTTGCGGGTGAAGATTCAGGTTCGCTTTCCAGCCATACGGCTCGGCTGTTCAGCCGCCGCGTGGCACGGCAGGATGCGGAGCTTGTGCTCGATGGAACGCTGCTGCCCGTTGAGGGAACCCCATTTGATTTCACGCGCGAAAGGCCGCTGATTCAGAAAGCGCCATCGGGCAACCTGCAGTTCGACAGAATCGGCTGGTACGACCACGATTTTATGCTGGAAAATGCGGATGGGCTGGCTACACAGATACGCGACGCCCGTTCCGGACGCGGGATGCGGGTTTATACCGACCGGCCGGGCTTTCATTTTTACATTTACGATTTTACGGATCAGGGGTTTTCAGGCAAGCATGGACAACTCTACGCAGGAAACTGCGGTTTCTGTGTGATGCCCATGTACCTGCCAAATTCTGTAAACGTTCCCGACTGGCCCAGCCCGATTCTCCGTGCGGGCGAGTTATATGACAGTACAACGCGCTTTGCGTTTGAATGGTAAAGAACCGGAGCGATTCCGGGATTGCTCTGAGGATGGAGGAAGGCTCGAAATGAGAGAGAAACTGTCCATGGATTTCGGCTGGCGCTTTCATAAGGGCGATGTCGAACGATTTGAACCGCTGAACCACAATTTTGTCTATTATAAGACGAAAGCGGAATGCGGCCGCGGTGCGGCCGATCCCTGCTGCTATGATGCGAACTGGGAAATCGTCGATCTGCCGCATGATTATGCTATCGACAATCCGATCGATAAATCTGTTCCTGCGGCGCACGGATTCATTCCGCGCGAGAACGGCTGGTACCGCCGGGTGTTCTGCCTGAGCGAAAACGATAAGAACCGCCGCATCGTGCTGATGTTCGACGGTGCGGTTACGCATGCGACGGTGTGGGTGAACGGCCATCTGATGCATCGGAACTTCTGCGGCTATACGTCCTTCGCTGTTGATGTAACCGAGGTGGTTAACACGGACGACCGGCTGAACGTCGTGTCAGTTTATATCGAAACTGCCGACTATGAGGGCTGGTGGTATGAGGGTGCGGGGATTTATCGTCATGTGTGGATGCTGAAGATGAATCCAGTATGCGTGGACGAGTGGGGAACATACATCGTTTCCGAAAAAACGGAAAAAGGCTGGCGTAACCGTATTGAAACCGTGCTGCGCAACGATACTTATGCGCCGCGCGCCGTTACGGTCGTTTCGCGCCTGACGGCCGACGACGGCCGGCTGTTGGCCGAAACTGAAAGCGGCGCGGAGATTCCCGCGCGCGAATGCGCGAAGGTTTATCAGGAAACGCTGGCTGAGAATCCGCCCCTGTGGGATATCGACGATCCGCGCCTGTGCACGCTTACCACGATCGTCTTGGAAAACGGCGTGGAGCTGGATCGCTATGAAACCCGTTACGGTTACCGCACGCTGCGGTTCGACTGCAACGAGGGGTTCTTCCTCAACGGGCGGCACGTCAAAATCAAGGGCGTATGCTGCCATGAAGATCACGCCAACCTCGGTGTGGCTGTGCCGGATGAAATCCGCCGCGAGCGTATGACGATGCTCAAGCGCATCGGTGCGAACGCCTATCGCTGTGCGCATAACCCGCCCACGCCCGAAGTACTGGAACTGTGTGACGAATTGGGCATTCTGGTAATGGATGAAAATCGCTGGTTCGACGCGTCGCCGCAGGGGCTTGCGCATCTGCGCAGCATGATTGTACGCGACCGGAATCATCCGAGCATCATCCTCTGGTCGATGGCTAACGAGGAACCGCTGCAGGGCTGTGAGCGCGGACGCAGGATTATGGCGTCGATGCGGGCTTTCGCCAAAAAGCTCGATACGACGCGCCCGATCATGCTGGCTATGCATACGGGGCTGTTCGATAAGGCCGTCAGCGGCGAATCAGACGTGATCGGAATCAACTACAACGAAGAAATGTATGACAAAATCCATGAAGCGTATCCGGATACGCCGATGGTCATTTCCGAAATTGGCGGCCTGATCGATGAGATGAGCGTTATGCGCGACGGCAGCGGTTACGATTGGAGCCTTGTTGACACGCGCTCGTTCGTGATGGGCATGTTCAAGTGGGCTGGGTTCGTCTATCGCGGAGAGACCCGCGGCTGGCCCAAGCTGTATTCGCGCAGCGGCATCATCGAGCCGACGGGCGAGCCGCGCGAGAATACGTATTTCTATAAAGCGATGTGGTCGGAAGACGACTTTGCGGCCATCTGGCCGCGCCACTGGAACTGGCCGGAAATGGAAGGGGACGAGAAAGAGGTTCGCGTTTATACGACGGGCGATACGGTCGCGCTGTATCTCAACGGCGAGGAGGTTGGCCGTCAGGTCGTAAAACCGTATACGCGGCCGACATTTCATGTGCGGTATCACGCGGGACGGCTGGAAGCCCTGGCGTTCCGCGGTGGCGTGGAAATTGCGCGAGATGCGATTGAAACGACTGGACCGGCCGCAGCAGTGACATTGCGTGCGACGCGCGCGGCCGTGGACGCGGACAAGCGCAGCGTTTTCACCATATGGGCTGGCGCTGAGGATGCGCAGGGACGGCCGGTACGCTGGGCGAGCAACGAGATTACCTTTACGGTTGAAGGCGACGTGCGCATTCTGGCGAGCGGAAGCACGGATCAGTATGACGACCGCGCGCCGAAATCGCCGGTGCGGCGGCTTTACAACGGCAGTTGCTATCTGATCCTGCGCGCGGGAACGCAGCCGGGCGTGGTGAAGATTCGGGTGGAATCGTCCGGGCTTACGCCGGCAGAAGTCAGCGTAGAAATGCAGCCGTGCAGACGCGCGCCGCATGTGCCGGAAATTCTGGATGTGGACAGCTTGACCTATTTTGCAAAGATGGAAGGATGAGAGAAGATGATTTACAGAAAACTGGGAAAATCAGGCCTGGAGGTTTCCGCTATCGGCCTGGGATCTTGGGAAATGGCGGGCAACGTGTGGGGCAATGCGGACGAGGCCAATTCCATCCGCACCATCCATGAAGCTGTGGAATGCGGCATCAACCTGCTCGATACGGCGGCCAGCTACGGCGGCGGCCGCGCCGAAACTGTGGTCGGCAAGGCGCTGAAAGGCATCCGCGAAAAGGTGATTCTGTGCACCAAATGCGGTCTGAAAGTGCTGCCGAGCAACGACGTCGAATACAACCTCACGCCTGAGAACATCCGTTTCGAGGTGGAACGCTCGCTCAGACGGCTCGATACCGATTACATCGACCTGTATCAGTTCCATTATCCGGACCCGGTTACGCCCATTGAGAAAAGTCTGGAAACGGCCTGCAAGATGAAGGAAGAAGGAAAAATCCGCGCGATCGGCGTTTCCAACTTCAGTCTGGAACAGCTTAAGGCGGCGCTGCCGCTCGGCTGCATCGACAGCGTGCAGTTAAAATACAATATGCTCACGCGCGATAACGAACCGCTGATTGAATATTGCCGCAGCCTCGGCGTAGGCGTGCTGACATACGGTTCCATTGCGGGAGGCATGCTCAGCGGCGCATATAAGGAGCCGCCGACGTTCGGCGAGAATGATCGCCGTAAGGATTTCTATCCCTTCTTTGAGGAACCGCTCTTCGGCAGGGCGCGCAAGCTTGTGGACGTGCTGGATGAAATTGCGGCCGAGATCGGCCGAAAGACCGTGGACGTGGCGATCAACTGGGTTGTCAACCGCCCCGGCGTTACGGTTGCGCTGGTCGGGGCGAAAACGCCTGCGCACGTGGTGCAGAACGCCGCTGTGGGCGAGTTCAGCCTCAGCGTGCAGCAGCTGGAACGCATCGACGCCGCCTATGCGCACATCTTTGGATAAAGGAGTACGCTTGAAATGCGAGAGAAGAAATTTGTGCTGGGCCTTGCGCCCACCCGACGTGATACCCGCGATTTCGATTTGAAATACGCCTATGAAAACAAGGCCGCCATCCAGAAACGGGTGGAAGAAATCGTGGGCGGCATGGAGAACGTGGAGGTTGTCAATATTGATTTCCTCAGCGACGAAGGCCTGCTGGTGTTTCCGGAGCAGGCACAGCGCGTTGCCGACTATTTTCGAGAGAAAAAGGTGGACGCGGTGTTCGCGCCGCACTGCAACTTTGGTGCGGAGGAGCCGGTCGCAAAACTTGGTCGGCTGA
>SFFS01000257.1 GCA_004557805.1 Clostridiales bacterium | reverse complement strand
GCTCCACGCGCCCTTCATCTGATCGACCAGAGTCTGCGCGTCCCAGCTCTTTGCGCTGTTTATTCGGCTGTTGGAGTCGTTCACGCGCACACGGCCGTCGCCGTCAAGGCCGGTCAGCACGATAAAGTGGCCGGTATAGGTAAAATCGCCCGGCTTCATCGAGGCGATGATCACGCGCCCCTGCGCCAGCGTATCGGCGATCGCGTCCGCCGACACATCAACGCGCGCCGCGTCCAGCCCATAATGCGCCGCGCCCCGCGTCATCAGCGCCCACGACGTGCCCGAGCCGGGCGTGTAATAGCCCTGCTCCTCTGAATAGCAGGCCACGGCGTAGGGATTTGCATCGGTCTCGCCGGTCAGGCCGCACACCACCATCGACAGGCACGTCGGCCCGCAGCCGTTGACCGCGAGATAGTTGCCGCAGTAGTCCTCATAGCCCCATCGCTCATCCCACTGGATGAACAGCGGCACGACGCCCTTCTTCACCTCGCCGGACACGTCCTTCGAGGGGTGATCGCGGTAATGCGCGGGATAGTCGTTTACAAAGTCCGCCGCCTCGGGATACTTCTCCGCGAACGCCTCAAGCGCCTCGGGGATTTCGACAGGCCGCGCCGCATAGCGCCCGCCCGCCGCCAACGCCGCGACGGTCACCGCCGCGCCCGGCGTCGATTCGCTCAGCGCGATTTCAAACGGCATGACCATCGTCTATACCAGCGAGCGCAGCGCGTATTATCACGCCTCGTCGGTCTGCGTCAGCGCGCCCGGCGTGGAGCTGAAGCCCACGCACCTTCAGGACGCGCTGCTCGGCGACAAAACCGCCTGCCCGGACTGCAATCCGCCGGAACCGGCGCTCACGAACGCCGACTGACAGGTCGTAACATCGTTTCATAATATCGTAATATGCTTGATGCGCGCGCTCTGAATCCCGTGTTAGAATAGGCGCATGGGAACGGTGCGCGCATGGCTTTGCAGCGCCCGCCCGAAGGAGGAAAAGAGCTATGAGCAAACGCCGCGAGGAAATGTCCCGCATATTCGACGAGCACCGCGATTACATGAACGACCGGATCAGCTCGGGCATCGAGAACAACCGCAAGGGCTGGTTTGAGATTGAGGTTTCGGACAAGGACGGCAAGCCCGTCAGGGACGCGCACATCCGCCTGACGCAGAGGACGCACGACTTCAAGTACGGCGCGAATCTGTTCATGCTGGACGAATTCAAGGAGGAAGAGCGCTGCCAGATGTACCGCGAGTACTTCAAGGGCGCGTTCAATCTGGCGACGCTGCCGTTCTACTGGCGCGATCTGGAGCCGGAGGAGGGCAAGCCGCGCTTTTTCAAGGATTCGCCCAAGGTGTACCGCCGCCCCGCGCCCGACCTGTGCCTTGAGTTCTGCAGGGAGAGCGGCATCGAGCCGAAGGCGCACTGCATTGCCTACGATCAGTGGAATCCGACATGGCTGGGGTATGCCGACGCAAAGACGATGCGGCAGGCGTATATTCGCCGCATGGAGCAGCTGGCCGAGCGCTATGACGGCGCGATCCCGACATGGGAAGTGACCAACGAGCTGCTCTTTCAGGGCAATGATCAGCGCAGCGCGCTGTTCTATGAGCCGGACTACACCGAGTGGTGCTATGAGACGGCGAACCGCTTCTTCCCGAAGAGCCGTCTGATGATCAACGACGCGAGCTGCAACATCTGGAATGTGTTCAACCACAGCCACAGCGCCTACTATATGCAGATCGAGAACCTGCTGATGAAGGGCGCGCGCATCGACGCGATCGGTATGCAGTATCATATGTTCAACCGCCGCGAAAACGAGGCGAAGGAGACGGCGATCTACTACAACCCGCGCCGCCTGTACGACGTGATGGACTATTACGCCCGGCTGGGCCGTCCCTTGCAGATCACCGAGCTGACCATACCGGCCTACTCGAACGACCCCGAGGACGAGGAGATCCAGGCCGAGCTGATCAAGAACGTCTACTCGATGTGGTTCAGCCACGAGGCGATGGAGGGCATCATCTACTGGAACGTCGTGGACGGCTACGCGGCCTTCGCGCCGCTGGGCGACATGACCGCGGGCGAGAACTACTATTACGGCGGCCTTGTGCGCTATGACTTTACGCCCAAGCCGGCCTATCGCATGATTCAGGATCTCTTCGGCAAGGTGTGGCGCACGAACGCGGAGGCCGTGACGCGCGACAACGGCCGCGCCGAGGTGAAGGGCTTCTATGGCGAATACGACGTGGAGATCGCCGCGAACGACCGCACGATCACCGTGCCGATGCACCTGTGCAAGACTGGCCGGCGCGTGCTGCGCGTCAAGCTGCCCGATTAAGCGCATATTGGCGGCGGGGCGGATGAGCAATTTTCCCGCGCCGCCGCCGATTGCGTGGAAACGCGGCGAGGGCGGCCGGGGCGTTGATGAGTGATTATACAGTTTCGGCGGAGGGGCTGGCCGCGGCGGTCAGGCTGTTCGCCGGGGAAAATATAACATGGGAGTCATTTCGGCGGCGTTTTCCGATCAAAAGGGGGGCGCGGCTGCCGGTACAGTGATGGAGGAGGGAATGTCATGACGTTTGAGGTTATCGATTTCCACACGCATCCGTTTGAGGAGCCGTTCCAGAACATCTGCGCGCACAAGGAGCATTGCGACATGGGCGCGGCGCAGACTGAGCGCGATATGCGCGCGCTGGACG
>SFFS01000256.1 GCA_004557805.1 Clostridiales bacterium | reverse complement strand
TCCGGACAGGAAACTTGCGGAGGGTTCCGTGCTTTCGGTGCGCGGGCTGGGCCGCGCGGTGGTCGCCGAAGTCGGCGGTCAAACCAAAAAAGATCGAACCAGCGTCACGCTGTTGCGATATGGAATTTAGAATACAAAGGCAGGGAGGAGATACCATGGCAGTTACCGTTGAAATGATCGCGAGCAAGGAATTCAAAGTCGTCTCCAAGGGCTACGACCCGCCCGAGGTCGATGATTTCCTCAACGATATTTGCGAAGAAATGGAAGGATTGGAAGACGACATCAAGCAGCTCCGCTCTGCGCTGACCAAAGCGGAAGCTGCGCCTGCGCCCGTTGTCGCCGCGCCCGCGCCGCGAGAGGATTCCTCCGAAGCCGCGCAGCGTCTGCTCAAAAACGCGCAGCGCGTCAGCGACGAAACGATCGCCGACGCAAAGGCCGAAGCCGACAAGATCATCGCCGAAGCAAAAGCGAAGGCCGATAAAATGCTGCAGAACGCGCAGACCGAAAGCGCTCGTCTCACCAGCAGCCTTGATACGCTACGCGCTGCTGCAAACGACTATCGCGCGCGTTTCAAGCGCCTTGTCGACGATCAGAGCCATCTGCTCAACGCCGAAACCGAGCTTTTCAAGTAAGCGTACATAACGCCGCGCGCGCAGGGGCATTCTTCCTCTATGAGGAAGGAAGAAAACGACGCGATTGAGAAAAAGCTGCGCAGTATGCTGGCAGAATTTTCCAGCTACCTGCACGATCGAAAGCATCTGCTCTTGCTAAACTTTCTGGCGGGCTTGATGCGCGGCTGCGGCTTCGCAGTCGGATTCAGCATTCTCGGCGCGGTCGTTGTGATAATCGCGCGCAAACTCGCGCTGGACAATCTGCCGGTGATCGGCGAATTCTTTGCCGAAGTCGTGCGGATGGTTCAGATCAAGCTCTATTGAACGAGAGGGGTGCCGCCGTGAAGGGCCGCCATAGCTGCTGGCTTGCTCCGGCGGCATTTTTGCTGGATCGATTTACCAAGCTGCTCGCCTGCCGTCTGCTTACGCCCGGTAGGCATATAGAAGCGATTCCCGGCCTGTTCCGTTTTACGCTCGCGCGCAATACAGGCGCAGCGTTCAGCATGCTGGCCGGACGGCAAACCCTGCTTTTATGCATAACCGGGCTGGCGATTGCCGGAATGATTCTGTTTCAAGTTTTCAAAGGCGGAAAAGAACCGCCGCTTTTTCAGGCGGCGCTGTGGCTTTTAATCGGCGGAGCCGCCGGAAATTTCCTGGATCGTTTCGTTTACGGCTCGGTTGTCGATTTCATTGAAACGATCTTCATCCGCTTTCCAATTTTTAACGTGGCGGACGTCTGCATCACGGTATCGTTCGGGCTGATCGTCCTATCGATGCTCTTGCAGGAAAAGGAGCGAAAGAAATATGCCTGAAGAACGTCTGGATGTCCGGTTGGCGCGAGAAAACGAAATTACGCGTTCTCGTGCTGAAACGCTGATTCGCCAGGGACAGGCACAGGTGAACGGCTGTGTCGAAACAAAGCCCGGCTGCAAGGTAAAGGAAAGCGATTCCGTCTCAGTTATCATTCCCCCGCCGGTCGCCGCCGAGGCGCAGCCGGAGGACCTTCCGCTCGAAATTCTCTATGAAGACGGCGATCTGGCTGTGGTTGTCAAGCCCTGCGGCATGGTGGTTCATCCCGCCGCCGGAAACGAAGACGGCACGCTCGTGAACGCGCTCTTGTTCCACCTGAAAAATCTCAGCGGCATCGGCGGCGCGCTTCGCCCCGGCATTGTACACCGGCTCGACAAAGACACTTCCGGGCTGTTGCTCGTTGCAAAAAACGACGCGGCGCATCTGGCCCTGAGCAGCGCGCTCAAGGCGCGGGAGATTCATAAAACCTATCGCGCTGTCGCGCGCGGCAGCTTCCGCGAACCGGATGGCGTTATCGAAGCGCCGATCGGGCGCAGCCCGAAAGATCGCAAAAAAATGGCTGTCGTGCCGGACGGACGTTATGCGCGTACAGAATATCGCGTGCTGGAATCGCTTCATGGCGCGTCGCTTGTCGATGTAAACCTGATCACCGGCCGCACGCATCAGATTCGCGTACACTTTGCACATATCGGCCATCCGCTGCTGGGCGATCCGCTTTATGGCGGAAAAGAGAACCGACCGGCGGTCGGTCGGTTGATGCTGCACGCGCACCGTATTGAGTTCGCGCACCCCACTTCCGGGAAAATCATGGTTTTTGAAGCGCCGGAACCTCCGGAATTCCTTTGCGAAATTGAAAAACTGCGCAGATAGTGCATCTTCCAGCCAGAATCTTTCAGGCTTTCTCCCCCGTTCCTTCGGTCAAACTACCGATGCGGACAAATGCTCCGTAAAAAAGCGAAGGGAGGAAAAACGCATGAAAGCAGGAACGTTGGCAGGTATGATGGCCGGCGGCGCGCTCGGCATCGCGGTCGGTGCGGGTATCATGATGATGCCGCAGAGCAAGCAGATGCGTAAAGCGATCAAGCAGGGCGCTCAGGGCCTCGGCAAGACCGTTTCCGGCTGGACGAAGTAAAAAAGGATTTTGTGAGGAACTCTTTTCTTGCGCAAAAGAAAAGGGTTCCTTGCGTTTCTCCCCGAAAAGGCTGCCTTGAAATTCCCCGCATTCCTCATGCGACAATAAAAAACGTATAAGTGAGCTTTTTTATATCTGAGCGAAA
>SFFS01000255.1 GCA_004557805.1 Clostridiales bacterium | reverse complement strand
CACGACCCCAGCGACCACTCCACCACCTATGAAAACTGCCAGGCACGGGAACGCACCCAGGTTTTGATGGACATCGCCAACAAGAATGGCGGCCTGGTCATCGGCACCGGCGACCTGTCCGAACTGGCCCTGGGCTGGTGCACCTACAACGGCGACCACATGAGTATGTACGCCGTCAACTGCTCCATCCCCAAGACCCTGGTGCGGCACCTGACCCATTACGTCAGCGACCTGAACCGGGAGACCAATCCAGAGCTGTCCGCCGTCCTGGACGACGTGCTGGCCACCCCTGTCTCCCCCGAGCTGCTGCCCACCACCGGCGCGGACTGGTCGGGCGCGGGCGATATATTGGAAAAGCTGGCCTTCAACGCGCTGCCCGCCGCCATCTCGGCCGACATGATGGCGCATCAGTATGATCAGCAGGTTAATCAGATCAGCTGCACCGTCGATAAGCGCCCCTGGTATAACAACGCGGACGATTCCAACATATTCGGTCTGGAGCCGAATTATGGCTGCTGCACCGCCAATATGCACCAGGCCTGGCCCAAATACGCCGCCTCGCTGTGGTATGCCACGCGCGACGAGGGCTTCTACTGCATGAGCGGCGCGCCCTGCACCGTCGCGTTTTTCTCCGGCGACGTGCCTGTGCGCATCAATGTGGAGACGTGCTATCCCTTCGAGCGCACGGTGAAAATCAGCGTTTCGCCGGCGCGGCCCAAGGCGTTTCCCCTCCGCGTGCGCATCCCGGCCTGGGCGAACGGCGCTCTGGGCGCGCTCGTCAACGGCGGGGAGTATGAGGGCGGGATTAAGGACGATTGTCTCGAGATCAATCGCGTCTGGCAGAACGGGGATTCCGTGACGCTGATTTACCCGATGGAGGCGCGCGTAACGCGCTGGAGCCGCCGCAGCGCCGCCGTCGAGTACGGCCCGCTGCTCATGGCCATGCCGATCCGCGCGGCGGAAAAGTGTATCCGCGAGGATCCCATCGCGCCCGATTATGAGGCGAGGCCGCAGAGCCGCTGGAATTTTGCGCTCGTTGCGGGCGGGAAGCTCGAGTATGTTCCTTCCCGGCGGGAGAGCGGCTTCGGCGCCGGCGAGGGGCCGTGCGTCCTTGCGCGCGCGGTCGAGCTGCCCGGCTGGAAAACGCGCGGCGCCAACTGCGCGCCGACACCGGTCGAGCCGGCGATTGCGGAGAGCCATACGCACGATGTGTGCCTTGTGCCCTATGGAGACACGGTGCTGCGCATCGCGCAGTTCCCATACGCCGCGCTCGGGCGTGATCTCGGCGTCGAATCGGACGCGCTTCCGGCCGAAACCGTGCGTCATATGGCCGCGCTGATTAAAAAGCAGCTTGAAATGAACGACGAAGCGAATAGGAGTTGACAGAATATGCCCCTGATCGATATGCCGCTGGAGAAACTTTATCAATTCGAGGGCCTCAACGAACGCCCCGCCGATATGGAGGAATACTGGGATCGTGCCATCGCCGAAATGGAGGCGCTGGGAACGGGCTGCGAGCTGATTCCCGCCGGTTTCCAGATCCCCGGCGCGGAGTGCTTTGAACTGTATTTCACCGGCGTGGGCGGCGCGCGCATCCACGGTCGTCTGGCGCGCCCGAAAAGACAGGCGGGCGTCAGGCATCCCGGCGTGTGCATTTTCCATGGCTATTCCGGCTCGGGCGGCTCGTTCAGCGGGCTGCTGCGCTGGGTGGCCGCCGGCTTTGTGGCGGTCAATCTGGACTGCCGCGGCCAGGCGGGCAAATCGGAGGACATCGTGCCGGTGCGCGGCAATACGCTGCACGGCCAGATCATCCGCGGCCTTGCCGATCCCGATCCGGACAAGCTGTACTTCCGCAATGTCTTTCTGGACACGGCGCAGCTGGCGCGCATCGTCATGGCCATGGACGACGTGGACGAGACGCGCGTGTGCGCGACCGGCGGCTCTCAGGGCGGCGGACTGACGCTGGCCTGCGCTGCGCTGACCCCGACGCTCTTCCGCGCCGCGCCCATGATGCCCTTCCTCTGCGATTACCGCCGCGTGTGGGAGATGGATCTGGACGTTCACGCTTATTCTGAGCTGCGTGAGTTCTTCCGCTATACCGATCCGCGCCATGAGCATGAGACGGAATATTTCACCAAGCTGGGCTATATCGACAATCAGCACCTGGCGCACCGCATCCGCGCCGAGGTGAAGATGTTTACAGGTCTGATGGACAACATTTGCCCGCCTTCCACGCAATTCGCCGCCTACAACAAGATTACTGCGAAAAAGAGCGTCGTGATCTATCCCGATTTCGCTCACGAGGGGTATCCTGAATCCGACGATCTGTGCATGAGCTTCTTCCTTAAAGACTAATCGCGCACAATCCCGTCTGGCGTCTCTGCCGGACGGGATTGTTTTTATGCCGCGCTCAGTTCCCCCAGCGGCTTCGTATGGGAACATTCCGCATCGTCCACCTTGCTCAAAAATACGAACATTCAGCGGGGCTCTGAAACTGAAATCCTACGTACCTCCGAACAATGCGCTCGAAAAAGCCCGCCATATAATAGGTAGAAACTGCCCACAAAACAGGCTGCGAAAACGCCCGAAGAGTTGGATATTGAAGAAAACTTGAGATGTAAACTGAGCGTTAATTCGAGCGTGTCTGCCCGTCATCTAACTGAAGAAAACCGCGAAAAAGGGGCGAAGGATCCGCTGTTTTACCATCTCTTTACAAAC
>SFFS01000254.1 GCA_004557805.1 Clostridiales bacterium | reverse complement strand
AATGGCGCATCACCAACATCGTCAACGATGAATTCTACTGCGAAAACATCGCCGGCCTTGTGCGCCGTTCGATCCGCCGCGTGGTGGAAAACGCCGATAAGCTGATGCAGCGCGCGCCCGAGGCGGTACAGGCCGTCACGGAAGGGCTGATCCTTTCCGGCGTGGCGATGGACTTCGCCAAGTGCTCGCGCCCGGCTTCCGGACTGGAGCACTATTTCAGCCACATGTGGGAAATGCGCGCGCTGGCCCGGGGCGAACGCAGCGATCTGCACGGCATCCAGGTAGGCGTAGGCGTATGTCTGGAACTGCCGGTGCTGGAAAAAATCAAAGCCCTCACGCCCGACCGCGAAGCCGCCGAAAAGGCCGTGCTGGCTTTCAGCAACGAGGAATGGGAAAAGGAAATGCACAGCGCTTTCGGCCCGCTCGCCGATACGATCATCCGCGCCGAGCATGAGAAATATCACAAGAACGACCTGGCCGGGCATCACGAGCGCATCGGCCGCATCGTCGAGCGCTGGCCGGAGATCGTCCGTGCAATCGACGAAGAAATTCCGTCGGCCGACGGCCTGCTCTCGATGATGCGCGCCACCGGCATGCCCACCACACCCGAAGAGCTGGGCCTGACGGCGCAGGATGTACACGACGCGTTCATCGGCAGCCGCGAGATCCGCGATAAGTACCTCATCTCCTCGCTCCTGTGGGATCTGGGTCTGCTGCACGGGTTCATGTACTGAGCGGCAGGATGTTCCGGCGCGCATTGCGCGCGAAAAAGAACGGCGCTGCCCGTGAAAATAATCAGCCCTCCGTATGACCCGTTTCATACGGAGGGTTTTTGCGAATTATTTGCCCCCGCGCTCCCGCAGATAGCGCCACAGATACCATCCCAGCAGCCCCGCGCCGATCAGTCCGAACAGCACGGCCGCCGTCCAGATGATCCACGGATGGCTGACCGGCTCCGACGTGCCGGTAATCAGCCCCTTGAGCATGGTGTAGCTCAGATAGCACAGGTACGCTCCCGCCAGCAGGCGGATGGTTCTGGATGTCTGTTCGCGTCGCAGGTTCGATTCCTTCTCGATTTCCTCCTGCGATTTTTCTTCTTTCAGAGCGTCGTCGACGTTGTTTCTGTCAAAAAGTCCCATAGCGCGCCTCCGTTCTTTTGCGGTTAGCAAAAACATATCACGGGAGGGCGCGTTTGTCAAACCGCGCGCTGCGCGGGAAAAGGAAAATCCCGTTTCGGGGCAGAATATAGCGGAAAGAAGCAGGAGGTGCAGAAAATGAAAGAGCTGAACTATCTTGAACAGCTGAACCTGATTACTGACAAAATGGCGCACGGCGGCGTTTTTCTTAACGTCGCCGGGGAAAAGCCCAACACGATGACCATCGGCTGGGGCGCGGCGTGCTATATTTGGGGCCGCCCGGTGTTCGTCGCGCTGGTGCGCCCGCAGCGCTATACCTACGAACTGCTCAGGCATACCGACATTTTCACCGTCAGCGTTCCGACGAAGGACCCGCTGCGCAGGGAACTTGCCTTCGCGGGCAGCGCTTCCGGACGCGACGAGGACAAATTCTCCGGTCATGGGCTGACGGCCGTTCCGGCGCTGAAGGTGCCCGCGCCGATCGTCGGCGAATGCGGGCTGCATATCGAGTGCCGCATCGTGCTGCGCCAGGACATGACCGAGGATCGCATGGCGCAGGAAATTCTCGACTACACCTACAAAGCGCACGATCTGCACGCGATGTATTTCGGCGAGGTCGTCGCCTGCTATTCGACGGACGAATAAGACGGAAACGCCCGGCCGGTTCGAGCGGATTTTCCGTCGGTTCAAAAAAGGGACCGAATCGGGGGTTTTCCGATAACTGAAGCAGCGGAAAAGACGCCGCCTTACGGCAGTTTCAAATACACGCAAAAAGAAAGCGCGGAAACCTCTTTCGCAAAAGGTTCCCGCGCTCGTTTTTTCTTTGTTTTCAGGCGCTCAATCCCGTGCGCGCGTCTCTCATTTCTTCCGCCTGCTCGGCGGCCCGGTTCACTTCCTCCGGGCTGTGATACGTGGGCACCGCCGTGCGCAGCGCCTCGCGCACAGAGTCGGGATCGTCGCCCGCCTCCAGCGCGGCGCGCAGCGCGGCAAGCTTCCGCGCCACCTCCTCGCGCTCCGGCGGCCTGTCCCGTTCAATGAAAATTTTCTCGTTCTCCGTCCGGTCCATTTCTTCCGTGCGGATCAGCAGTTCCTCATACAGCTTTTCGCCGGGGCGCAGGCCCGTCTCGATGATGTCGATATCCTCATACGGCTGAAATCCGGACATGCGGATCATCCGCTCGGCAAGCTCCAGAATGCGCACGGGCTTGCCCATATCCAGCACGAACAGCTCGCCCCGCGCGGCCATCGCGCCCGCCGTCAGCACCAGCCGCGACGCTTCGGGAATCGTCATGAAATAGCGCACGATACGCTTATCGGTCAGCGTCACCGGGCCGCCCGCCTCAATCTGGCTGCGGAACAGCGGCACCACGCTGCCGTTGGAACCGAGCACGTTTCCAAAGCGCACGGCGGCAAAGCTCGTGCCGCCGCCCCCACGGCTGAGCACGATCATCTCGCACAGCCGCTTGCTCGCGCCCATAACGTTTGTGGGGTTCACAGCCTTGTCGGTGGAAATGAGGATAAACTTCTTCACGCCGTACTTTTCCGCCGCGTCGGCGGCGTTCAGCGTACCGAAAACATTGTTCT